>NZ_JBIRSJ010000020.1:0-253928 GCF_044334165.1 Streptomyces sp. NPDC020845 | reverse complement strand
GCTGCGACGGCCTCGCGGACGGCGGAGTCGTAGAGTTCGGGGACTTCGTCGAGGGTGCGGGCGACTTTCAGGCCGCGTCCGCCGCCGCCGAAGGCCGCTTTGATCGCGATCGGGAGGCCGTGTTCCCGGGCGAAGGCGAGGACTTCGTCCGCGCCGGTGACGGGGTCGGGGGTGCCGGCGACCAGGGGGGCTCCGGCGCGCTGGGCGATGTGGCGGGCGGCGACTTTGTCGCCGAGGTCGCGGATGGCCTGCGGTGGGGGGCCGATCCAGGTGAGGCCGGCGTCGAGGACGGCCTGGGCGAAGTCGGCGTTCTCGGACAGGAAGCCGTAGCCGGGGTGGATGGCGTCGGCGCCGGATTCGGCGGCGGCGGCCAGGACCTTGGTCTGGTCGAGGTAGCTGGCGGCGGGGGTGTCACCGCCCAGCGCGTAGGCTTCGTCGGCCGCGCGCACGTGTACCGCGTCCCGGTCCGGATCGGCGTAGACCGCAACACTCGCGATCCCGGCATCCCGACAGGCACGGGCAACGCGGACCGCGATTTCGCCACGATTGGCGATGAGCACCTTTTGCATGCTCTCTCTTCCCTCTGTCAGAAGAACCGTCCGTCCAGGACGGTCAGTGGCTACCCCAGGGCCCGCTTGAGGAAATCCAGTACGACATTCGCGTATGCCTCGGGATCGGTCTCCAAGCCGAGCAGATGCTCGGCGTTCGGCAGGACATGCGTCTCGGCCTGGGCATAACGCTCGGCGAGCGCGTCCACTGAGGAAGGCGGCACGATGGCGTCCCGCTCCCCCGACATGAACAGCAGCGGTATCTCGGCGAACTTCCCCGTCGCGGGCGGCGGCCACTGCGCCCGGACCAGGGCAGGCGCCAGCGAGCACAGCACCCCCTTCACCACCGACAGCGACGGCTCCCCGCTCAGCGGCGCCGGCACCGGCAACATCCCGGCCTCCAGGTACTTGCGCAGCAGCGGCGGTACGTCATGACCGGGGCCGCTGTCGCACACCAGCGCGTCCACGGCGAACCCCTCGTGTGTCAGCGCCCACATGGACGAGAAGCAGGAGAAGGAGAAGCCGAAGACGGCCAACCGGGCCTGGCCGTAGCCCTGGTTGCCGCGCAGATGGGAGACGACGGCGGTGACGTCGCTGGCGAACCGGTCGCCGAGGCCCAGCAGCGCCCGGTCGACGCTGCTGGCCCCGTGGTTGCGGTGGTCGAACAGACAGACCGTGTAGCCCGCGTCGTGCAGGAACTTGGCGTGGCCGAGGCTGCGCGTCTTGCTCATCCCCATGCTGTGCCCGAGGACCACCACCTTCTGCTCGGATCCGGGGCACAGCCAGGCGTGGACGTACTTCCGGGCGGCGAAGGGGATCTTCAGCTCCGTGGCGGGCAGGCCGTAGTCCCGCGGATGCCCGTCGTCCTGTGCCCGGCGCGGATGGAAGGCCCGGTACGCCAGCGAGGCCCCGTACAGCGGGGCCAGCGGCAGCGCCGCGGCCGACAGGACGCGGGACTTCAGCGCGGAATACCGTACCGACTTCTGCCGTGGCTCGGGCATCTGCGTCCTCCGTGCAGGGAAGGGGTGTCCGTCGGGAGTCAGAGCGGTCTCGTCTCGGTCGTCTCGGGTGAATCGGTCAGGTTTGCGGGGCGTTCGTGCGGTCATGCGTGCGGGTCGTGTGTGCGGGTCGTGTGTGCGGTCAGCCGCAGCCCCCGGCATGGCCCTGGTCGCCCGAGCGGGCTGCGGCAAAGTCCGGCCCACCACGCGCCTCGGCAGGCTCTACGGGCTCGGGCCGTGGCGCGGCATCGGGGCGGGCACGGGCGCGTACGGACTCGACGAAGGCGGGCAGCCGGTCCACCCCCCAGAACTTGTCGTAGCCGTGGAGGAAGAACGGGACGCCGAACGCCCCGTCCCGGCCCAGGGCGAGCAGCGCCGCAAGGGCCGGACCCTCGCGCAGCTCCCGGTCCTCGGCCGCCCCCGCCAGCCGCTCGGCCGGCAGCCCCAGCTCCGTGGCGATGTCCGCGACCGTCGCCGGATCGCAGATGTCGCGCCCCTCCTGCCAGCGGGCCCGGTAGACGCGCTCGATGTACCGGGGGCCGTGCCCGGCCTCCAGCGCCAGGAAGTACGCGAGGTGCGGCACCTCCCACACCGGGTCCTCGTCCAGCGGCCAGCTGATGTCGAGTCCGCGGGCGCGGGCGAGCCGCCGTACGTCCTGAAGGATGTAGAGGTGCTTCTCCCGCGTCATCGGGGTGTACGGGAACGTCTCGCCGTGCTCTTTCATCAGGCGTTCGCCGTCCGCGTCCGGCTCCCACCACGGATGCCATTCGACCGTCTGTGCGACATCCGGATAGCGGTCCATCAGATCGCGGTAGGCGATCCAGCTGTACGGACTGCGAAAGTTGAAATAGAAGCGTGGCACCTTGCCGCGCCTGCCGGCCATCGCTGATCCCCCCTTTCTGTTCCGTTTGTGTTCCGTACGGCTCAGATGACGATGCCGCCGTCGACCTCGAAGACCGCGCCGGTCACATACTCCGCCCCGATGAGATACGCGACCATGTCAGCGACCTCTTCCGGGCGACCGAAGCGGCCGAGCGGGATCTTCTTACGCGCCTCCTTCTGCGTACTTTCCGACAGCGAGGAGGTCATATCCGTATCGATGAAGCCCGGCGCCACCACATTGGCCCGGATGCCGTAGCGGCCGACCTCTTTGGCGAGCGACTTGGTGAATCCGATGATCCCCGCCTTGGACGCCGCGTAATTGCTCTGGGTGGCGTTTCCGTACACCCCGGCGACCGAGGAGATGTTGACGATGCAGCCGGATTTGCGCTTCATCATCTCGAAGACCACCGAGCGGCACACGTGGTATGTGCCGTCCAGGTTCACGCCCAGCACCTGCCGCCACTCCTCGTCCTTCATCAGCAGCAGCGGATTGTCCTGGGTGATGCCTGCCGAGGTCACCGCGACGTCGATGGCGCCCAACTGCTCCTCCGCGAAGGCGACCAGCTCGCGCACCGAGTCGGCGTCGGAGACGTCCGCCTGTTTGCCGATCACCCGCCCGCCGCCCAACTCCTCGGCCTCCTTCTCCAGGCTGCGGGCGGCGTCCGGGCTGGACTGGTAGCAGAACGCGACGTCGAAACCGTCCCGGGCCAGCCGCAGCACCGTGGCGCGGCCGATGCCGCGCGAACCGCCGGAGACCAACGCGACGCGGGGCGTCGTGGGTGGCGTGGTCGTCGTGGGCTTCGTCTCGTCCGTATCGGGCATCCGGTCACTCACCTCCCGTGGGAGCCGCGTCCGTCAGGGCCGCGGCGGGGCGCATGGTCATCACCAGTCGGCCGACGGTCAGGGCGGTCTCGGTCCCGATCCGGCTCTCGCCCTCGAACATGAAGGTCTCGCCGACCTGGCGGGACAGCCATACGCGGTGCTCGACGAGGTCACCGGGGACGGCCGGGCGCAGCGGTGTGGCGTCGGTGATGCCGCCCAGCAGCATGACCTGACCGCTGAGCACATCGGGGTTCGGCTGGTCGTGGGCGACCAGCACCCCGGCGACATGGCACCAGGACTCGATCAGGGCCGTCCACGGGTAGTGGTAGTCCTCCTCGGCGGCCTTGTCCCGCACCCCTTCGTACCAGGGCTCGTTGCAGGTCACCGCCTTGATGCCGGTCGCACGGCCGCCGGGTACCAGCTCGGTGACCCGGTCGATCAGCAGCATGGGGTAGCGGTGCGGCAGCACCCGCTTGATCTCGCTGGTCGTGATCACCGTACGGTGCTCCGCCCGGTGCTCCGTCCGGTGCTCCGGGACCGCGGGCGCCGCTTCGGCGGTGCGCTCGGCCACGGCCGCTTCCCGCTGCCCGCCGCCGTCGCGGGCGTAGCGCAGCCGTACGAGCGCGACGGGCCCCCGCCCGGTGGACACGGCCACCCGGCAGCGCCACTCCCCGGCCGCCCGCGGCCCGGTCTCCCGCGACCAGGTGATTGCGCAGCTCAGCAGGTCGCCGGGGAAGACCGGGCTGGTGAACCGGGACGATTCGACAGCCGCCAGGGTCCAGTGCTCGCCGGGCTCGGGGAGCGTGGCCAGCGCGCCGCGGTGGGCGTACTCGACCACGCAGACGCCGGGGAAGACGGGGAAGCCCGGGAAGTGTCCGGCGAACACCCGCTCGGTCGCGTCGATGAGGACCCTGGTCCGGGCCGGGCGGCCGCCCGGGGCCCCGGGGTCGACGACCTCGATGGTGCCGTCGACCGGTCCGCACGCGGTTGTCGTCGTCACCTCACTTCTCCAGTTTCGAGGCCAGCAGGTCATAGACGTTGCTCAGACAGGTGATCTCCTTCATCTCCTGCTCCTGGAGCTTCACCGAGTACTTCTTCTCCAGGACGACCATGACCTCCAGGGCCATGAGGGAGTCGACGCCCAGCTCCTCCACGAAGTCGGCGTCGTCGGTGACCTCCTCCTCCTCGACGTCGAGGACGTCGGCGACGAAGGCTCGGAGCTCCTCCAGGTCCAGGGCGGCGGCGGTGTCTGCCATGGGTGTTCTCCTCGCGGTTCTAGTCGGGGGTGCTCAGTCGGGCGTCTCAGTCGGAAGGGGCGGTCAGCTTGGCGAGGGCGGCGGACGAGTCGACCGGGACGGTGGCCGCGTCCTTGGCGATACGGCGGATCATCCCGGTCAGCTGGCGGCCGGGGCCGAGCTCCACGAAGCGGGTGCAGCCGAGCTCACCGGCGAGCGTGCGGACGCATTCCTCCCAGCGCACCGGGCTGGTGAGCTGACGCAGCTCCAGGTCCCGCCACCGACCGCCGTCGGTGTACGCGTGGGCGTCCACGTTGGCGACGACGGGCATGTGCTCGGCGGCGAACTCCACGGCCGTCAGCGCCGCCTCCAGCTCGGCCGCCGCATCCGCCATGCGCGGGCTGTGGAAGGCGCCGCCGACCTTGAGCGGGATCACCTTGCCGCCGCTCTCGACGGCCGACTCGCCGAGCCGCGCCACGCCCTCGGCGGTGCCCGAGACGACGATGGCGCCGGGCGCGTTGACGTTGGCGACCCACAGCTCCTCGCCCGCCTCCTGGGCCCGCGCGGCCAGCGCCTCCACGGTCGACGCGTCCAGGCGGACCACCGCGGCCATGGTGCCCGGCGACCGCTCGGCGCAGACGCGCATGGCACGGCCGCGGGCGGCGACCAGGCGCGCGGCGTCGGCGAGCGACAGCGCCCCCGCCGCGTACAGCGCGGTGTACTCGCCCAGGCTGTGCCCCGCGCACGCGACCACCTCGCCCAGCACGCCGGCCGCTACCGCCTCGCGGTGGGCGAGCACTTCGGTGGTGAACACGGCGATCTGGGCCAGGTCGGTGCGGCGCAGTGTCTCGTCGTCGGCCTTCAGCAGCAGGTCCTCGACGTCCACTCCGGTGTGCTCGGAGATCCCGGCGACCAGCGGCCAGGACTCCGCCTCCCGCCACACCTCTCCCATGCCCTGCTTCTGGGCGCCCTGGCCCGGGAAGACAAGGGCGGTGCGGGCGTTCCCGTTGTCTGTGCTCGCTCTGTTCTCTGTGTTCGCTCTGTCGTCGTTCGTCATCTCAACCAGCTCCTCACGGTGGTCCCGCGCGTGTTACGTGGTCGCTTGTGGCCGGGTCCTGAGCAAGGCCGCGCCGACCACGCCGTCCCGGTCCACCGAGGTGACCAGGGCCAGGCTGCCGGGGGCGGTGTCCGACCGCTCGGCGAGCGCCAGCACGGCGGTGATCTGGAAGGCCGCCGAGGCGGCGTAGGTGTCCCCGATGGAGTCGACGGCCGATATCCGCAGCGGCTCATGGCCGCCCAGCACCTCCGCGAGGGCGGCGCGCTCCGCCTCCCCCTCCGCGCCCGGCGCCTGCGAATCGGCGACCGCCCAGATCCCGCCGGGCTCCACGCCCGTACGGTCCAGCAGCCGCCGTACCACGTCGGCGAGCACCGTACGGGCCCGCCCGGCGCCGCCCTCGGGGTCGCCGGCGAACCCGAACTCGAGGCCCGCCACCTCGACCAGGCCGACGCGCCCGTGTTCGCGCGCGGCCGCTTCCGGCTCCAGCAGCCACACCGCCGCGCCCTCGCCGAGCACGGCCGCGGTGTCGCCGTCGGCGCGGGAGTGCCACTCCAGCCAGGCGCGGGCGGAGGAGAACTCCTCAACGGCCCCGCACAGCACGGTGGTGGCCCGCCCGGCGCGCTGCAGCCGCAGCGCGTACTGGAGGGTGAGCAGCCCGGTGGCGCGGCCGCCCGCGATGGTGGTGTTGGGGCCCTTGAACCCGTGCCAGATGGCGGTCTGCCCGGCCGCGCAGTTCATGACCGTGTTGGGGAACCGGGCCGGGTCCACGAAGAAGGGGCGCTCGCCGACCAGGGAGTCACGGGTGAAGTCCATGATGGACTGGGCGCTTCCGGTGCTGGTGCCCAGCGCCACGCCGGTGTCCTCGCCCACACCGGGGAGGCGTTCGGGTCGCTCGTCGGTGAGGAGTTGGCCGATGGCGGTCACGGCCAGGCCGGTGGCCCGGTCCATGGAGCGGGTGCCCTTGCGGCCCAGGATCTGCTTGATGTGGAAGTCGGGCACGAGGCAGGCCTCGTGGAAGGGCACCGACCACTCCTCGGGGTCCAGTGGCTTACCGGCCCTGCGGCCGGAGTGCAGCCCGGTGGCGAAGTCCGCCCCGTGCAGGCCGAGCGGAGATATGGCGGCCCAGGCGGAGATGACCGGGCCGCTGGTGGCGGTGGCGAAGACCATGGATCCGTGCACTCCTTCGGGAGAGGGCTGGGGCAGTGTGCGGGTGGGCGGAGCGCTGACGGCCCGGGTCGTCACTCTCGGGCCCGGTCACAGGAACCACACCTGTTCGTACGAGGACCAGCGGGCGGCCAGTCCGCCTCCTTCGACGACTCGTACGCCGGGCAGCAGCCGGTCCGCGGCGGTGCGGCCGAGCGCGGTGAGGTCGGGCTCCTCGACCAGTACGGCCACCCCCGCGGCGAGGATGTCCCGCACCGTGGCGCGCGGGTCGGGGAGGGTGTCGAGGGTGCGGCCGCCGATGCGTACCGCCGGTTCGTAGTCGGTGGTCAGGGCGTAGCTGGCGGCGAGTCCGCGCAGGGCGAGATCGGTGCCGCCGCTCTGCCGGTGCAACTCGGTGATCAGCGACAGTACGTCGGCGAACTGCCGCTCGACCGCGCCCCGATAGGCCCGTTCGATCATCACCAGCCAGCGTGCCGTCGTCTCGGGCATGTCAGTGCACCCCCAGGGACAGGCATTTGCCGGCCACGGCCACGTGCTCGGCGTACTTGAACATGGGCCGCCTGCGCACCTGCGGGATCTGGTCGGCCGCGCCCCGCTCCTCGGCGCAGAAGGCACAGACGTACCAGTAGAGGCGGTCCGGGTGGTCGGTCAGCAGCTCGCGCACGATCCGGGTGGCGGAGGGGTACTCCCGCTCCCAGTCGCCGTAGTTGCGCGGCTTGGTCTCGCCGAGGCCCGTCCAGGTCAGCCGGGTGGCGTCGCCGCAGGCCCACACCTGGACCCGGGCGCCCTTGCCGAGCAGCGCGGTCGTCAGCCGCAGCGCTGAGCTGACGAGTTCGGTCTGGTGCGGGGCGCCGAGGAGTTGCAGCAGTACGTCGGTGGGGGGCGGCGACCAGGCCATCAGTGCCACACCGCCCGTAAGCGGGGCTCCAGCAGCCGGTCCGCCACCTCGTCCATGTCCGCGAGGCGGGATCCGGGCAGCAGATCCTCGGCGGGGAGGGCGCGCTGGGCCGCCGAGAAGGCGTCCACCCACAGCTCGCCGCCGCCCTGGAGGAAGGTCGCGACGCGGGGCGAGGCGCCGGGCACGGCGGCGGTCACCCCGTTCTCGACGAGGAACAGCACCACCCGGTGGCCGTCCTGGAGCAGCCGTACGGCGTCGCCGACGAACCGTTCGCAGGCGGGCCCGGACTCCGCCCCGCCGCTCTCGACGAGCAGGTGGTCCAGCGGCTGGTCGGTCATGGCCGCCCACCCCCCATGGCCCCCTCGGACGTGTCGAACGCCTCGGCCAGAAAGCCGAGGACCCGCTTCTCGTACTCCGCCGCGTCGAACCGCAGCCCCCGCATATGCGGGGCCCCGGCCGCCGTCCAGTACTCGGCGCGCGGGTAGTGGCGGGCGGTCCGCGCGACGGCGTCGGGGCGGACGAAGGTGTCGTCGGCGCTCGCGATGAACATCAGCCGGGTGTCGTACGCGGACAGGTCCGGCGGCCAGTCGGCCAGGCGCAGCATCCGCATCGCGAAGAACTCGAAGGCGCGCTCGTAGGCGGCGAGCGTGAACGGCCCGCGCAGCCAGGGCGGCAGGGTCCGCCCGCGCAGCGCCGCGAAGTGGCGCAGCCCGGCCGGGACGTCGTACGCCGGGCCGCTGTCCGCGATCACGGCGGCCACCGGCACCCGGGAGCGGCGCACCACCTGGAGCGCGGGCCAGGTCGAGAAGGAGAACCCGTACAGGGCGATGGCGCCACCGCGCAGCCGGGGGTCGGCGGCGGTGGCGAGGAGTACGTCCCGCAGATCGCTGGTGTAGCGCTCGGCCATACGGCCCAGCGCCCGGTCCCCGCCGCTGTCCCCGTGGTTGCGCATGTCGTACGCGATGACGTGGTGGCCGGCCCGGTGGAGCAGTTCGATATGGCCGAGCGCCATGGACTTGGTGCGGCCCATGCCGTGGCACACGATCACGGTGTGCGGCCCGGCGCCCGGCACCACCCAGGCGCGCAGCGGGACGCCGTCGAAGGAGGCCACCACGGTCTTGTGGAGCAGGGGCAGCCCCTTGTCGGCCGGGGTGCGGGCGCGGCCGGCGGGCAGCGGGGGGTGGTAGAGCTGATACGCGTGCTTGGCCGCGCCGACGATGCCCAGCAGCGGCGCCGCGGGGGCGCGCAGGGCGCCGCCCGGCCGCCGCGGCGGTGCGCCGCCGGTGTCTGCACTGGTCATCGTCGGTCCTCGGCGTACAAGTTGATTCAGGTCAGGTCGGTCAGCTCAGGTCGGTCAGCGTGCGGTCAGGTCAGCGTGCGGTCAGGTCAGGATTTCGCCGCCGTCGACCCCGATCACATTGCCGGTGATCCAGGAGGAGTCGGTGCGGGAGAGCAGGGAGATGGCTTCGGCGACGTCCTCGGGCCGGGTCAGCCTGTGGTGCGGATTGAGCCCGCGCGCGTACTCGGCGAGCCGGTCGCTGCCCGGGATGCGCTCCATGGACGGGGTCACGGTCACCCCGGCGCGCAGCGCGTTGACGGCGATGCCGGAGGGGGCCAGCTCCATGGCGAGCTGGCGGACATGCGACTCCAGCGCGGACTTGGCCGCGGACACGGCACCGTAGCTGGGCATGACGCGGGCGCCGCCCGCGCTGGTCATCGCGTACACCTTCGCGCCCTCGCGCAGCAGGCCCGCGGTGAACAGGTCCTGCGTCCAGTAGACGAGGGAGTGGGCCATCACGTCGAGCGTCATGTTCATCTGGCGGGAGGTCACGCCCGGTTCGCCCTCGGGGGCTACGAAGGGCAGCAGGGTGCCGAAGGCGAGGGAGTGCACCAGGATCCTGACGCCGGACTCGCCGGTCAGCTCGGCGAACTGCGGCAGCAGTTCCTCCCGGGTTCTGGCGGAGGCCGCGTTGGCGTTGAAGAAGTGCGCCTGGACTCCGTGGGCGCACAGCTCCTCGCGCGCGACGGCGGCCTTGTCCTGCCCCTCCGCGGTGTCGAAGTGGACGCCCAGGATGTTGACGCCCTCGCGCGCCAGTTCCTGGGCGGTGGCCAGGCCCATGCCGCTGGACGCGCCCAGGATCAGGCACCAGGAGCCCTTGAGTGATGTGATCATCAGCCGCTCACCCTCCGCCATCTTCCGCTCGTGCTTCGGCTTGTGTTTCGGCTTGTGTTTCGGCCTTTGTGCCAACTCCCGTATCGGGGCCGCCGGGAGTGACGAGGCACACGGCGGCGTTCCCCTCCGCCGCCGCGGTGAGCACCAGTCGCGCCGGGCCCGACCCGTCCACCAGAGCGGCGGCGACCCGCGCCACCGGCTCCAGACAGCCGGCGCCCGCGGACACGCGCTCGGCCCGCTCCCCCAGCGCCGCCGCGAATGCCTGGCCCACCGGGGAGTCGTCGAGTACGGCCGTGATGGGCAGCGGGCCGTCGTCGACATGGCCCAGTGGATCGAGCGCGCCGTCGATCAGCGCCCGGGCGCGCTCCGCGCCGTACGCGCCGGCGGCCACGGCGGGCGGCAGGAAGAACGAGCGGACCGCCACCCGGCCGTACGCCCGCCCGCCGCGCGCCGCGACGGCGGCCGCCGGCTCCAGCACCAGGGCGACCGCCCCGGCCTCGGAGGTGTCCGCCCCCGGCTCGTCCTCGGCCAGCACCTGTTCGGTGGCCCCGGCCAGCAGCCAGCCGGCCCGGCCGGCGGCGAGGGCGCGCTGACCGGTCTCGATGGCTTCGAGACCGGCGACCCGGGGGCTGACGAAGGTGACGTTGAAGCCCTTGAGTTCATGCTCCATCGCCAGACGGCTGCCGAAGAGGTTGATGGAGAAGTACGGGGCGAGGACCGGGCTCAGCTCGGCGGCACCGGTCTCCATGACCGTACGGTCCATCGCGTCGTGCAGCGAGGCGGCCGCGCTGTTGGTGCCGACGGCGGCGGCGCGGCGCTCGGCGTCGACCGCCACCAGGGGGTCGTCCTGCCCGATGTCGGCCAGGGCCCGTTTGGCGGCGGCGAGGAAGTACTGGGAGGCGGTGGGCAGGTACTTGTAGCCGCGGCGGCCGAGCGCGGTCTTGAAGTCGAACCCCTCGGGGCGCACCGTCCCCACGCCCGACACGATCAGTTCAGCGGTCATGAGGACGCCTCCTGGAGCACGAGCGAGACGTTGTTACCACCAAAGGCGTAGGCGTTGACCAGGCCGTAGGACGCGGTCATGGGGGTCGGCTCGGCGGGCAGCGGCACCTCGCACTCGGGGTCGAGCGCGCCCACGGGCACGTTCGGCGGGAGCGTCTTGTGGTGCAGTACGAGTACGGCGGCCAGCGCGGCGAAGGCGCCCGCCGCGCCGCCGGTGTGGCCGAGCAGCGCCTTGACGCTGTAGAGCGGGGTGAGCGGGGCGGCCTCGCCGAGCACGGCGGACAGCGCCCGGGCCTCCACGACGTCGTTGAGCTCGGTGCCGGTGCCGTGCGGCACGACGAACCCGAGCGGGCCAGGGCCCGCCGCCCCGGAAGCCGTATCGGGAGCCGGGTCGAGCGCCGGGTCCAGGGCCGGGTCGGGAGCCGGGTCCGGGCCTTGACCGGGGGCCGGGTCGAGGGCCGGGTCCGCCTCCCGTAGGGCCTCGCGCATCGCGCGCTCGATCTGCGCACCGCCGGGCTCGGGCGCGGTCGCGTGGTACGCGTCGCAGCTCCAGCCGGTGCCCGCCAGGCGTGCGTAGACCGTCTTCGCGCCCCGGGCGCGTGCGTGCGCCGCCGACTCCAGGACCAGTACGGCGGCGCCCTCGCCGAAGATCGTCCCGCGCCGGTCGGCGGCGAACGGGCGGCACCGCTCGGGGTCGATCGCGCCCAGCCGGTTGAAGCAGGCCAGCGCGGTGCGGGAGTACGCCTCGGTGCCGCCGGCGAGGACCACGTCCGCCTCGCCTGAGCGGATCAGATCGGCGGCGACGGACAGGGCATAGCCGCTGGCGGCGCAGGCGTTGCTGAGGCTGGTGTTGGCGCCCTGCGCGCCGAGCCATGCGCCGACCGCCGAGGCGACCGGGAAGACGGGCGCCCAGCGGTCGTGCTTGGCGGGCTCGCCGGCGCGCCGCCGCTCATGCAGATCGGAGTCGCCCATGCCGCTGCTGATCGCGACGGCCACCCGGCGCGGGTCCACCCCGGCCAGCCCGGTCAGCCCCGCGCTCTCGACCGCCTCGCGCGCCGCCTCGATGGCGAACTGGGAGGCGCGCCCCAGCGGCAGCCCGTCCAACTCCTCCGGCCCGACCGGCAGATCGGCCTCCGGCACCAGATACATATGCGGATGGTCCATATGCGCGAGCGGATCGGGCACCCGCGTCGGCGCACTGCGCGCGGTGTGCATGCCCCGCCACAGGGCGCCTGTGCCCGAGCCCACGCAGCTCAGCGCGCCCAGGCCGGTGACCAGTACGTCGGGGGTGTCGGCGTCCATCAGCTGCCGCCGGGCTTTCCGGGCGCCGCGAGCTTTCCGCCGAGCGCGCTCAGCACCCGCTGGTCGAAGGGGACCAGATGCCAGTCGCGGCGGTTCTCGATCACCGCGTAGCCGTGCACGATCCGGCCGGTCGCGGTGAGCGTGAGCCTGTCGTCGCGGACGACGTAGCAGTCCATGCGGGAGGTGTAGGTGAAGTCCTTGAAGATCTCCTCCACGGTGTAGACCGTGTAGAGGTCTTCCTCCATCAGCGCCTCGTCGACGACGCGGATCACGGAGTGCGGCACGACGGGGATCCACTTGCGGTCGTCCAGCAGGGTCTTGATGGATATGCCGCGGTCGAGGACGAAGCGGTCCTTGGCCTCCTCCATGAGCCGCAGATAGCCGGACATCTGAAGGCGCTCGGTGAAGTGGCAGTAGGGATAGGTGATGTTCCACTTCCAGGCGTAGGCGTTACGGCCCTCGGTCAGGGCCGCCAGCACCGCCGCCTCGTCCCCGCCCGCCGCCAGCACCGCGTCCGCCGCCACACAGGCCCCGGCCGCCTCCGCCGCGCCCTCGTGCCCGCCGAGCCGGCCGACGGTGAAGGGGGCGAGCTCCTCAGGCGCCTCGACAGGCGGGTCCAGATAGGTGTCCGTACGCAGCGAGACACGCACCTTGGAGGTGACGGCCTTGAGCGTCGAATCGTCGCGGTCGACCCGGATGGTCACCCGGAAGCCGAGGGTGCCGTCGTCGGCCGAGGTGTCCGGCACCACCTCCGCCTCCGCCTCGTCGTCCATGTGGAACGCGTGCAGGATGCGGCTGTCCAGGCCGACGATGTCCAGGCCGAGCCCGTACTCCTCGTACAGCAGCCGGGCCGGCACCCCGCAGTGCGCGAAGTGGATCAGCACGGCCTCTTCCACGAGGTAGTTGACGTGCTTGAAGCCGATCCAGGTGCAGATATTGGAGCCCTCGTAGCGGGGGCGCAGCCGCACGGTGGTGGTATCGGCGAGCAGGGCCTTGGTCAGTGTCGGCGCGACCGCAGCTGTCATCAGGTGTACTCCATCGGGAACAGAAAGGGCTTCGCCCGGCCGGGGGTGCCGGGCGGCAACAGTGCGGAGGAAGCCGTTGACCGCCTCCGAAAACTCGTCGGCGCGCTCGACCATCGGGAAGTGGCCGACGTCGGTGAGCACGCGCACATCGGCGTCGGGCAGCGCCTTTGCCAGCCCCATGGCCTCGGCGGCCGGAGCGGCCTTGTCCCGTTCCCCGCTGACGATGAGGAACGGGGTCCGCAGGCGCTCGACCGGCAGCCGAGGGGTCGCCAGATACGTCTCGAAGAAGCGCATCCAGCCGTACGGGCCGACGTGTTCGCGGACCTTCAGCGCCATGTGGCGCCGTACGTCGGGGGACAGCCGGTCACCGGCGCTCACCCGCAGGCCGTCTTCGAGGATCTGGTCGAAGTTGTTGACGTAGAACGAGAGCGTGGCCCAGTCGAAGTCGTGCTTGCGCGCCCGGTAGAAGGGGGAAACGAGAATGACCCCGGAAACCTCGGCGGGCGCGTGGTCCTCGGCGGGCGCGTGGTCCTCGGCGGACGTCTCGGCCAGCCAGGAGAGCAGCGCGGCGGCTCCGAAGGAGTGGCCGGCGATCACATCGGGACCGCCGGGCACCCGGGCCACGGCCTCCGCCACCCAGTGGGTGACCGGGCGGTCCGGCCAGCCGGGCCGCGAGAAGCCGCTCCAGGGGAGATCGGCCGCCCACACCTCCCAGGCCGGGTCGACGAGTCCGCTGAAGCCGTCCCATACGGCGGCGCCACCGGCCAGCCCGTGCAACAGCAGCACCCTCCTTCTCAGCGGCTTCGCCTCCGGGCGCTCGGGTCCTCGCGCGCCCTTTGGCTCAGCCGCTGCGGGAGTGACGGAGTCAGGGGCGGCCGGGCGGACCAGGCGTACCTCGACGAATCTCCCCGGGGCGTCTGCGGTGTTCATGCGGCGGCTCCGCCCGGCTGCCGGGGGGCGGCGGCGAGCCGACCGGGAGGGCTGAGCAGCAGTGCGGCCACGGCGTCCGCGGTGTCGTCGCCGCTGGTGATCAGCGCGTCCCCGGCGTCGGCCCGGCCCTCGGCCGTGCCCAGCCAGCCGACCGCGGCGGCGCACTGCAGCACGCCCAGCGCGCCGGAGGCGCGGCCGAAGGCGGTGGTGAGGTCGTGTCGCGGGACGCCGTCGGGGACGGGGTCGGCAGCGGCGCGCGCGTCGCGGGGCGTGCCGTAGCCCTCGGGGGTGAACCAGACCCCGGGCGCGGCGTCCTTGGGCAGCAACGCCCGTACGCATGCGGCGAGTTCGGTCCGACGTGCGTAGCGGCCCAGAACGGCCGCGGGCTCGACGCCCCGTTCGCGCGCCCAGGCGACGCCCTCGACGACGAGGGCGCCCGCCCCGTCGAGCAGCAGGTCTTCGGGGGAGGTGGAGCCGCCCGGCGAACCGCACAACAGCCCCTCCACCACCGCGTTGTGCGTCTCGACGCCGATCACCAGCGCGCGGCGCACCCGCCCGGCGGCCACCAGCGTGGCGGCCCAGTGGACGGCGTCCAGGCCGGAGGTGGCGCCGTTGCACAGCATCAGGTTGGGGCCCCGCAGGCCGAAGCGGATGGCCGCCCAGGAGGCGACCACATTGCTGGAGGCGTTCGGCAGGCCCATGGGGCTGAGGCCGGCCACCGAGTCCTCGGCGATGGCGGCGGCGGTGAGGCACGCGGTGTCCAGGTTGCCCAGGTTGGAGCTGGCGACGACGCCCACCGTCCCGCCCGGCACGGTCAGCTCCTCGCTGTCTCCGGGGATCAGGGCGGCGTCCCGCAGCGCGCCTTGCGCGGCGCACAGGGCCAGTTGGGTCGCGCGGTCCTTGTAACGGTGGCCGCGGCGGCCGATACGGGCGCCCGTGTCGAACGCTTCGTACGTCCGGTCCACACCAGACTCAGCGACGGCGCGCAGCAGTTCCCGGGGAGTGTCGGCGCCCGGCAGGGCCAGCCCGACTCCGGTGACAACAATTTTTGGGGAAACTAAAGGGGCCTCGAAATTCTGCGGGGCCTTGAGTGTCATGACCCAGCCCTCCCACCCGCACCCGCGCCCGCACCCGCGCCCACCCGCTCCACGATGGCCACCGCGTTGACGCCCCCGAACCCGAAGGCGTCGATCTGCGCGACGTTCAGCTCGGCGCCCTCGATCCGCTCCCGTACGAAGCGGAAGTCCGCCGCCTCCGCGACCGGGTCGGTCAGGCCGAGGGTCGGCGGCACCTGGCCCGTGGACAGCGACTTGAGCGCGACGATCAGGCTCAGCAGCCCGGAGCTGCCGGAGGTGTGGCCGGTCATGGACTTGATGGCGGTCATCAGGGGCGACCCCACGTCGTGGCCGAAGACCTCGGCGATGGCCGTCGCCTCCGCCTCGTCGTTGAGCAGGGTGCCGGTGCCGTGCAGCATGACCAGGTCGATGTCGCACGGTTTGACGCCTGCCCGCCACTGCGCCTCGTGCACCGCCTCGGCGATCCCCTTGGGGTCGGGGGCGGTGACATGACGCGCGTCACAGTTCATGCTGACGGCGCGCAACCGCCCCAAAAGCACACCGGCGGCCGCTCCCTCCCGCGTCTGCTCCCTCTGCGGCTCGTCCCGCCGCAGCACCACCGCCGCCGCGCCGTCGCCCATCAGCACCCCGCGGCGCGCCCGGTCGAAGGGCTGGACGCGCTCGGGCGGCTCGGCGTGGACCCGGTCCAGGAGGCCGAACATGCTCTCGGTGAGGGTGTCGACCCCGGCCACGACCACGGTGTCCTCGGCGCCGGTGGCCAGCAGATCGGCGGCCAGGGCGAGCGCGTACAGGGAGGCCGAGCAGGCGCCCGAGAAGGTGTAGCTGCGCTCCGCGCCGAAGCGGGCGCGCAGCGCGGGGCCGAAGTGCAGCCGGTCGGGGTCGAAGGGGGTGCCGTCGCGCCACGCCAGTTCGGCGGAGCGCAGCTCCCGCAGGCCGGTGCCGACCAGGACCGGCACCCGGCTCAGATCGTCGCCGAGGCCGGCCTGGGCGGCGGCCTCGGCGACGGCGCGCAGCAGCCACGCGGTGGCGCGGCCGGGTATGTCGCCGCCCGTGGCGGGGCGGTCGTCGATCTCGTACGCGTGGCGCGCCCGGTATCTGTCCGGGTCGAAGCCGCGCAGTCCACATCGTCCGCTGGTGCCCGCGCACAGCGCCGCGAAGACCTCGTCGACGCCTTCGCCCACGCTCGCCACGGCGCCCGCGCCGGTCACCAGCTGGCTCATGACCAGTCCGTGTCGCGCTTGCCGAAGATCACGACGGCGTTGTTGCCGCCGAAGGCCAGGCCGTTGTTCTGCACGATCTTCACATCGGCGTCGATGGCCCGGTTGGGCACGACGTCGAGCGCGCACTCGGGGTCGGTCTCCGCGTGGTTGATGGTCGGCGGGATGAAGCCCTCGGTGAGGGCGAGGGAGCAGGCGATGGCGGCCAGCGCGCTGGCCGCCCCCATGGTGTGGCCGATCATCGACTTGACGGATACGGTGCGGGGCGGGTCGTCCTCCCCGAAGACCTGGCGGATGGCGCGCGCCTCGGTGACATCGTTGGCCTTGGTTCCGGTGCCGTGTGCGGAGATGAAGTCGACTTCCTCCGGCTTGACTTCGGCATTCTCCAGGGCGATCCGCATGCAGCGGGCCACGCTGTCCTGGTGGGGCGCGACGGGGTGGTGCGCATCGCAGTTGAGGCCGTATCCGAGGACTTCCGCGTAGATACGGGCGCCGCGGGCGAGCGCCGATTCCAGGCTCTCCAGCAGCAATATGCCCGCGCCCTCGCCGGTGAGGATTCCCTTGCGGTCCTTGTCGAATGGCTGACAGCGCTCGGGGGCGATGGTGCCCAGCCGGTAGAAGCCGGTGAACGTCTTGCGGCAGAGGGCGTCGGCGCCGCCGCACAGTGCGAAGTCCACGTCTCCGCCGCGTATGGCGTCGAAGCCGTAGCCGATCGCGTAGTTCCCCGCCGCGCAGGCGGTGGGGAGGGTGACGGCTTCCACCCGGGTGAGGCCGAACTCCTGCGCTATCGCGGCGGAGAGCCGCCCGGCGGGCACCCGGCGGGCGACGACGGCGTCCATCTGCTCGGGCCCCTGGTCGACCTCCACCTCGACCAGGTGATCCAGGTCCCTGGACTCTCCGTCGGTGGTGCCGACGGAGATCAGTGTCGGGACGTCCCGCAGATCGTGCTCGGTCAGTCCGGCGTCGGCCAACGCCATTCGGGCGGCCGATACGGAGAACTGGCTGGCCCGGCCGAGGGTCCGGACATCGAGGTGCCGGATCCACTCGCCGGGGTCGAAGTCGGTGATCTCGCACGCCGTGGCGTGGTCGAACCCCTCGGTGTCGAAAGCGGTGATCGGCTTCGCGGCGCTCTTCCCGGACCGCAGTCCGGCAAGGAACTCGGCGGTGCCGACACCGATGCCGGACACCGTTCCGAGACCCGTTATCACGACCCTGCGGGCCGGCTCACCCTGCATATCGCCCTGCCTTCGCTTGAGTCCGCCACGGTGTCCGTTACCAGCCGGCCGCTTCGGAGACGACCTCGTAGACACCCTCGAGGTTGATCATGCGGCTGAGCTGCGCCTGCGGGATGACGACGTTGAACTCCTTTTCCAGGGCCGCCAGAATCTCTATGGCCCGCAGCGAATCCGCGTCGTGTTCTTCCTTGAAGAGGCTGGTCTCGGTGACCTCGTCCGGATCTATCTCAAGGATATCCGTGACGATTTCCTTGATTGTTTCCTGGCGCTCTTCGACGATGGCGGCCATTACCGCGCACCTCCATTTTTGGGCATGGGCAAAGCGAGGAACGTGCCCATGACGCTAAGCGCCGGTTCCAGATCGCGACAACCCCGGAGTCCACTAGCTGTCACACCCCTCGCCTGAGGTGACCGATTGGTAACCTCGGCTGTCATAAACCTGCCGCCCATGGGCCGTTCACAGGTGTTGTACGCAGTAAAGCTGCAGCAAGTTGCCAGCAAAAGGGGTACGGACAGGACCGTATCGCCCGCAAAGCCGCGCGGGTGGCCCGCCCGGGGCTCCGCCAGGCAGCTTCAGGCAGCTCGAGGCAGCTTCAGGCCACACCGGACGGCCGCGGCGCGCGCGGCCGCGGCATATCTCTAGGGGGACTACTAAAGACCCTGGAACCCATGAGATCGAGCCATATCGCCCTGCGGGGGGGCGGACCGTTGCGCGGCTCAGTCGGGGTACGGCTCCATGAGCCCCGCGCGCACAGCCCGCACTCCGGCCTGGAAACGCGACTCGACCCTCAGGTCCCGCATGATGTCGGCCACATAGCGCCGGTACGTACGCACCGAAAGCCCGAGCTTCCGGGCCGCCGCGTCGTCCTTGTACCCCTCTGCCATCAGGGTCAGGACCTCGCGCAGCACCCTGCCCCGCGCCCCGCCCTCGAAGGACAGCGGCCGGGTCGGCCGCTGCGCCGCGTCCCACATGCCGCACAGCAGCCCGTACAGCATGTCGGCCACGGTCGAGTTCTGGATCATCGAGGCCCGGGACCCGCCCGGCTCCCCCGGCGCCGCGTCGGGGGCGATGACCGCGGCGCCGTCCACCACGACCAGCTCCTGGCGTACGGCGCTGGACACCCGCACCTCCACGCGGGGCCCCAGCTCCCCCACGGTCCGCTGCCAGCGCGCGCCCCGGATGACCGCCTGCGGGCACAGCAGCCTGACCCGGACGCCCTTGTCCAGAAGCTGCGCGAACGTCTGGGCGGTCAGCTTGGCGTGCTCGTCGGAGGCGACCTCCGGCAGCGACCAGATCACGTCCTCTTCGGCCCGCAGCACCAGCCGGGCCACCCATCCGGCCACGGCCTCGCCCTCCACGGGCAGGTCGGCCGTCACACAGGCGAGGGTGGCGCGCCGGTGGTGGCGCACGGCGGACTCGAGCAGGTGCAGCGCCTGCCCGAGGGTCTGTTCGAGGTGGTCGGCCCCCGTTTCCGGCTCCGCCCGAATCGCCCCCCTCACGCCCACTTCCCCCTCAATTCCATCAATGGGCGTACCGTCGTCTTGTTGAATTCGAAATTGGCTCAAAGGACACCCCCCGGTTCCTTTTTCGGCACAGTAACGAGGGTGCGCACCCGATCGCAAGGCATACCCAGTGGGGTATACGAGCCCTATCATCGGCGGGAATATACCGGTTCTCAGGCTTCACTCAGGCCGAGATAAGCCTTGTCCTTGTGCCCAAGAGGCTGCGGCTCCCGGTCCCCATTGATAACTTCGCTTCAAGCCAGCACGAGTCCCTTGCCGTACGACGGCGGACCCACCCATCCCCGGGTCCCGAAAGGCGCCGCACACATGGCTGCACAGAACACCGCGACCACCGCCGCCGCGCCGGCCGACCCGCCTCGGTCGCCGACCGGCCGCCAATGGCTCGCTCTGTCGGTGCTCGTCCTGTCCCAACTGGCGGTATGGCTGGACAACACCGTGCTCAACGTCGCGCTGAAGACCCTGGCCGACCCGGACGAAGGTCTCGGCGCCAGCCCGAACCAGCTCCAGTGGAGCATCAGTTCGTACACGCTGGTCTTCGCGGTGCTGCTGTTCACCGGCGGGG
The DNA here is from genome assembly GCF_044334165.1 of Streptomyces sp. NPDC020845. Lineage (NCBI taxonomy): Bacteria > Bacillati > Actinomycetota > Actinomycetes > Kitasatosporales > Streptomycetaceae > Streptomyces > Streptomyces sp. NPDC020845. Next base: position 234,278 of record NZ_JBIRSJ010000020.1, on the reverse strand, counting down.
TGCTCGCCGACCGGTACGGCCACCGCCGGCTGCTGCTCATCGGCATGCTCGTCTTCGGCGCCGCCTCCGTCTGGGCCGCCTACTCCGGCTCGGCCGACGAACTCATCGTCGCCCGTGGGGTGATGGGTCTGGGCAGCGCCCTGATCATGCCCGCGACGCTCGCGCTGATCGCCCAGGTCTTCGACGAGCGCCACCGCGCCATGGCCATCGCCATCTGGTCCGGCTCCAGCGGTATCGCCATCGCCACCGGCCCGATGATCAGCGGCGCGATCCTGGACCACTTCTGGTGGGGCGCGATCTTCCTGGTCAATGTGCCGATCGTGGTGCTGTGCGCGGTGGGCTCGTTCGTCTATCTGCCCGGAGCGGTCGCCAAGGTCCGTAAGAAGTTCGACCCGCTGGGTGTGCTGTTCTCCACCGCCGGGCTGTTCGCCGTCGTCTGGGGCGTCATCGAGGGCGGCCACCGCAACGACTGGACCGGCCCGGCCGTCCTCGGCTCGCTGGCCGGCGGCACGGTCCTGGTCGCCGTCTTCGTTCTGATCGAACTACGCGTGTCGAGTCCCGGATTCGACGTCCGGCTGTTCCGCAACGTGCGGTTCACCGGCGCGAGCGTCGCGGTGATGCTCACCTTCTTCGGGGTGAACGGCTCGATGTACTACACCAGCTTCTATCTCCAGGGCGTCCACGGCCAGACGCCGCTGGAGTGCGGACTGTCCATCGCCCCGGTGGCCCTCGGCGTGCTGCTGGGCGCCCCGCTGTCGGCCCGGCTGGTCCGGCTGTACGGCGTCCGGGCCGTGGTGACCTGCGCCATGCTGATCGCCACGGTGGGCTTCTTCGGCTATGTCTTCCTCGACGAGAACAGCGGCCTGGGCCTGTTCTGGGTCTTCCTGGTCCTCCAGGGCCTGGGCATGGGCGCCGCGGTCGCCCCCACCACCGAGGCCATCATGTCCGTCCTGCCCGCCGACCGGACCGGTGCGGGCTCGGCCGTCAACAACTCGATGCGGCAGATCGGCGGCGTCCTGGGGGTCGCGGTCCTCGGCTCCGTCCTGGCCGGGGTGTACCGGAACGAGATCACCCCGAAGCTGGACGGCCTGTCCGCGGAGCAGGCCGACGCCGCCGGGGAGTCGCCGGAGGCCACCCGGCTGCTCGCCCAGCGGCTGTCCCTGCCCCGGCTGTCCGACTTCGCGGACCAGGGCTTCGTCCACGCCATGCATGTCGCGTCCGTCGTCGGCGCCGCCGCGGCCGTGTTCGGCGCCGCGATCATCTGGTGGACGTTCCGCCGGGCCCCCCTTCCCAAGCGCGCCGCCGAAAACGGCTGACGGCACGGTTCGTCTCCACGGATCGACGTCACCCGTTCGCTTGCTGCGCCCGCTGCGCCCGCCCGTACAGCAACACGCTGACCACGGCGAACCAGACGAAGCCGAGGAAGCGACCGACCGGGATGAATACCGAGCCGCCCTGCGTGACGAGGGAGCTCATCGACAGCACACTGGCCACCCCGACCACCATGCCGCCCCAGGCGACCCAGACGGGCAAGGCTCGGCTGGCGCGTCCCGTCGCGGCGACCAGGAAGATCGCCAGGCCCAGGGCGGCGATGGCCGGGCCGGCGCCGGTGATGAACGACAGATCCGAGATGGCCCGATACGTGGACAGCTCCGCCTTGGAGCCGACTTGGGCCAGAACCCAACTCGTGCTCGCGGAGAGCAGCAGGAGCGCTCCCGCGACGGTGGCCAGCGCGCGCACCGCGCCCGCCCGGGCCTGACCGCCATGCCTGCGTACGAACGCGGTCAGCCAGGGGACGAACGCCAGCAGCGCGAGCGCGGACAATCCCTGGAACAGGCCGAGAATGCGCAGGAAATCCTCCAGCGCGGCCGGGTCCTTCAGCCGATACGCCTGCACTTCCGCGTCGCTGGAGTACGGCGTCACCGCTCCGGACGGGCCCAGCGCCCCGGCGATGACGAGACTGGCCACGAAGAACAGGACGTACAGCACTCCGCTCAGAGCGCCGAAGTCCCGGCGCTGAGCGCTCGCGCGGGTGAGCGTGGCGGTGGTCACGGAGGCAACCCCTCCCCGATGAGTGGTGGCGCCGGATCGGAAGTCCCTGACCCGGCGCCTTCACCATGACAGTCCGGCTCCCGTTGAACGTCCCACGCGGGAAGGCCGAGCGGGTACTCCCGGGAGCGTATTGGATCCATCAGCCGAACCGCTCGGAGCGCCGGCCGTACTCGGCGCGGAGCGGCGGAAGTTGCGTCCGCCCGATCTCTTGACGCCCATCCGGCCCACCTCTACCTTCTGGCCGAAGTTACGTACAGCGTTCGCAATATCGAACGCGCCGCCGCCGGAAGGGACTTGTCGTGCTCCGCACCCATGCCCGCGCCCGCGCACGCCACTGGCTGACCCTCGGGGCAGCAGTACTGGCCCTGCTCGCCTCATTCGTCACCGCCACCGTCCAGTCCGCGCAGCCCGCCGCCGCGGCCGACGGCAGGCCGTACACCAACCCGGTCAAGGCGCAGAAGGGCGCCGACCCCTGGCTTGAGTACTACAACGGCAACTACTACCTGGTGACGACCTCCTTCACCGGTGAGCTCACCATGCGCAAGTCGCCCACGCTGGCCGGTCTTTCCACTGCGCCGAGCGTCCAGGTGTGGTCCGATGCCACCTCGGGCCGCAACTCCAACTTCTGGGCGCCCGAGCTCCATTTCTTCGACGGCAAGTGGTACCTGTACTACTCGGCCGGCAACCGCGGCACCGCCTGCTGCGACTCCCAGCGCACCCATGTCCTGGAGAGCGCGGGCTCCGACCCGATGGGCCCCTACACCTACAAGAACAAGCTCGCCGGAGCCAACCTCGGCCCCGACGGCTGGCTCATCGACGCCAGCGTGCTCCGCCACGGCGGCAAGCTGTACCTGGTGGGCAGCGGCTTCATCAACGGCAGCGCGCAGAGCCTGGTCATCGCGCCGCTGAGCAATCCGTACACGCTCTCCAGCTCCACCTTCACCATCATCTCCAGCCCCACCCTGAGCTGGGAGACCTCCGGCAACCCGGTCAACGAAGGCCCCGAGCCGCTGTACCGCAACGGCCGCACCTTCCTGACCTTCTCCGCCAGCTCCTGCCAGACCCCCGACTACAAGCTCGGCCAACTGGAGCTCACCGGCAGCGATCCGCTGAACCCCGCCGCCTGGACCAAGAAGCAGACGCCGGTCTTCCAGCGCAATGACGCCGCCGGTGTCTACGGCCCCGGCCACAACGGGTTCTTCACCTCCCCCGACGGCACCGAGAACTGGATCGTCTACCACGGCAACAACTCGGCCAACGGCGGCTGCGGCAACGGCCGTACGACACGGGCGCAGAAGTTCACCTGGAACGCCGACGGCACACCGAACTTCGGCACCCCCGTAGCCCTCGGCACCTCGCTCCCCGGCCCGTCCGGCGAAACGGCCACCACGCCCACCGCCTACACGCTGGTCAACCGCAACAGCGGCAAATGCCTCGACGTATCGGGCGGCAACACCGCCGACGGCGCCAACATCTTCCAGTGGACGTGCACCGGCGGCGCCAACCAGAAGTGGCGGATCGAGGACATGGGCGACGACACCAGCCGCCTGGTGAACGTGGCCACCGGCAAGGTCCTGGACACCGCCGACTGCTCCACCGCCGACGGCGCCGATATCCGCCAGTGGTCCTGGCTGAACAACAACTGCCAGAAGTCCCGGCTGATCTACACCGGCGGTGACTACGTCCGGATCACCAACGCCAACAGCGGCAAGGTCGCCGACGTGACCGACTGCGGCACGGCGGACGGTGCCGACGTACGCCAGTGGAGCTGGCTGAACAACAACTGCCAGCAGTGGCGGCTGGTACCGACGACCGCCTGACGCGGGGCCGCGTCCAGATCGTTCGGCACAGACTGATCACGGCCACCCCGCGTCATGCGCCCAGCCTCGAGGCAGTAGTGTCCGCGGGGATGGACGGCTCAGCAGGAGAACCTCAGCCGCCGTGGGATGCCGTGGCCGCGCTGGTGCGGGCGGCACAGGCAGGCGACGTGCTGGCGATGGACGAGGTGCTGACCGTGGTGACGCCGTATGTGACCCGGCTGTGCCGGCCGATCGCCCTGTCGCATTGCGAGGACGCCGTTCAGGAGGCGCTGACCGCGGTCTTCGTCGGGATGCGGGGGGTGCGCGATCCACAGGCGTTCTACGGATGGGTACGCACGGTCACCGTGCGCGAGGCGGTGCGGGTGGCGCGGCGCACCGCCGTCGAGCGGGCCGTCGATCCCGACGAAGTCGCCCGCCTGCACGTTCTCGTCGGCGTCGGTGACGGCGAGCTGTCGGCGCAGGTACGGGACGTGCTTACGCGGATGCCCGTGCATCATCGCGCCGTGCTCGTCCTGCGCGAGCTTGAGGAGCTTGATGAACGTAGTGCGGCCAAGATCCTGGGTATCGCGCCGGGCACGGTCAAGTCACGCCTCCACCGCGCCCGTTCGGCATTCCGGAAGGCGTGGCAGCAATGAGCGTTGATGCCGTGACCCGGCTGCGGCTGATGGCCGCGGGCCTGCACACCACGCTGTACGCGGAGGAGCGCCTGGAGCTGCCGTACGACAAGGTATGGGCGGTCGCCTCGGATCTGGCGGGCGAGCTGCCACACCTCGTGCCTGCGCTGCGCGAGTTCCGCGTCCCGCCCGGCGACGCCGAGCGCAAGCGCGCCCTGGCGGTGGGCCCCCTGGGCTGCCGCAGCGCCTTCGACGTGCGGCTGGCTCCCGGCTGGTGCCTGATGCAGTCGCGACTCGTGGTGGGGGGTATGGCCGCCGTACCGGAGGGCGACGGCACGCGCTTCGCCATGCTCGGCGCGGCGCGTCCCGCCGCCCTGCGGCCGATTCAGTGGGCGTACGCTCTCGGGGCCCGCCGCAGTCGGGCCTTCATCCGGAAGGTCGCACTCCGGGCGGCCCTGCGCACATAGTCGTTCAACGACCCGCCACGAACAGCTCCCTCATCGCCCCGGCGACCACATGGGGACTCTCCCGCGGCAGAAAGTGGCCGACGCCTGGCACGATCCGTACGGTGAGATCGTCCGCATGGCTCTCGCCCCCGGCCAGCATGGACGGCGGTATCACGTTGTCCCGCTCACCACCCAGCAGCACGGTCGGGACGGTCAGCCGCTGCCCGCGCCACGTGCCGCGCAGCAGCGCCGGGATCTCCCGGACCACGTACTGCCAGAACATGGCCTGCCCGGCGTGCGCACTGGCCTGAGCCGCAGCGCTGAACTCCGCGAGCTCATCGGCTTGCCAGACCGACCGGTCGGCGACCTGGTGACGCAGCAGGAAGCGGGCGAACGCCGGCCAGCGGCGCAGCACGGCCCGGCCGATCACCGGATACTCGATGAAGGCGGTGTACCACTGCCGCCACAGGTTCGGCAGGATGGCCCGCTGCCGGGCCCACGGGTGCGCCATGTTGAGCGCCAGATGACCAGTGAACCGCTCCGGTGCCCGCAGGCACAGCCGGAAGCCGACCTGGGCACCCCAGTCGTGCCCGACCAGGCCCACTCGATCAAGCCCAAGTGCGTCCAGCAGCGCAAGCATGTCGTCGGACAGGCTGTCGATGTCGTAACCGCGCCGGGTCTGCTCCGACCAGCCGAAGCCCCGCAGATCCGGGCAGATCAGCCGTCGTCCGGCGGCCGACAGGACGGCGACGCGGTGCCAGGCGAACCAGTGCTGCGGGAAGCCGTGCAGCAGCAGGACCGGCGCCCCGGTCCCGTACTCGGCGACATGCAGCCGGACGCCGCGCACCTCCAGCCGGCTGTGCTCCGCCCCTTCGGCGTTCGGGAGCGGTCTGTCGACGGCGGCCGTGACCGAGGTTGTGCTCGATGTCATGGGAAACACCTCTCGCCTTCGGCGGGTCTCCTGAGGGCCCGCTTCGGCATGCCAGGAGGCAGCACCGAGCCAAAACGTTCCCCGCGACTCCGCTTGGGCGGACGCAGCAGCTTGGGCGGACGCGGCCAGGGTGCGAGCCGACATGGTGCTGGAGCTGCCGCGGAGGTGGGCTCCCAAGGACGTGGGGTCAGGTCGAGGAGTCGGCCCAGACCTACCCGCAGTCCCGGCCGCCATCGCCGCTGCGCGCGGTCAAGTCCGCCATCTGGGGGGCGGACGAGGCAGCGGTCCTCCAGGAACGCGTACAGGGGCCCTTCGCGGGTACGGGTGTGGGTGCGCTTCGCTTCGCTGCGCGTTGGCTTCGCCTGCGCTTCGCCTGCGCCGATGCGCCGTCTCGCGGCATTCGGCTCGCGCGGGTGCGGGTTTCGTCTCGGACCCTCCGGGTCCAAAGCGCCGGCGAGAAGGGGGAAAGGGGGCGGCTGACCCAACGTCCCGATTCCTCAGCCCGGCGGGCGGCTGAGCTCAAAGAGGCTCCGCTGCGCTCCGCCGCAGCCGCTGCCGCGCGATGGCCGACCGATCAGCCCAGCGGTGCGCTGGACCGGGGGTGCGGGAGCGCGACGGATGGGCGGGCACCGGGGAACGGGATCGCCTCTCCCCCCCGCCCTCTCTCAGAAAAACGCTTGATGCAGTACTTGATGTAGGGCAAGCATTTTTTTAAGAGCAGGTGGGGGGAGGCCCCAACCGGACCGGCCTCCACCGCTCCGGACGCCCAACCACCGTTCCGCCACCCGCCAGCAGGTGACGCCCCCTTGGGCCGGACCGCGACGATGCCCCCAGTCCCCCTCCCCTTCCCGCTACTGGCCGCTTTGCGCCAAAGGCGCGAGACGATACCGGCACTCGGCGACCGGACCATGCCGCCCCACGGCGCCGGCCTGTCCGTCACGCTCCCACGCCCCAGATCAGCACACCGCTGGTCCCCTCACTCGTCCACCGCCCGGCAGCAGTCGCGGCGCAGCGCAGCGGAGCCCGTCCTGAGTCCAGATCCGCGAACGTCGAGGCCGTGATCGGCAGCGCGCCGCTGGAGCCGGCCACGGGTTTTCACGCCCGAGCGGGCTCAGATGGTGCGCCCGACACCGGCCGGGGGGCGACAGCGGCGGCTACGGGGTGAATCGGATGGTTACGTTCGCCCAGCCGTCCGGGCTCACGTACTGCCACGCGCCAAGCTCGTCCGCCGTGAGCATCGCTTCGGAGTACAGGGCTGCGACGAGGAGTTTCCAGGGCCCGTCTCTCTCGGCAGCCTCCCCATAGGACAGATCTCGTCGCGACTCGTCGGCGGCCTTGAATACGGCGGTGCGGATATCGACGTACCGTGGCGTGTGGGCGGTCCCCGTGGTGACCCCGGTCTCGCTGATGAACGTCCATTCGGCGCGCCAGGGGCCATGTGGCATGGGGCAATCGTCCGCTCTGGCGAAGTGTTCGGTGAGTGCTGTCTGCGCGGGGCCCTGCCGGGGTGCCCCATGGGAAACCGAAAGGGTGGTCACCCGGCAGCGGGCGGCATCTGTGCTGGGGCGATGCCTCGTTGGCGCTGGGCATGGAGCCGCGCGATGGCCCGTAGCTGCCGCCGCTCGTACGTGGTGGCGGGCCGTACGGATGCCTGGGGCGAGCGCCAGGTGAGGCCGGTGGAGCGGGTGAGGCAGACGAATGGCCCTACGAAGTCGGTGATCGTGCCGGGCATGTCGTAATGCCGGTCGTAGACCACCATGCCGACCGCGAGGCTGTGCGGGGTGCCGGTTCTTCTTGTCACTTCGGCCCCCGCCCCAGGTGCTGGGCAATCTGCTCGCTCAGGGCGGCGGACTGCTGCCACAGTTCTTCAAGGGTGGGCCGATCGTCGCCGCCCTGCGGTCCGTCGTCCTGTCCCTGCTGCGGTGGGGGCGTTGTCGGAGTGCTCATCTACGCCACCACCCTGACGCCATGAATGACGCGCGGGCCGATGTCGATTCCGTGCACGGCCAGCCAAAGCGTCCGCCGACGCTGCCGCCGCAGTCGGCGCGCAGCGCGCTCCTGCCGTTGCTCGTGTGCGAGGACGTACGGCCGGACCATGGCGGGAGCGGGGTCGTCCGGCGCCCCGGAGAGGGCAGGCTGTGCGGGTACGTGGGGCACGCGGGCCGGACGCGGCATCGTCGGCGTGTGCTGGTGCGGCGCGGCGCGGTGACGGCCCGACGGCGGCAGCAGTAGACGTAGCAGCGCTTCGAAGATCCACGCGATAGCGTGGGCCATGCTCATCAACCTCCTGGGGTTGAGGGCCACGCCCCCGGGCCGCGGTGCATGCGGTTGCGGGGGTCTTGCGTGTGGCCTGTGGTGTGGCGACTGACCGCTCCGGATGCGCACCGGGCGTAGTCCATCGGTCACCAAGAGAACACGACATCCCATAGACTTGGGGGACTTCAGCGCCGGGACCAAAGTCCGCTGCGCGCGGCACCCCCGGCCGTGATTCTGTATCGGGAGGTCACAGTGGTGGACGAGATCACCCCGTCCGAAGACTTCAGTCAGCCACCCAACCCTCTTCAGCGCTTCGGAGCGGATGTGAAGCGCGTACGCCTCGGCCGCAAGCTCACGCAGAAGCAGCTAGCTAAAGCGACGGGCTACTCGGAGGCGTACGTCAGCACTGTGGAGTCTGGGAAGCAGATGCCCAGTGAGAAGTTCGCGAGGGGCTGTGACCTGGCGTTCGGAACGAACGGGTTGTTCGTTGGGTTGCTGAAGCGGATTGACGAGGGGGACCATCCCTTGTGGTTCGTCCCGTACCTGAACTTGGAGCAGAAGGCCTCGCGGATACTGGACTACTCCGCGAACCTCGTGATGGGCATGCTCCAGACCGAGGACTACGCGCGGTCCGTCTTCAGTGCATCCCACCCCCGGGAGAAGGCGGAGGTGATTGAGGGCAGGGTTGCCGCACGCCTACGGCGTCGCGAGGTGTTCGAACGGGACGCCCCGCCGCTCCTGTGGGTCATCCTTCATGAGGCGTGCTTGCGAACGGTCGTAGGTGGCGCTGAGGTCATGGCGGGGCAGCTTGAGTACCTGCTGACGGCAGTCGCGTCACAGCAGGTAGACCTCCAGGTCATGCCGTTCTCGGCAGGAGCCCCTGCCACGAACGCCATGATGCCGTTTACGCTGCTGATGTTCGCTGACTCACCCACCGTGCTTTACTCGGACGGGCCGCAAGGGGGCAGGCTGTACGACTCGGCCAGGACGGTTGAGGGCGCCATGGATAACTACGATCGGCTGAGGGCACATGCGTTGTCCCCAGGCGAATCGCTAGCCCTTATCAGGACCCTGTTGAAGGAGTACGGATCATGAGCGCCGACCTCGATTTCACCGTCGCCGAGTGGGTCAAGTCGTCCTACAGCGGGGGCGACGGGGGGCAGTGCGTCGAATTCTCCCCCACCTTCGCCGCGTCCGGTGTGATACCAGTCCGGGACTCCAAGGCCCCGAACGGTCCGGCACTCGTCTTCTCCGCGGACGGCTGGTCCTCGTTCGTCTCCGCCATACGGTGCGGAGAGTTCCCCGCCACCTGATCCGCCCGACAACTCCCTTCCGACGCACGCGGCTTGTGATCTTTTCCTTGCCTCGGTCCGTAACCCAGGCATAGCCTCCGGGCACAACGACCGTAATTCGGAAGGCAGTTCCCATGCGTACAGCTGTCATCACCGCGCCAGGACAGGTGGAAATCAGAGAGATACCTGTGCCGGACGTGGGCGACTCGGAGGTGCTGGTACGCATCGCCGCGTGCGGGGTGTGCACCATGGAGGCCAACCTGTACGCGGGACGCATGACCGTCTACCCCGCCGCCGCCGGCCATGAGATCGCCGGGTGGGTCGAGCGCGTGGGCGCCAAGGCCGCCGGGCTGGACGACATGCCGGCCGTCGGCGACCTCGTCACCATCGACGGGCTGCCCCGCTGCGGCACCTGCCGCAGCTGCCGGGCGGGGCAGTCCGCCATCTGCGTCGCCCTCCAGGGGCACAAGCGCGAGGACGGCGCGATCACCATGGGCGCGGGGCTCGCCGACTACATCAAGGTGGACGCGTCGCGGGTGTGGTCCGTGGGCGACACCGACCCGGCCGTCGCGGCCATGGGCGAACCGCTCGCCTGCGTGGTCCACTCGCTGCGCCGCGGTGGCTTCCGGGCGGGCGACCGGGTCACCGTGGTCGGCGCCGGGTACATGGGCCATCTGCACCTCGCCGTGACCAAGGCGCTCCAGGCGCGCAGCGTGTCCGTGGTGGAGCGGGACGAGCAGCGGCTGGCCGCCATCGCCGCGGCCGGCGCGGACGCCGCCGTCGCCCCGGGCGATCTGGGCCAACTGCCCCGCGCCGATGTGGTGTTCGTGACCATCGCGTCCAAGGACGCCATCGCCGTGGCGCTGGCCTCGGTCGCCGACGGCGGCCGCATCGTGCTCTTCGGCGGCTCCCCCGACGGCCCCCCGGCCGAGCTGCCCGGCTACGAGGTGCACCGCCGCCAGCTGACGGTCACCGGTTCCTTCAGCCATGACCCGGAGGACTGGCGGGCGGCGGCGGAGCTGCTGCGCGGGGGCACGCTGACGGGTCGGCTGGAGACGCTGGTCACCGCGCGGTATGCGCTGGACGAGGTCGAGAAGGCGCTGAAGCAGGCCGCGGAGACGCCGGTCTACCGGGTCGTCGTGACGCCGTAGCCGCGCGGGCGGCATTCCCACCACTACCGAGAGGACCACTGTGCCCCCGCACGAGAACACCCTGCGCGTCGGCGTGCAGCTGCACCCCCAGCACACCGAGCTCGACCAGCTCCGTACCGCCTGGCGCGAGGCCGACGCGCTGGGCGTCGACTCGATCTGGACCTGGGACCACTTCCTGCCGCACCACGGCGACCCGGCCGGGAACCACTTCGAGTGCTGGTCGCTGTTGTCCGCGATGGCCGTCGAGACCAGCCGGGCCACCATCGGCCCGCTCGTCAGCTGCACCGCGTTCCGCAATCCGCATGTGCTCGCCGACATGGCCCGCACCGTCGACCAGCTCAGCGGCGGGCGGCTGGTGCTGGGGCTCGGCGCGGGGTGGTTCGAGGCGGAGCACACGGAGTACGGCATCCCGTTCCCGGGCCCGGCCGAGCGCGTGGACGCGTTCGCCGCGGCCATCGCGGCGATCAAGGAGCGGCTGGGGAAGCTCAACCCCGGTCCCGCGGGGCCGCTTCCGCTGCTGATCGGCGGGGCCGGGCGGCGGCGCACCCTGGAGCTGGTGGCCCGCGAGGCGGACTGGTGGAACTGGTACGGCTGGGCCTCCGAGGACCCGGTCGCCGACTTCCGCGAGCTGAACGGCGTGCTGGACCAGTGGTGCGAGCGCGTCGGCCGCGACCCGGGTGAGGTGGCCCGTACGGTCATGGTCAACCCGGACCAGCTGCCGCTCGTGGAGGGCTTCGCCGAGGCCGGTGCGGTCCATGTGGTGCTGTCCCTGGCCGCGCCGTACGATCTGCGCCAGGTGGAGGAGCTGCTGAAGGTGCGCGAGGCGCTGGGCGCCGGGCGGGCTTCTTGACGGCTGGCGCAGCGCCGCCCCGCGAGGTCCTGGGGCGGCGCTTTCGCCTGCTCATGGGGTGTCTGCTGCTGTCCACCCTGGGCAACGGCCTGTGCTTCCCGTTCACCTCCATCTACATCAGCGAACTGCTCGGGCTCGGCTCCCGGGCCGCGGGCGGCTACTTCATCGCCATGGCGGCGGCCAGCTTCGCCGCCGCCCTGCTCGGCGGGCCGCTCGCGGACCGGGCGGGGCCGCACCGGGTGGGGGCGCTGGGGGCCGCGGCGCTCGCGGTCGGGTACGGGATGCTGGCCCCGGTCGACACGGTGGTGCCGGTTCTGCTCTCGGGTGCGTGCGTCGGGGTGGGCTTCGGGCTGTTCTACGCCTCGATCGTGGGCGTCGTGGACGCCGCCGTTCCGGAGAGCGGGCGCCGTACGGCCTTCTCGGTCCGGCACATCGTGAACAACGTGGGGATCGGGGCGGGTTCGGTCGTCGCCGGTCTGGCGCTGCGCGGGGCCGAGGCTCCCGTCGGGACGCTGCGCTGGCTGTACGTGGCCAACGCGGCGGCCGCGGTGCCGCTACTGGTGGCCATCTGGGCCATGCGGCCGCGGAAGTCCGCCCAGGTGCGGGAAGAAAAGGGCGAGCAGGGCGGCGGGCCGACGTACCGCACGCTGCTGCGCGCCCGTCCGATGGCGCTGCTGGTGCTGGCCCAGGCGCTGTTCGCGATCGTCGGCTTCACCCAGATCGAGGCGACGGTGCCGCTGCTGCTCCACGACCACATGGACATCACGCTGGGGTGGGTGTCGGTGGTGGTGGCGGCCAACTCGTTCGCGCTGGTGGCGCTCCAGCCGCTGCTGCGGCGGCGGCTGGAGCGGCTGCCGGAGACGGTCGCGCTGGCCGCCGGTCCGGTGCTGTGGGTGGCGGCGTTCGGCTGCGGTCTGGGCGCGGTGCTCGCCGGGGAGGCCGCCTCGTCGCTGGTGCGGTACGGGCTGCTGCTGGCCTTCGCGGTGGTCTTCGCGGCGGGCGAGCTGATGTATTCCTCGGCGTTCTATCCGCTGCTGCTGCGCTGGTCCGGGGAGACGGCCGTGGGCCGGGCGAGCGCCCTGGCGTCGCTGGCGTGGAACCTGGGCACGGCCTCCGGGCCGCCGATCGGGCTGTTCGTGATCGTGCACGCCTCGGCGGCGGGCAGCTGGGTCGCGCTCGCGGTCGGCGCGGTCGCGGCGTTCGCGGTGGCGGGCGCGCTGCACCGCCGGGCGGCGCGGGACCGGGCGGCGGGTGCGTGAGCTCCCGCCGCCCGGCCGGGTGCGGCCGGATTCGACCCGCGACTACGACTTGGGCAGATAGTCGTTGGAGTACGCGTCCTCAGGCGTGACCGCCTTCTCCAGCAGGCCCTGGTCGTACATGAAGTCGGCCATACGGCTCCAGCTCTGGGCGTCGTTGGTGCCCAGCTCGCCCGCGTCGTTCTGCATCATGGGCGTGGTGGCCTTGAGCACCGCGAGCGCGTTCTTCTGCCGCTTCTCGTCGCCGAGACCGGGGACGTACTTCTGGCTGAGCTTGACGGTGTCCTCGGGTTTGTCGATGGCGTACTGGAGACCGCGCAGGGTGGCGTCGACGAACTTCTTCATCTCGTCACCGCGCTTGTCCAGCGTCTTTTCCTTGACGCCGATTCCCACCCCGACCAGCGGATCGCCTTCGGCGCCTCCGTCGAGCGTCAGGGAGCGGACCTCCTTGCCGGCCTCCTGGAAGGCAATGGCGTCATTGTTGAGGTAGCCCATGACGCCCTCGACCTTTTTGCCGGTCAGCGCCGCCTGCTGGGTGAAGCCGATGTTCTTCACCTTGGCGTCCTTGGGAGAGAGCCCTGCCTCTTTCAGCAGGGCCAGCAGACCGAAATAGGTCTCGCCATAGGGACCGGGGGTGCCGATCGTACGGCCCTTCAGGTCCGTCGGCTTCTTGATGTCGGAATCCTTGGGGACGATCAGACCCACGGGGTATTTCTGATAAAAGGTGGCGATGTCCACCAGGGGGAGATTCTTCGAGCGGGCCTGAAGCATCTCGTCCCCGCCCGCGTAGATGACATCCTCCTTGCCCGACTTCAGGGCTCCGAAGAGATCTTCGGCGGCGCCGTGGTGACGCAGTTCGACATTCAGTCCGGCGTCCTTGTAGTACCCCTTCTCGGCCGCCACATAGAACGGGGCGAACTGGATGTTGGGCGTGTACGTCAGCCCGACCGTGATCTTGTCTCCGCTCTTGCCCCCCGCGTCCTTTGGCTTCTCGGCGCATGAGGCCAGGGTGGCCGCCGCCACCACCGACGCGAGAGCCGCCCCCGTGACCCGGTGTCTCAGGGCGTGCCTGGTGGACGTCCTTACCAAACGCACGTACTTCTCCTCAATGAGTGGAAGATGTCAGTCAGCGCTGTACGAGCCGCTCGACCAGGCGGATGACGCCATAGAAGCCGGCGGCGAGAAGTGCGAGCATGACGAGCGTCGAGAACAGCCCGATGGTGTCGGCCTCCTGCCGCTGGACCGAGAGGAGCTGTCCGAGACCCTCGCCGCCCATGACGAACTCGCCGACCACCGCACCGGTGATGGACAGGGTGAAGCCATTGCGCACCCCCGTGAGGATGCTGGGCAGCGCGAGCGGAAACTCGATGTACCACAGCATCCCCCACCACCCCACGCCGTCCACGCGCGCCGCCCCCATCACATCGGGGTCCAGCGAGCGCAAGCCCAGCACGGTGTTCACCAGGATGGGGAAGAAGACCAGCAGCGCGCACAGCACGGCGATGGGCAGCAGCCCATAGCCGAGCCACAGCGCGAACAGCGGGGCCAGGGCCACCGCGGGCACCGCCTGCGAAGCGGCCAGATACGGCTCGAGGGCCGAGGCCGCGAGCTCACTGCGCGCGATGAGATAGCCGAGCGGCAGGGCGACTCCGAGCCCCATGCCACTGCCCGCCAACGCCTCCCACACCGTCTCCTTGGTGTAGTCGCGCAGATCGCCGTGCAGGAACTCGTCGACGAAATGTTTCGCCAGGTCGTACGGCGCCGGAAGGTAGAACGTGTCCACGGCGCCGATACGGATGGCAAGATCCCATACGATGAGCAGGGCCAGCCCGAATACGAGCGGCGGGAGCACCCCGCGGGTCGCGGATCCGGCCATGTTCCTGCGAACTCGGCGGCCGTGTGCCCCCTTGGGGCTTTGACTCGAGCGACCCGCGTGCGATGCTTTTCCGCTGTTCTTCCCGGACTTTCGTACCTGTCCGGGCCGGGGTGAATGCGACGGTTCCGTCCCCGGTCCGCCACTGGCTCCCGCCGTGGCGGTCGCACCCCTTCCGCGCCCTTGCGTCATCCCCAAATCCCCTTGTATTACCGGCTGTTGCCAGATCTCCCGGCACGCCCGCGTGCAACCTATCGCCAGCCCGCTCAGGATCACAATGTGGTGGGGAACAAGGAAATCGCTCCGTTTCATCCACCGGTTCATCCACCGGTTCATCCACCGGTGGAGAATCGGTCGAGGATGCCGAGCTCACAGGCGCGCACCCCGGCCTGAAAACGGGAGTTCACCTCGAGTAACTCCAGGATTCCGGTGACGTAGCGGCGGTAGGTGCGCACCGAGATCGCCAGCTCCCGCGCCGCGGCCTCGTCCGTGACCCCGTCGCCCAGCCGCCGCAGCACCCGCCGCACCATCTCGGTGCGGGCGCGGTTGCCGAAGTCGAGCGGGCGGGCGGCGGGCGCGGCGGAGCGCCAGAGGTTGCCGAACATGGCGTGCAGGGCCGCGACCACGGCCGGGTCCTGGACGACCGATGCCTGCCGCCCGTCGGCCGAGTCCGCGCACACCAGGGCGGTCCGGCCGTCGGCGATCACGGCCGTGGGCAGCGCCACCGCCGCGATCCGGATCTGCGGCGGGCGGGCCCCGAGGCCGCCGCCCGGCCCGAGCGCTGGGCCGGGGTCGACCGGCGGCCGGGTCCGCAGCACCCGGACGTCAATGGCATCGCCGAGGCCCGAGACCAGGGTGTGCAGGGCCGCGTGGTCGGCCGCCGGCCGGGCCGTGGGCTCCGGGAACGCGGCGTCCACGCTGTGCACGGCCTGGCCGACGACCTGTTCGGCGGCGGCGAGAAAGGCCGCGTCGGCCGCGCCCACCTCGGTGAACAGCTCGCTTCTGGCCTGCCGGGCCCGGTGTTCGTGGACGGTGGACTGTAAGAGGCTGCGTACCTCTTGCAGGGTGCGGTCGAGGGCGTCCTCGACCGCGGCGGCCGGCTCGGTGATCCGGTCCGCAATCCGGTCCGTGATCCGTTCCGTCATCTGGTCCGTCATCGTCTGGTCATCGCTTCGTCGTCCCGCCTCGCGACATGGTCAGGTCTCGAGTGCTTCAGGGGCGGCTTGGCAAAAGCCCCGTCTCCACCGCCCGTACCCCCGCCTGGAACCGGGAATGCGCCCCCAGCTCGCGCATGATCTCCGCGACGTAACGGCGGTAGGTGCGCAGCGACACCTTGAGGTCGCGGGCGGCCACCTCGTCGGTGACCCCGGCCCGCAGACACTCCAGGATCCGCAGCGCGGTGTCGGTGCACAGCCGTCCGGGCGGGCGCGAGGGCTCGGCGAGCGCCGCCGCGTTCCCCCATGCCCCGGCGAACATCAGGTCCAGGGTCTGCACCGTGGCCGCGTCCTCCACGAGCGAGACCGGCGGCACGGCCCGCTCCGGCCCGGGCTCGGGGTCGAGTCCCGGGCCCATTTCCGGCCGTACGTAGCCGATCCGGCCGTCGACGAGCAGGGTTTCGGGTAATGCGCCGTCGGCCGTCCGCGCCTCACAGCGCGGGTCGGTGCGCGCCAGCGCGGGTATCCGGGGGCCGGCCAGGGCGCCCGGCAGGCACAGCAGCCGGACGGCGACGCCCTCGCGGCCGGGGCGGGGCGGGCGGGCGAGGGCCGCGCAGACGGCGTCCTCCTGCTCCGGGTCGCCGGAGAGCACGACGGCAACGGTCCGCTCGGCTCCGGCGATGAGCCGGTCGGCGGCCTCGGCGGCCGACGGCCGGCCGGGCCCGGCCCGCACCCACGACTGGCGGGCCTGGTCCTGCCGGTGCCGGGTCACCACGGACTCGATCAGGTCATGGGCCGCCAGCAGCGCCCGCTCCACATGGTCGGAGCCCGCGGCACCGGCCGCCCCGCGCTCGGGTGACGGCTCGGGCATCCTCGCAAGACCAACCATGACTTCCCCTGCAGGGCGAAGGCGACCTGTTTTCTGAAATTCGAGCCTGGTTCGAGAATTTCTTGGAGCAAAAAACGCTATGCAATTCCATTGACGACAGTAATTCGCACACAGCGACGGCGTCAACGCAGCGAGTCAGGTAAAGAGTAGGCAAATGACGGCGTGTCAGACCCTACCGCAACGCCTCGCGCGCGCAACGACACGCACTATGTCAGGAAGTTGCATGTATCCGCGCCACCCGACCGCCCATACGCCACCCAGCGCAGCCGCCGGGCCACTCTGGGCGACCGGCGGCCAGGGCCGCTGTCCGCTTGCTGCCAGCCGCCGACGGGCGCCCGGGTACCCCCGTCCGGGGGTGAGTCACTGCGAGCCGAAGCTGATCGGGCCCTGGAAATCCCGGCCTTGAATAACCGGCCCGGTGATCCGCGCATCACCCGAGATGGAATTGTGGACGGTGCCGACCTCTTGGGCCGGCGTTCCGTACCGGCTCATCCAGGCCGCCAGATCGCGCCCCAACTCGGGGTCCTGGCGGGCCTGTTCGACCAGCAGCTCGGCCAGTCGGCGCAGCCGCTCCGGGTCGTCGTACGGAATCGCGACAGGCTCGCCATCGCCCGCCGGATCGGCGCCCGGGCCGCCCGACGGATCGGCCGCCGGGTCCGCGCCCGGGTCGGCCGCCGGATCGGACGGGTTCCGCCGCAGCACCCTGCGGGACAGCGCGCCCAGCGCCTCGAGCGCCCGCCGGCCCGCCTCACCGCCGGCCCCGGACACCACCGCGTTGACCGCCGCGATCAGCGCACCCGCCGTCACCGGATCCATGGGCCCCTCCCCGGCTCGCACACCACTCCGGAACGGCACGCTACCGAACGGCGGCTCACGGGCCGACCGATTCCGCGCGAAGCGTGAACCAGACCGTTTTCCCGGTGGTGTTGAGGTCCGTGCCCCATTCGTCGGCCGTCTTGCTGAGCAGAAACATCCCCCGCCCGCTCTCGGAGAGGAAGTCGGGCTCCTTGACCACCGGCAGCGAGGACTCGCTGTCGCTGACGGAGGCCCGTATGCCGTACGGGCGGTTCTCGAGGGTGAGCACACAGTCGGGCGAGGCAGCGTGCTTGTGGACGTTGGAGAGCAGTTCGGTGACACACATCGCCGCCGCGGTGATCAACTCCTCGCGGCCCCACTGGCGCAGCCGCGCACCCACGACGCGGCGCACGTCCGCGAGTGTCTGCGGATGGACGCGCAGGCGCAGCTCGTATCGCCCCCAGCTACCGCCGGGCGGTGCCCCCTGCGGGATGTTCTCTGCCATGTCGTCCAGGGCCCTCCAAGGCACGGCGCGTTGCCGTGTCGCACAGGCGATCCTGTCCCATGTCCGTGCTACTCGCAATGTTTCGACCCACTCACGCAAGAGTGGCATATGCCGCCTGGTGGTTGTAGTTGGCGATACGTCAGACTGGCGACATGTCCTACCACCCGGTGCCCACCGTGCGGCGCAGGCGGCTGGGGTCCACTCTGCGGAAGCTGCGTACCGAAGCGGGGATGACATTGGACGCGGCCGCGCGGGCGCTGAACGCGGCCCAAGGGGGACGTACCGGCGCCCGCCGCTGGAGCGCCCCGAAGCTGTCCCGGATAGAGAACGCGAACGCCACCATCCGCGCCGCGGAGGTCGCCACCCTGCTGGAGGCCTACGCCATCAGCGACTCCGAAGTCCGCGCGGCGCTCGAGAGGCTGGCCAAGGACGCCGGGAAACGCGGCTGGTGGCAGACCTACCGCGGTGTGGTCGCCCCCGCGTACGCCGACTACATCTCGCTGGAGAGCGACGCCGAATGCGTCCGCGACTTCGCCCCGCTGGTCGTCCCCGGGCTGCTCCAGACGCCCGACTACGCCCGGGAGACGATCGCCGCCAACGCGGTCGCGCGCAGCGAGGCGGAGGTCGCGGCGCTCGCCGAGGTGCGGCTGGCCCGCCAGGCGGTGCTGACCCGTCCGCGCGCTCCGCTGCGGCTGTGGGCGGTGATCCACGAGGCCGCCCTCCACCGGCGTTTCTCCGGCCGCCCGGCCATCATGGACGAGCAGTTGCGGCGGCTGCTGGACGTCGCGGACTGGCCCACGGTCACGCTGCAGGTGATGCCGATCGACGCGGCGCCCAACCCCGGGGACGCGGGCGCCTTCACGATCGTCGGGTTTCCCGGTCCGATGCCGGACGTGGTCACCCAGGAGAACCTGCGCGGCCCCGTATACGTCGAAGGAGTCGACGACGTCAACGTCTTCGCCGACGCCTTCGACCACATCGTCGACAGCGCGCTGTCGACGGAGGAGACGAAGGCCCTCATCGCCGGTCTCTTAGGAAAGAGGGCCCCACACCGTGAACACCTCAAGAGTGCCCGAGAACCCGCATGACCTGTCCCCGAACCCATCCCCGTCCCCGCGCCCGCGCTGGCGCAAGTCCTCGCATTCCGTGGGCGAGGGCCAGTGTGTCGAGGTCGCCGCATGGGGCGGCCTGGTCCGGCTGCGCGAAAGCGACGACCCGGACGCGGTCCTGGGCGCCGCCCCGGCCGTCTGGGCCGCTTTCGTACGCGGCGTGAAGGCGGGCTTATACGACGCCTGAGATGACGCGGGGCCCGGCCCTGACGGGCCGGGCCCCGCGCCGTTCGATTGGCGAGTGAGCCCCAAAAGGGGCGCTTAGAACTGCACGTCCGAGCAGGCGTAGAAGGCGTTCGAGGTGTCGGCGACGGTCCACACGGCGAGGATCAGATGCCTGCCGGTCTTCCCGCTCGGGATGGTGCCCGAGTGGGAGAGCGTGGACGGTGGCCGCTGACCGTTGTACGGGACGGTCAGGAACGGCGTGGAGTCCAGGCTCGCGCGGGTGAGCTTCGAGTTGGGGTTCCAGCCGTTCTTGGTGATGAAGTACTTGAAGTCCGTCGTGGCGTGCGAGGCGGTGAAGCGCCAGGTGAAGGTGTAGCTCTGCCCGGCGGTGAGCTTGGTGGTCGGCCACTGGCCGCCGCGCGGGTCGTCCAGCTGGGAGAACCGGCTGTTGCCACCCGCGCAGATCGTGCCGTCGGCCGGACCGCCGGACGGGAAGCCCTTGGGGCCCTCGACGCTCTGCGGTTCGTACTGGATGTCGCCGCAGTTGGTGACGGTGCCGTTGGCGCACAGCTTCTGGCGGCTGATGGGCGAGTCGGTGTAGGCGTGGCTGGAGGCGCTGCCGCCGGTGGTGAGAACGGAGACCGCCGCGAGCCCGATGCCGATCACAGCGGCGCTGATCTTCTTGCGCATGCTTCGCTCCTGAAGACGTGGGGAGTGCTTCGGCGAGCCGAGTGCAGTGCGGTCTAGACCAAGTCGCAGAGTAACCGCGATTTCTTGGTCATGTCCATACCAAATACAGGAGATGTCCATACCAATGAAGCGCGATGAAACAGCCGGTCCGGAGCACCCCTCCAGGTCGGGTAGGATTCATCCGTCAGCAGGCGCCGCTAGCTCAGTTGGTTAGAGCAGCTGACTCTTAATCAGCGGGTCCGGGGTTCGAGTCCCTGGCGGCGCACTTGGCTCACGCCACTGACCAGGGGCTTCTCGGTTCGCCGAGGGGCCCCTGTCGCGTTCCCGGTAAGCTGACGCGATCGGAGGTGGCTGTGGCGGCGCACAATCGCGGCATGGCGAGCGACATCCAGGAGCGCATCAAGCGCCTGATCGTCGACCAGCGGCTGCCCTCCGGCGCCCCGCTGCCGACCGAGACCGAGCTGATGGAACTGCTCGGCGTCAGCCGCAACTCCGTGCGCGAAGCCCTCAAGGGGCTGCAGGCCATGAACATTGTGGAGATCCGCCATGGCTTCGGCACCTACGTCGGGCCCATGTCGATGGGCCCGATGATCGAGGGGCTGATCTTCCGCACCGTCGCCGGCCACTACCGCGGCGAGGACAGCCTGCTCCAGCTGCTGGAGCTGCGCGAGGCGGTGGAGACCGGGCTGATCGCACGGCTGGCCGGGCGAATACCCCAGGCCGACCTGGCCGAGCTGGACGCCCTGGTCGAGCGGATGGAGGCGGAGGCCGCCGAGGGCGCCGTACGCGCGGACACCGACCGGGCCTTCCACGCCGCCCTCCACCGCGGCCTGGACAATCTGCTGCTCAGCGAGATGCTGGAGGCGTTCTGGGACGCCTTCCACCGGGTGCGCACCGATCTGGTGGATCTGCACACCGATCCCAAGGTCACCTGCCGGCAGCACCGGGAGATCCTGGAGGCGGTCCGCACCGGCGATGTCGTACGGGCCGAGGCCGCCGTTCGCGATCACTTCGGCAATATCCGGGAGCGGCTGCGCTCCCCTCACCAGGAATGACCCGGCGCCCCGCACCACGACCGGCCTGAGCCCCGCCTTCCCGCCTCGCGCCGCGGCCGATTCACCCCTCCCCGCCGGAAAGGTCCGGTTCTCGCTGTTGCGCTTCACGAGGCGGCCGTTCCATGTCCGCATCGTCGGTTGTCTCCACTAATGTTCCCGTACGGCCGAGGGGGGCCGTTTCGGGGGAGAGCACACGACGAACGGGCTTCAGCACGCGGCCAGCTTTCGCGTGCGGGGGGAATGACTCATGGCGTCGACGACCAGCGCGCGCATCCCACGGCAGCACCACAGCGAACCGCCCCGGCACCGGCCCCGGCCGCCGCTGCCGAAGTACGACTACGAGCACTACAGCCGGCTCGCCGGCCCGCTCAGCCGACCGGATTCCGAAAGCGCCGGAAATTCAGCCAAACCATACCGGGTGCGCTACCGCGGACTGCTGGCCGACGAACCGCACCGCGTCCGCGCCGCGCTGCTGCTCGGCGCCGCGCCCCTGCTCTCGCTGGGGCTGCTGCTGTGGCTGATGCAGCCCGCCCACTGGACCAGCCGGGAGGGCGTCCGCCCCGTCATGGCCGCCATGGACACCGTGATGCTGGTCTCCATCGGGCTGATCGAGCTGTTCCGCACGCTCAATGTGCTGTCCAACGCGCATGCCACCCTCGTCGCCCGCGACCCGGTCCCGGTGGTGCCCGAGACCGGCACCAGGGTCGCCTTCCTCACCTCCTTCGTGCCCGGCAAGGAGCCGCTGGAGATGGTGACCCGGACCCTGGAGGCGGCGGTGCGCGTGCGCCACCGCGGAACGCTGCACGTCTGGCTCCTCGACGAAGGCGACGACCCGGCGGTGAAGGCGGTCTGCGCGCGCCTGGGCGTACGCCACTTCACCCGCAAGGGCGTCGAGAAGTGGAACCGGCCCAAGGGCCCGCACCGCGCCAGGACCAAGCACGGCAACTACAACGCCTGGCTGGACGCCCACGGCGACGCCTACGACTACTTCGCCTCCGTGGACACCGACCACGTCCCGCTCCCCAACTACCTGGAGCGGATGCTCGGCTACTTCCGCGACCCGGACGTCGCCTTCGTGGTCGGCCCGCAGGTCTACGGCAACTACGACGCGGCCGTCACCAAGGCCGCCGAGAGCCAGCAGTTCCTCTTCCACGCCCTCATCCAGCGTGCGGGGAACGCCTACGGCGGCCCCATGTTCGTCGGCACCAACAACGCCGTACGGATCAGCGCCCTCAAGGGCATCGGCGGGCTGTACGACTCGATCACCGAGGACATGGCCACCGGCTTCGAGCTGCACCGCCACCGCAACCCCGCCACCGGCCGCAAGTGGCGCTCCGTCTACACCCCCGACGTGCTCGCGGTCGGCGAGGGTCCGGGCGCCTGGACCGACTTCTTCACCCAGCAGCTGCGCTGGTCCCGGGGCACCTACGAGACGCTGCTCAAGCAGTTCTGGAAGGCGCCGTTCACCCTGCCGCCGGGCAAGCTCTTCAACTACACGCTGATGGTGATCTTCTATCCGGCGTCGGCGCTCAACTGGATTCTCGCCGCCCTCAGCTGCGCGCTCTTCCTCGGCTTCGGCGCCTCGGGGCTCCAGATCGACCCCGCCATCTGGATGATGCTGTACGGCAACGCCTCGGCCCTGCAGATCGGTCTGTACATCTGGAACCGGCGGCACAACGTCTCCCCGCACGAACCGGAGGGGTCCGGCGGCGTGGCCGGCATGGTGATGTCCGCCCTCGCCGCGCCGGTCTACGCCCGTTCGCTGATGGACGCCGTACTGCGTCGCAGGAGCAGGTTCGTGGTGACGCCCAAGGGCGACTCGGCAAGCCCCGACACGCTCTTCGGCACCTTCCGGATTCACCTTTTCTTCCTGGCGGTCTTCGGCGGGTCGCTCGCCTCTTCCTTCTATTTCGACCACAGTCATCCAGCGATGACCGTTTGGGCATCACTTGCCCTGGCTGTCACGGCCGCGCCGATCATCGCCTGGCGGTGGACCCTCCGCCAGCAGAAACGGACCGAGAAGCAGACCGCCGATCCATCCCTTGGGGGACGATAGAACGTGAAGTACCGACCGAGTCGCCGCACCCGCCGCTTCGGGATCGGTGCGGCGGCTGTGCTCATGCTGGCCGGAATGAACGGACCGGCCCTCTACCGCTTCAGCTCGGACAAATACCACAAGTACAAGATCAACCAGCCGGAGTACAAGGCCAGGAACGGCCACTGGGATGTGGTGAACGTCCCCGAGGAGTACCGGATCAACACGATCCACGCCGCCCTGCTGCACACCGGCAAGGTGCTGCTGGTCGCCGGCTCCGGGAACAACGCGAAGAACTTCGCCGCCAAGTCCTTCCGGAGCGTCCTGTGGGACCCGGCGAAGAACACCTATCGGAACATCCCCACCCCCCAGGACCTCTTCTGCGCCGGACACTCCCAGCTGCCGGACGGAAAACTGCTGGTGGCGGGCGGCACCCAGCGGTACGAAAAGCTCAAGGGCGATGTGGAGAAGGCCGGCGGCCTGATGTTCGTCCACAACGAGGACCCGGACAAGCCGAAGACGTTCCCGGCGGGCACCCGCTTCACCGGCAAGGAGAACGGCAAGGTCTTCGAGTCCAAGGACCCGGTTCTGGTGCCGCGCGCCAAGAAGGCCAAGAACCGCAAGTCCGGCAAGGTCACCGTGACCGCCAGCACCGCTCGGGTCTATGTGGAGGCGCTGCGCAAGGGGAAGCGGTACCAGACCGGGACCCAGGACAACTACCGGATCGAGGGGCTGGAGGGCAAGGACCGGCAGAACTTCTACGGCATCGCGCAGAAGCTGTCCTTCGACAAGAAGGACTTCCAGGGCATCAAGGCCGCCTACGAGTTCGACCCGGTCGCCGAGCGCTATGTCCCCGTCGACCCGATGCACGAGGCCCGCTGGTACCCGACCCTGACGACCCTCCAGGACGGCCGGGTGCTGTCGGTCTCCGGCCTGGACGAGATCGGCCAGGTCGTACCGGGGAAGAACGAGACCTACGACCCCCGGACCAAGAAGTGGAAGTACCTGCCCAAGAAGCGGTTCTTCCCCACGTACCCCGCGCTCTTCCTCACCGAAGGCGGCAGGATCTTCTACACCGGCTCCAACGCCGGATACGGCCCCGACAACGTGGGCCGCACCCCCGGCATCTGGGACCTGAAGACCAATGCGTTCAAGGCCGTGCCCGGTATGAGCGACCCGGACATCCTGGAGACGTCGATGTCCGTGCTGCTGCCACCGGCCCAGGAGCAGCGGTACATGGTGCTCGGCGGCGGCGGGGTCGGCGAGGACCCCAGGGCCACCGCGAAGACCCGGATCGTCGATCTGCGCAAGGCACGGCCGCGCTTCCACGACGGGCCGAAGCTGTACTCCGAGGTCCGCTACCCCAGCAGCGTCATCCTCCCGGACGACACCCTCCTGACCACCAACGGCTCGGGCGACTACCGCGGGCGCGACGGCAGCAATGTGCTGCGGGCCGAGGTCTACGACCCCAAGACCAACACCGCGCGCAGTGTGGCCGACCCGCTGGTGGGCCGCAACTACCACTCCGGGGCGCTGCTGCTGCCCGACGGCCGGGTGATGACCTTCGGCTCCGACTCGCTGTTCGGCGACTCCGCCAACACCAAGCCGGGGATGTTCCAGCAGCAGATCGACCTGTACACCCCGCCGTATCTGTTCCGCGACGCACGGCCCACGCTGGTCGACACCGCGCCGCGGACCGTCAAGCACGGGGCGAAGGCCACCTACCGGACCCCGCATGCGCCGGCCATCGAGCGGGTGCGGCTGATCCGCCCGGGGTCCTTCACTCATGTGACCAACGTCGAACAGCGGTCGATCGCGCTGGACTTCGTCGCCGGCCGGGACAGCGTCACCGTCCGGATCCCGAAGGACCCGTCGCTGGTCCCGCCGGGGTGGTACATGCTCACGGTGGTGGACGACGAGGGCACCCCGTCAAAGGCGGCCTGGGTGGAGGTACCCCCGTCCGCAGCTACCGCGGGCACCTCCAAGCGCTGACCGGTCGGCTACCCGCGCTGTTTGGCGTTACGGGCGAGGCTATCCGCGCTGTTTGGCGTTACGGGCGAGGTCGAGCGCGTACCGCGGCCACCACTGGCCGGCCTTGGGGCCGCCCTTGCAGGTGCCGTCCGACTCGCCCGGACGCTTGATCCACAGATACGCGGCGACCGCGCCGTCGCCCGTGCGGACCGTCGGCGTCTCACCCAGCGCCCGCCCCTTGGGGTTGCACCAGGCCTCGGGGTCCTCCTTGCCCGGCACCGGGCCGTTGCCATTACGGCTGGTGTCGATCACGAAGGGCTTGCCGCCGACCAGGGCGGAGAGCTTCTTGCCGTATGCCTTGTTGTCCTCGGTGGTCTGGTAATTGGCGATGTTGAGCGCGAAGCCGTCGGCCTTCTTCAGCCCCGCCCGCCTCAGCGGCTCGGCCATCCGGCGCGGGTCCTTGATCCAGTGCGGATTCCCGGCGTCCAGATAGACCTTGGTGTGGGGCAGCCCCTTGAGCTTGTCCACGGCCCCGGTCAGCAGGTCATAGCGCTCCTCGAGGAACTTCTTGGGCGTACAGCCGTCCACCGCGTGAGGCAGCGCGTCCGGCTCCAGGATGACCGTGGCGGCCCGGTCGCCGATGCCCCTGACCGCCTTGTCCAGCCAGGCGCGGTACGTATTGCCGTCGGCGGCGCCGCCCTTCGAATAGTGTCCGCAGTCGCGGTGCGGGATGTTGTAGAAGACCAGCAGCGCGTCGCGCTCCTCCCGGGCGGCGGCCTCGGTGAACCCGCGCGCCTGGCCCTCCGGATCGTCCACCCCCAGCCACTCCGCGACCGGCTGCGCCGCGATCCGCCCTATCAGCTTCGCCTCGGTGTCCGCCCCCTTCCTGCGGTACGCGGCGACCTGCCGCGCCGCGCTGCCGTCGGGATTCACCCAGTACGGCACGACATTCCTGGGCCGCTGCGCGGGCTTGGCGGCCGCGATCGACTCCTCCTCGCTGTCGGAGGACGACGAGCCGAAGCAGCCGGAGAGCGTCACAAGCGACAGCAGCGCCCCCACCGCGGCCCCCACACGGACAGCCCTGCGCCGACGGCCGGTGTAACTCCCGTACATCCACTCCCCCTTGGGTGCACGCTCCGGGAGGCACCCCTCAGGCCCCCGGGTAGGACAAGTCCGGTCGAACCCATGCTTACACACCACACCGACCCCCACAGGGTTGTCCACAGCCCTTTGCGCGATTTCGCCCGTACGGCGTGGTGCGGGTCCTAAGCCGCGCCGGGGCGCGCACGCCTACCGAATCCCCGTCAGATACGCCGACACCACCACGCGCGTACCAGGCGCCGCGTACGTCCCGCGCGCCCCGCGCTCTCCCTGGATTCCGTCCCTCGCGACCAGCCGCAGTTCCGCCCGGCCCCGGGGCCGCGCCCCGTACACCCGCCGCGCGTCGTACCGCCCGGCCATGACCATCTCGACGCCCTCGACCGTGAATTCGGCCACCGTCCCGTCCGCCCGCAACACCCGCACCGCGTCCCCGCGCCTGACCCCGCCCAGGCGGCGGACGACACCGGCGTCGGCGGGCCCGATCAGCACCGCCGTACCCGAGGCCCCCGGCCGCGCCCCCACGCCGTACCAGTCCGCGCCCCGGCCCATTCGCCGGTTCCAGCTCCGGCCCCGGACCGGCTCGCCGACCCGCCCCGCGATCCCCGCCGACGCGACGACGACGCGCCGCGCCCGTACGGACGGCAGCGGTTCCCGGGACGGCGGCAGCGGATGCGCGGGCGGGCGCCCCACGGCCGCCACGTCTCCCGTCACCGGCACCACACCGCCCAGGCCCTCCGCCGTGTCATGGCCCCACAGCCACAGCCCGAGCAGCAGCGCCGCCCAGGCCACCCCCGCGACCGGCCGGCCGACCCGGCCGAAGCCCTTCCCGTACACCGCCGTCAGCCCGATGCCATTCCGACCGGGCGACGGCGGCGGTGCACCGCCAGCCCGGCGACGGCCAGCGCCGTGCCCCCGGAGAGCACCAGGCCGTACGCCTCGGCCCCGCCGAAGTCCTGGCGCGCCGCGTCATCGGCCGGGGCGATGCCCGGATGGGCGTGGTGGGCCGGGTGGGCGGGGTGGGCCGGGCGCGCGGGGGCGTTGTCCTCCTGGTCCGCGGCGGCGGGTCCGGCGATGGCCATGACCACCGCCGCCGCGCAGACGGTCATACGGAGCGTGAGGGCGAGCGAACGCATGGTGAACCTCCTGACACCACCGAGGCTCACGCGCGCCGCCGGGAGCCGCATCCGCTGCGGCCCCCGGCTGCTCCGTACGGGTCAGTGCGGGTCAGTCCGGGTCAGTCCGTACGCGTCAGACGGCTCCGGCCGGACGCGACAGATGGCTCCGGCCGTCGTCACACCCGCTCGACCAGGTCCGCGATGGAGTTCACGACCGTGGACGGCCGGAACGGGTGCCGGTCGACCTCTCCGATCTGAGTGACCCCGGTGAGCACCAGGAAGGTCTCCATGCCCGCCTCGAGACCGGCCAGCACATCGGTGTCCATCCGGTCGCCGATCATCGCGCTGGTCTCGGAGTGCGCCCCGATCGCGTTCAGCCCGGCGCGCATCATCAGCGGGTTCGGCTTGCCGACGAAGTACGGCTCGGCCCCCGTCGCCTTGGTGATCAGCGCGGCCACGGAGCCGGTCGCGGGCAGCGCACCCTCCGCCGAGGGCCCGGTCTCGTCGGGGTTGGTGGCGATGAAGCGGGCGCCGTTGTTGATCAGGCGGATGGCCTTGGTGAGCGCTTCGAAGCTGTAGGTACGGGTCTCGCCGAGGACCACATAGTCCGGCTCGACGTCGGTCAGGACATAGCCGATGTCGTGCAGGGCCGTGGTCAGCCCCGCCTCGCCGATGACATACGCCGTACCGCCGGGCCGCTGGTCGTCCAGGAACTTGGCGGTGGCCAGCGCGGACGTCCAGATGTTGGCGACCGGCACGTCCAGGCCGATCCGGGACAGCCGGGCGTGCAGATCGCGCGGGGTGTAGATGGAGTTGTTGGTGAGCACGAGGAAGGGCTTGCCGGACTCTCGCAGCCGCTTGATGAAGGCGTCGGCCCCGGGCACCGGGATCCCCTCGTGCATCAGCACCCCGTCCATATCGGTGAGCCAGGACTCGATCGGCTTGCGCTCTGCCATTGCGGACTCTCCTGCCGTGCACCAATAACACCTGAGTGGGGACACCGGCCGCGCCATTGCGGACGGGCCGAAGGTCCAGCGTAGTCAGCCGGGCCGCGACCCGGACCTCCCCGGTCCCGTCTGACCTCGGCAGACGGGACCGGGGCGGCCACGCGGCGGGCGCTCCAGCGCGACAGAGCCGGGCGGGCGGCCGATCCTGGGATGAAGGCCGCGTCTGACAAGGCCGCTTCCACTCCCCCACGAAGGAGATTCAGATGAGCATCAAGGACAAGCTCAAGGACGCGATCAACAAGGGCCAGGAACGGGCGCGGCAAGCCTCACGCAAGGGCAAGGGCACCACCGACCAGCCCCGGAGCGGCGCGGAGAAGGCGGAGGAAGAGCTCCGCCGCCGGGGCGAGCCGCCCAGAGGGCGGTAGCGGCGGCCGGCTCTCACCGCCTCGGACGCCGGGACCTGATCACCAGCGCGGTACCGGAGACGATGAGCGCGCCACTGATCACGGCGAGTCCGAGGAGTACGACGCCCCGGCCCGTCGCGGCGAGTTCAGGCGGCAGATGGTCGCGACTGCTGCCCTCGCCGCGGGGGCCGGGGGTGGCATCGGCGCGGGCGGACGGCTCCTCCTTCCCGGGGCCCCCGGTGCGCCCGCCGACGCCGGTCCCCTGATCGGCGCGGGGCTCGGGCTGCGGCGCGGCAGGGGGCTCACCGGTGCGGAGCCCGCCCGTGCTGGGCTGCTCACCGGTGCGGAGCCCGCCCGTACTGGGC
Organism: Streptomyces sp. NPDC020845; assembly: GCF_044334165.1. NCBI lineage: Bacteria > Bacillati > Actinomycetota > Actinomycetes > Kitasatosporales > Streptomycetaceae > Streptomyces > Streptomyces sp. NPDC020845. Next base: position 205,437 of record NZ_JBIRSJ010000020.1, on the reverse strand, counting down.
TGCTCACTGGCGCTGGGCCCGCTCTTACGGGGCTCCCCCGGCTCCTCCGTACCGGCCCCGCTCGCCTCCTCCGCCCCCACCCCCGCCGCGCGCTCGATGCGGAAGTCGTAGTCGCCGGACTGGCCGACCCAGTCCCCGTCGTCCGCGCGGCGCTCCATGGTGATGACGTTCGCGGTGACGGGGCCGGTGGGCGCTGAGTCGGTGAAGTGGGACCGCACCCGCACCTTCACGCTCCCGCGCGCGGGCACGGTGAAGCCCTGGAACGGGTCGCCGAAGACCCCGATGTTCTCGTCCTCGTCCGTGGTCTCGAAGGAGACGGGCCGCCATCGGCCACCGGCGGCCTTGTCGGCGTAAGGGTCCAGGAACTCCATCCGGATGTGGTCGGGCCGCAGGGCGTGCGCGCGGTCGACAAGGATCGCGATGGGGTGGATGGCGCGGCACTCGACGCGCGTGGTGTTGCGCAGCTCCAGGTGCCAGGCGCGCCAGCCGCCGCCCCGCGCGTACCGGGCCGGTCCGCCGTGCAGCCGGGCGTCGATCGGGAAGCGGGGGCTCTCCCGCCGTCCGCAGGAGGGCACGGCAGCCGACGCGGCCGCGGCCGCGGACTGGGCGGTTCCGCACCACACCGCCGGCACCAGCAGCGCGAGCGCGGCGGCGGACTGGGCGGCTGCGCGGACGACGGGGGTGGCGGGGGTGGCGGGCGAGCGCATGGGCGACCTCTGCTGCGGTGGTTTCCCGAGTGCCCTGCTGTCTTCCACCTTGGGGGACCGACACGCGGCCGACCGGGCCGATTGCCTCCGACTGGCGGTCAACAACCCGCTCGATCGGCCCATCGGATCGTCAGCCGATCAGCCCAGCGCTCCCTCACCCCAACGCTCGCTCACCCCACCGCGAACAGCGGCGCCAGCACCAGCTGCGCCGCGCCCTCCACGACCGCGTGGCCGCCCCGGCCGACCACGTCCACCGGGACCGTACGGCCGCCGGCCCGCGCCGCGTCCGCGGCCAGCGTCTCGGCCACGCCGCGCGCGTACGGCTCGGGCGCGGCCAGTACGACCCGGCCGCCGAGCAGCACCCGGTCGATGTCGAGCAGCCGTACGAGGTTGGCGGCGCCGACGCCGAGCAGCCGCGCCGCCCGGGCCGGGTCGCCGTCCGCGACCGCGGCCAGGCACAGCGCCTCCAGGCAGCCGCGGTTGCCGCAGCCGCAGGGCGGCCCGTCCAGCTGGATGACCTGGTGTCCGAACTCCCCCGCACCGGTGCGGGCTCCCCGGTGGACGACCCCGCCGAGGACGAGACCGGCGCCCAGACCGGTGCCGAGGTGCAGATACGCGAAGGACCCGGCGGGGAAGGACCCGGCGGCGCGCTGCCGGGCGCGGCCGACGGTGAGCCCGAGTGCGGCGGCGTTGGTGTCCTTGTCCAGGACGACAGGCAGGCCGAGGCGTTCGGCGAGCGCGTCGCGCAGCGGGAAGCCGTCCCAGCGGGGGAAGCCGGTGACGCGGCGCAGCACCCCGGAGCCGTGGTCCAGCGGCCCGGGCGCGGCGACCCCGGCCCCCAGCAGCCCGGCGCGGCCGCCGTCGGCCTCGGCGAGCAGGGCCTCGACCTCGCCGCCGACCACGGCGACCGCCTCCTCGGCCCCCGCGCCGAAGTCGAAGGGGACCGTGCGCCGGCCGAGCGGTGTGCCCGCGAGGTCGACCAGCACGGCCGTCAGCTCATCGCGGTCCAGGTGCAGCCCGATCGCCCGCCGCGCGCCCGGGACCAGCCGCAGGACCGTACGCGGCTTACCGCCCGTGGAGGCCCGGTGGCCCGCCTCGGCGGCCAGCCCGTCCGCCCGCAGCCGGGCCGTGATCTTGCTGACGGCCTGCGGGGTGAGCCCGGTCTGCGCGGCCAGCTCCAGCCGGCTGATCCCGCCCTCGCCCGCATCCCGCAGCAGGCCGAGGACGAGGGCCGCGTTATGGCCGCGCAGGACGGCCAGATTGGCGCCGGGGCCGGGCTGGGTTCCCGGTCCGGGCCGGGCTCCGGGGCCGGGTCCGGGGCCTGGTCCGGAACCCGCTCGGGCCGTCGAGGACATCGCGCTGTTCACGCCCCCATTGTGGCTCCCGCTTGCGCTTCCGCAACAGTGTTGTCAAAGTGGTTCCATGGCTGACACCAGTACCGGCACCCCTGGCTCCACCCCCGTACGCGTCGCCCTCATCGGCTTCGGTCTGGCGGGTTCCGTCTTCCACGCGCCCCTGATCGCCGCCACGGACGGCCTCGTCCTCGACACCGTGGTCACCTCCAGCCCTGAGCGGCAGCGGCAGGCCGCCGACGAGTACCCGGGGGTGCGCCTCGCCGCCTCCGCCGATGAGCTGTGGGCGCGCGCCGGCGAGCTGGGCCTGGTCGTCATCGCCTCCCCGAACCGCACCCACGTCCCCCTCTCGCGCGCCGCCCTGGAGGCCGGGCTGCCGGTCGTCGTCGACAAGCCGCTCGCCGCGACCGCCGCCGAGGCCGAGGAGCTGGCCGAGCTCGCCGACCGCCGCGGCCTGCTGCTGAGCGTCTTCCAGAACCGCCGCTGGGACAACGACTTCCGTACGCTGCACAAGCTGCTCGCCGAGGGCGCGCTCGGCGAGGTGCAGCGCTTCGAGTCGCGTTTCGAGCGCTGGCGCCCCCAGCTCAAGGGCGGCTGGCGCGAGTCCGGCGACCCGGCCGAGGTCGGCGGGCTGCTGTACGACCTGGGCAGCCACCTCGTCGACCAGGCCCTCACCCTCTTCGGGCCTGCCACCTCCGTCTACGCCGAGGTCGATGTGCGCCGCCCGGGGGCCCGCACCGACGACGACACCTTCATCGCCCTCACCCATGCGAGCGGCGTCCGCTCCCATCTGTGGATGAGCGCGATCACCGCGCAGCTGGGCCCGCGCTTCCGGGTGCTGGGCAGCCAGGCGGGCTATGTGAAGTACGGCCTCGACCCCCAGGAGGCCGCCCTCCGCGAGGGCCTGCGCCCCGGCACGGACGGCGGCGCGCCCTGGGGCGCCGAACCCGAAGCCGCCTGGGGCCGGCTGGGCGCGGGCGAGTCGCCGCTGAGCGGCGGCGGCGTGCCCGTACCCACCCTCCCGGGCGACTACCCGGCCTACTACCGCGCCATCGCCACCGCGCTCCGCGACGGCGGCGCCCCGCCGGTCACCGCCGCCGAGGGCGCGGCCGCCCTCCGGGTCCTGGAGGCGGCCCGCACCTCGGCGGCGGAGGGCCGTACGGTCCGGATCACGCGTCCTTGAACTCCTGGCGCTGCCGCCCCAGCCCGTCGATCTCCAGCTCGACGACGTCCCCGGCCCGCAGATACGGCTTGGGCTCGGGCTGCCCCAGGGCCACGCCCGCCGGGGTGCCGGTGTTGATGACATCCCCCGGGTAGAGGGTCATGAACTGGCTGAGATAGCGCACCACCTGGGCCACCGGGAAGATCTGGTCCGCCGTGGTGCCGTCCTGCTTGAGCTCGCCGTTGACCCACAGGCGCAAGGCCAGCGCCTGGGGGTCGGGGATCTCGTCGGCGGTGACCAGCCAGGGGCCGAGGGGGTTGAACGTCTCGCAGTTCTTGCCCTTGTCCCACTGGCCGCCGCGCTCGATCTGGAACGCCCGCTCCGAGACGTCGTGGGCGATGGCGTAGCCCGCGACCGAGGCAAGGGCCTCCTCGTCGGATTCCAGGTAGCGGGCCGTACGCCCGATGACGACGGCCAGCTCCACCTCCCAGTCGGTCTTCTCGCTGCCGCGCGGCACCAGGACCGTGTCATCGGGGCCGACGACGGTGTCCGGGGCCTTCATGAAGAGGATCGGCTCCTTAGGGATCGCGGCGCCGGTCTCTGTGGCATGGTCGTGGTAGTTCAGCCCGATGCACACGATCTTGCCGATACGGCCCAGCGGCGGGCCGATCCGGGAGGCGGTGGCATCCGTGGCGTCCAGCGCGGGCAGCTCCCCGGACGCGAGCGCCGCACGGATCCCGGCGAGCGCCGCCTCGTCGCCGAGCAGGGCCCCGTCGATGTCCTTGACCAGGCCCGACAGATCACGCGGGGTACCCGACTCATCGAGTACCGCCGGGCGCTCCGCCCCCGCAGGTCCGACACGCAGCAGCTTCATTCTGATGACTCCCGTAAGACCGTCCGGCAGTAGGGCCCGCGGCGTCGCAGGCCGATGGGCGGCGCCTGGCCGCACCCCGCTCGTCGCACGCAGGGGGCACGCCCATGCTTGCCCTTCGACCCTCCCCCCAGGCCCTTGCGGGCCTGGGGGTGCCCCCTCCTTCACCCGCGCTCCCTACTGCCGGATGGTTAAGTCGAAGGGCGGCCCTGGCTGATGATCCTCACAAGAGCGGCGTCCAGTCCGCAAGACTCCGTTCATCCACTGGACCGCGCGCCCCCTTTGGCCTTCTCCTCCCGGCCCGTGCGCTGGAGCAGGGCCCGCTCGACCGCCGTCCAGGTCGTGCTGGTCGCCAGGTAGAGCCCCGCCGCCAGCGGCACCACGGCGGCGGTGACCAGCGTGCCGAACGACATCAGGGGCAGCAGCTTGGCCGCCCCCGCCGGGACCCCCGCGGGGGCCGGCTGGCCGGCGGCCGCCTTGCGGGCGCGTATGTACGTCCAGCCCGCCACCGCCGCGATCAGCGCGAACAGGGCGAGGAACACCGCCCCGTGCGGCCCGGCCAGGTCCCCGCCCCACCGGCCGCCCAGCGGGGCGCCCGCCAGGGTGTGGTCCAGCAGGTCCCCGGCGCCGCTGCCGGTGGAGAACAGGTGGTACATGACGAAGAAGACGGGCAGTTGAACGAGCGTCGGCAGGCAGCCCGCGACCGGGGAGACCGACTCCTTCTCGTACAGCTCGGCCATCGCGCGCCGCAGCCGCTCGGGGTCGCGCTTGTGACGGCGGTTCAGCTCGGCCATCTTCGGCGCGAGCGCGGCGCGCGCCTTCTCGCCGCGCACGGCCGCGCGGGCGAGCGGATGGAGCGCGGCGCGCACGCACAGCGTGAACAGGACGATCGCGGCGGCCGTCGCGGACGCCCCGAACAGCGGTGCGAGACAGTCGGCGAACCAGCTGAGCAGCGTGCCCAGCGCGGCGAAAACAGACATGGGAAAGCCCTCCACGGGGTCTCGTCGTGGTGCCGGAATCGATAAGTCGGCGTGACGAGCCACATGGGCTCCAGCAATGAGGCTGATGAAGCTACGGGAGCGGAGCGCCTACGCGGCCGTCGGCAGGCGACGGCCCGGCGCTCGCGGCCGCGGCCGGCCCGCGGCGTCGGGATCCCGCTGGGCCAGGAACGCCGTACGGCGCTCCCTGTCCCGTATCGCGGTGCGTATTCGCCCCGGCGGAAGCGGGGCGAGAGCGCGGGCGGCCAGCAGCGCGCAGGTCAGCAGGGCGGCCGCGATCGTGGCGGTCGCGGCGAGCGCGACGGCGCTCATCAGGCCGGTGTGGGTGAGGAGCGCTCCGGTCAGCAGAAACAGGAGCACGCCGAGGTGCGTCCGCAGCACTTCGATGCGGTGGACCATCGGACTCCCCCTCCCCGTAACACCCGCGAGGCCCGCGGGACCCGCGAGACCCGCAACGCCCTTGCCCCGCTGCTCCGTTCGCATTCGAGACTCGTATGCGAGATTCGTACGCGAGTCTAGTCGCCCCCACCGACAGCGCGCGGCTCGGCCGCCTTCAGCCTGCCCCACACCACCAGCCGGTACCGGGAGGTGTACTCCGGGGTGCAGGTCGTCAGCGTGATGTACGAGCCCCGCTCGGTGTAGCGGTAGCGCGGATGCGCCGAGCTGTACGGCACCGCCGCGACGACCGTGCCGTCCGAGGGCGAGGTGCGCGGCAGAGTCCGCTCGACGACATAGGTGTAGCGGCCGTCGGCGGTCTCGACGCGGACCGTATCGCCCGGCCGCACCTCATCGAGGTGGCGGAACGGCTCGCCGTGCGTATTGCGGTGGCCCGCGAGCGCGAAGTTGCCCACCTGGCCGGGCTGCGCGGTCTTCGGGTAGTGGCCCACGTAGCCCTTGTTGAGCACCCCGGCCCTGCTGATGCCCTCGGCCACCGGGGCGGTCAGCCCGATACGGGGGATGCGCAGCACGGCGTACGTCTGGTCCCGGCGCGGGGCCCGGCTCCCGGCCGCCGCCGGGGAGTTACGGGCCGTGGCACGGTCCGAGTCGGGGTCGGCTGCCCCGGAGTCACCCCCTGACGAATCCTGGGCCGAATCGCCGCCGGACGGGTCCTCGGCCGAGCCGTCCCCGGCCCCCGCCCCGTCGTTCCACTCCCGCTCCAGCGCCGCCACTTCCCGTTTGGCGCCCTCCCGCGCCTGCCGGTTGGTCCACCACAGCTGATGGACGACGAAGAGCAGCATGACGAGCCCGAGAGTGACGGTGATCTCCGCGCCGGTCCACAGGATCCGCGCCAGGACCGCCCGCCGCGGGCGCCGCCCCCGCACGCGCCCCCGTACGCGCCCCCGTACGACCACCGGTAACCGCTGCCGTCGCACGCCGACCTCCCTCCGGGGCCTCCCGCCAAGCCCCCTCCGGTCGGGGCACCATAGGCCCTGCGGCCCGCACTCTCCAGAACCGCTGAGCGCCCAGAACCGCTACGCGCCCAGCAGCCGCGAGACCGTATAGATCACCAGCCCCGCCAGCGCGCCCACGACCGTGCCGTTGATCCGGATGAACTGCAGGTCCCGCCCGATATGCGCCTCGATCTTCCGCGAGGTGTGCTCCGCGTCCCAGCCCGCCACGGTCTCGGTGATCAGCAAGGTGATCTCGTCCCGGTAGGTGGTGACCACATACACCGCCGCGTCCTCCAGCCACCCGTCGACCTTCGCCCGCAGCCGCCCCTCCGTGGCCAGCCGCGAGCCGAGCGAGAGGATCGCCGCCCGCGCCCGCAGCCGCAGTTCGCTGCGCTCGTCCTCGGCCGCCGCGACGATCATCGCCCGTACGGAGGCCCACGCCGAGGCGATCAGATCCTGCACCTCGCCCCGCCCCAGCACCTCCCCCTTCAGGCGCTCCACCCGCGCCCGGGTGTCCGTATCGGACTGCAGATCGCCCGCGAAGTCGGCCAGGAAGCGGTCCAGGGCCCCGCGCGCCGGATGATCCGGCATATCGCGCATCTCGCTGACGAACCGCAGCAGCTCCTTGTAGACCCGCTCGCCGACCTTCCGGTCGACGAACCGCGGGGTCCAGCCGGGCGCGCCGCCCGCCACCGCCTCCATCACCGACTCGTTGTGCTCGACGAGCCAGTCGTGGGCGCGCAGACACACCAGGTCCACGGCCCGGTGGTGCCCGCCGTCCGCGACGATCCGCTCCAGCATCTTGCCGAGGCCCGGCGCGATCTCCTGTGCGTCGGCGCGCCGGGTGATCGCCTCGCCCACCACGGCCTGGACGTCGGAGTCGCGCAGCACCGTGAGCGCACCGCGCAGGGCCGTCGCCAGTTCGGCCGTCACCCGGTCGGCGTGGGCGGGCTCGGCCAGCCAGGCGCCCAGCCTGCTGCTGATGCCGACGGCCCGCAGCCGCATCCGCACCACGTCGCCGGACAGGAAGTTCTCGCCGACGAACTCGCCGAGGCTCACCCCCAGCTGGTCCTTCTTGGTCGGGATGATCGCGGTGTGCGGGATCGGCAGCCCCATGGGCCGCCGGAACAGCGCGGTCACCGCGAACCAGTCGGCCAGCGCGCCGACCATCCCGGCCTCGGCGGCCGCCGCCGCGTACCCGGCCCAGCCGCCCGCGCCGGCCGACCGCGCCCAGGTCGCCAGCGCGTACACGACGGCGACGGCCAGCAGCAGCGCCGTCGCGATCGTCTTCATCCGGCGCACGCCGCGGCGCTTCTCCACGTCCAACGCGGTCTCCGAGGAGAAAGCGGCCCCCGCGGCCGCGGGCGGCGGCCCCGCCTCACCCATCGTCTTCGGGTCCATCCGGTCCATTCGCTCCACCCGGTCGAGCCGTCCCCTCGGTCATTGTCTCTTTCTGCCAGTCCTGATTTCTGTCGCCTCTGGAGTGGAACGTACGGGCGGTTCCCATCGTCTGAGTGGGCGAGCGACCCTGTGCGCCGGAGGCAGGCCGACGGGCGGACGCGTACCGCGCCATGGGATCATGGTGAGCCGACCGGACCGCAGCGACGCCGCTGCTCTCTCGCAGTTCACGTCCACTTTCGGAGCCCCAAGTTCCGTCTGCCCGAGGAGACACCCGCCCATGAGCGTGCCCCCCATGCCCAGACGCACGGCCTATGCCGTGCTCGCTGCGCTGGCGGCTGTGGTGGTCCTCGTCTCGACCGCGATATTCATCGGGGTCGGCAACAGCGACGGCAACATCGACACCGCTGCCGGCAAGCCCCGTAGCTCGGCCGCCCCGGCCTCGGCCGGCACCTGGGTGGGCACCTGGTCCACGTCCGCCGCGGCTGCCGAGCCGAACACGCTGCGGGGCTATGCCGGCATGTCGATACGGAACGTCGTCCACACCAGTGTCGGCGGCAGCCAGGCGCGTATCCAGCTGTCCAACTTCTACAGCGCCCGCCCGCTGACGATCACGCACGCCTCGCTGGCCCTGGCGGCCGCCCCCAGCAACCCCACCGCCGCCGCGGGCACGATGCGCCGCCTCACCTTCGCCGAGCGCCCGTGGGTGACCATCCCGCCAGGCCAGGCCATCACCAGCGACCCGGTGCGGCTGGACATCCCGGCCGCCGCCGACCTGCTGGTGACCACCTATGCCCCGCGCGCCTCCGGCTCGGTGACCTACCACCCGCACGCCCGCCAGACCTCCTACCTGGCGCGCGGCGACCGTACGGAGGACACCGCCGGGGCCGCCTACACCGAGCAGAGCCCCTACTGGCGCTATCTGACGGCCGTGGACGTGTTCAGCAGGGAGGCGCAGGGCACCGTCGTCGTCATCGGCGACTCCATCACCGACGGCATCACCTCCACCGCCGGGGCCAACCACCGCTGGACCGACTTCCTCGCCGAGCGGCTGCGCACCGAGCCCGGGGCGCCCCGCTACAGCGTGCTCAACTCGGGCATCAGCGGCAACCGCGTGCTGAGCGACGGCACCCAGGTCCCGCCGAACAACCCCAGCGCCCTGTCCCGCTTCCGGCGCGACGTACTCTCCCGCACGGGCGTCAAGGCCGTCGTCGTCGAGCTGGGCGTCAACGACATACTGCGGACCCCGCACCAGACCGACCCGGACACCATCGTCGCCGGGCTGCGCCGGCTGACCGAGCAGGCACACGCACGCGGGCTGCGCGTCATCGGCGCCACCCTGGCGCCCTTCTACGGCCACCGCGGCTACACCCCCGAGCTGGACGCCGTGCGCCAGCAGGTCAACACAGAGATCCGGGCGGGCAAGGTCTTCGACGACGTGGTCGACTTCGACCACGCGCTGCGCGACCCGATGTACCCGATCCGGCTGCGCCCGTCGTACGACTCGGGCGACCACCTCCACCCGAGCGACGAGGGCTACCGGGCGATGGCGCGGGCACTGGACCCGCAGGCCCTCAAGGGCGGCGCGGCGGCCGCCCTCTAGCCGACCGGCTCAGTCTTCAGCCGACCGGCTCAGTCCCCCGTCGCTCCCGGTCCCGCTGCTCAGTCCCAGTCGCGCTTCTCCAGGGACGGGCGCTCCGCCGACCCACGCCGCTCGCGCCGCTCGGCATGGCGCTCGGCATGGCGCTCCCGGCGTTCCGCGTGGCGCTCGGCCCGCAGCTCCCGCCGCTCGGCGTGGCGCTCGGCCTGGAGCCGTTTGCGCTCATCCTTGAGGCGCTGGCGCTCCTCCTTGCGCAGCTTGCGCTCCACCGCCACACCGCCGAAGAGCGCCAGGCCGGTGACGCTCACCCGCGGCGAGCCCGGCGAGCCCTCACCGGAGCCGCTGTGGTCGAAGGCGCCCATGATGCCGACGCCGCCGACCTGCACATCCATGTCCGGCGGGGCCGTGACCTGAATCCCGCCCATGATCGCGAAGCAGCGGATCACCGTGTCGCGGTCCTCGAAGCGGGCCTCGCGCAGATCGATCTCCCCACCGCCCCAGAAGACAAAAGACGTGAAGCGGCGCGCCACCGTCCAGCGGCCCTTGCGCTGAAAGCCGCCCATGACCGCGATCCCGGTCCGGGAGGTCGGCGTGGCGCCGATCCGCTCCGCCCAGCCGCCCTCGGCCGCGGGCACGGGGGCGGCGGCCGGACGGCCGGGCACCGGGAGGTCCCGTACGAGCGGTTCGAGTTCGGCATGGGTCCGGGCCCGGTACGCCGCGTCCAGCCGCTCCTCGAACTCCTCCATGGTGAGGCGTCCTTCGGCGACGCCGTCCCGGAGCGCGTCGGCGATCCGCTCGCGCTCGGCGTCCGAGGCCCGCATCTCCAGCCCGGCCTGAGGTTCGGGTGTCATATCCCCCGAGGATGCACCGCTCGTCATACGGACAGGTTAACGGCGTAAGGCCGTGCGGCCCACGCCCTTCAGACCGGGTCGGCCGACGGACGCGCGGACTTGCCCTCCTGCTCCGCCTCTCCCTCCCCCTCCGCCGCTCCTTCCGCATCCGGCTCCCTCCGCGCCTCCGCCGCTGCTTCCGCCCCCGGCGCGCGCCCCGCCGGATACAGCATCTTGGCGATGACGTCCTCGATGTCCGGCTCCCGCACCGACAGGTCCACCAGCGGATATCCGTCCGCCACCGCCGCGACGATCGGCGCGGCGCTGCTTCCGGCCGGGAACGCCAGCCACTGCCGCGGCCCTTCCACCCGTACCGTCCGCGAGCCGGGGATCTCGATCGGCGGCAGTTCCCGCTCCAGGTCGACGACGAGCGTCCGCTCGCTCTCGCCCACCGCGTGCAGCCCCTCGAGCCCGCCGTCGTACACCAGCCGGCCGTGGTCGATGACCATCACCCGCTTGCACAGCTGTTCGATGTCGGTCAGGTCATGGGTGGTCAGCAGCACGGTGGTGCCCTGCTCGGCGTTAACCTCACGCAGGAACTCCCGCACCTTCGCCTTGCTGACCACATCAAGACCGATGGTCGGCTCGTCGAGATACAGCACCTCGGGGTCGTGCAGCAGCGCCGCCGCGATATCGCCGCGCATCCGCTGGCCCAGGGAGAGCTGACGGACCGGTACGTCCAGGAGCGCGCCGAGATCGAGGAGTTCGACGCACCGGTCGAGGTTCTGGCGGTACCGGGCGTCGGGGATCCGGTACATCCGCCGCACCAGCGCGTACGAGTCACGCAGCGGCAGATCCCACCACAGGGTCGTACGCTGCCCGAAGACCACCCCGATACGGCGCGCCAGCCGCGTCCGCTCGCGCGACGGATCGATCCCGGCCACCCGCAGCCGGCCCCCGCTGGGCACCAGGATCCCGGTGAGCATCTTGATCGTGGTCGACTTCCCGGCGCCGTTGGGCCCGATGTAGCCGACCATCTGGCCGCGCGGCACCCGGAAGCTGATGCCGTCCACGGCGCGCACCTCGCGCCGCTCACGGCGCAGCAGCCCGGCCCGGCGCCGCACCTGGAAGACCTTCTCGACCCCGTCGAGCACGATGAAGTCATCAGCGAAGTCGTTCATGAAGCCGTCCATGAAGCCGTCTTTCAGGTCAGCGTTGAAGTCACCCATAAAGCCCCAGCCCTCTCAGCTGCCCGTGCTCCGATACGACCGCAGCCCCGTCCGCCAGGCCAGCCCGGCCAGCGCACAGCAGCCCAGCGCGACCAGCGGGGCGGCGAAGCCGATCCAGCTCGGCAGGCCCAGCGGGTTCTCCCGGTCCAGGATGTGCAGCGCGGGCAGCCAGTTGACGAAGGCCAGCGGGATGACGAAGGTGACGCCGCGCAGCAGGTCCTGTGCGAAGACCGTCGGCGGGTACTGGAGCAGGGTGTTGCCGCCGTAGGTGAAGGAGTTCTGCACCTCGGAGGCGTCGTTCGCCCAGAACTGGAAGGCCCCGCCGGCCACGAACATCGCCCCGAAGATCGCTCCCCCGCTCAGCAGCATCACCGGCACCAGCAGCACCCGGTCGGCCGTCCAGTCGATGTCCAGCCGGATCAGCGACCAGACGAGCAGCAGCAGCCCCTGGCAGATCCGGCCCAGCCTGCGCAGCGCGAAACGGTCGGCGGCCACCTGCGCGAGGATCGGCACGGGCCGCACCAGCAGGGTGTCCATCGTCCCGTCGCGGACCCGGCGGCCGACCCGGTTCATGCTGCCCAGGGTCATGTCCATGAGGCCGAAGGAGGTGCTGGTGGTGCCGTAGAGGAAGGCCACCTCGGACAGGCTGAACCCGCCCAGCGTGCCGACGTGCGAGAACATCAGCGCGATCACGACGAAGTCGAGCCCGGTCGCAACGAAGTTCCCGATCGTCATGATCAGGAACGAGGTGCGGTACGCCATCGTGGAGCGCACCCACATCGCGATGATCAGCAGGTAGGCGCGCAGCCCGTGGTACGCGCGGGAGCGAAGCGGCTCAGCGTACGCCCGGGAGCACAGCGGCTCACCGTACGCGCCGGAGCGAGGGGGCGCAGCGTCGGCGCCGGAGCGAGGGGGCTCAACCACCCTGCACGACCACCCTCCGCGTCGCGACGGACTGCAGCGCCCGCCCCGCCGCGAACAGCGCGGCCGCCCACCCCGCCTGGAAGGCCAGCGCCCGCAGCAGCCCGAGCCCGCGGTGCTCCTCCAGGAAGACATCCGCGGGCACCTGCAGCATCGCCGCCCACGGCAGCAGCCGGGCCACCTCGCCCAGCGCGCCCGGGAAGACGTTCAGCGGGAGGATCATCCCGGAGAAGAACAGCCCCAGCAGACTGCTCATCAGGGTGATCCCCGAACCGTCGAGCAGCCAGAAGGCGGTGAGCCCGACCAGATAGTGCATCGCGAAGCCGACACACGACCCCAGGACGACCGACAGCACGAACCAGACCCAGGTCAGCGCGGAGCCGGGCAGGGTCAGCTCGAAGGCCAGCGCGCCGAACACCATGGGCATGATCCCGCGCCCCAGCAGCTGGAACACGGCCCGGCCGAGGTCCCCGGCCAGCCACCACAGCTGAAGATCCACCGGGCGGTAGAGGTCGATGGCGATATCGCCGGAGCGGATCCGCTCCTGCAGCTCCTCCTGGAAGCCCCCGCCCATCAGCGCCATGGTTGCCAGCAGCGCCTGGCCGAGCCAGACGAACGTCAACGCCTGGGAGAGGTCGTAGCCGCCCAGATGGGGCCGCTGGTCCCACAGGGCGATATAGGTGTAGGCGACGATGAAGCCGAAGACCGTATTGGTGAACACCCCGGCCGCGGTGGCGACCCGATAGGTCGCATAGCGCCTGAACCCGCCCATCGCGACGGCCGCGTACAGCCTTAAATGACCGCGCAGCATGGACCGCCCCTCCCTTCCCCGCCCGGCACCAAAGCTCAGGATCCTAGCGGTGCGGCCGGAGGGAGGGCGAGGCGTTATTCGCCCGGATGGAGCGCGGAATACCACCCGATTGGAAGGCGGAAATCGTCCATTCCGCCGGTCACAGAGGTGTCACAGGTGTGGGCCACGGCCCCGCCCCGGAACGGATGATGCGACAGTGTTTTCTGGGGCGTACCAGGCCAATCGCCCGACCGTGCACGATTCCGCCGCGGCGCAACCCTCGACGGCGGCCGAGGAGTCTCAAAGGACATGAGCGACGAGCCCCAACTGATCGACGGCGGCATGGGCGGCCCGGACGTCACCAGCACCGACCCCACCAACGACGGCAGGGCCGCCCGCCCCAAAGGCAGAAAGGGCCGCCCCAAGCGCACCGGCTGGCGCCGGCTGCTCCCCACCTGGCGGATGGTGCTCAGCGGCTTTCTGGTGATCGTGCTGCTCGTCGCGGGCGGCCTGGTCACCGGCTATCTGCTCGTCGACATCCCCGCCGCCAAGGACATCGCCATCGCCCAGAGCAATGTCTTCCTCTACTCCGACGGCACCCCGCTCGCCCGCGAGGGCAAGGTCAACCGGGAGAACGTGCCGCTCAGCCAGGTGCCCAAGGACACCCAGCACGCGGTGCTCGCGGCCGAGGACCGGGACTTCTACTCCGAGTCGGCCATCAACCCCGAGGCGATGATCCGCGCCGCCTGGAACACCGCCACCGGCAAGGGCAAGCAGTCCGGCTCCACCATCACCCAGCAGTACGTGAAGAACTACTACCTCGACCAGGAGCAGACCGTCTCCCGGAAGGTGAAGGAGTTCTTCATCTCGATCAAGCTGGACCGGGAGGTGAGCAAGGACGACATCCTCGAGGGCTATCTGAACACCAGCTACTTCGGGCGCAACGCCTACGGCATCCAGGCCGCCGCCCAGGCCTACTACGGCAAGGACGCCAAGGACCTCGAACTCGGCCAGGGCGCGTATCTGGCGACCCTGCTCAACGCCCCCAACGCCTATGACGTGGTCACCCACCCGCAGAACAAGGACCGGGCGCTGGCCCGCTGGAACTACGTCCTGGACGGCATGGTCAAGAAGGGCTGGCTGACCAAGACCGCCCGCGACAAGATGACCTTCCCGGCCCCCGGCAAGGTCACCGCCCAGTCGGGCATGTCCGGGCAGCGCGGATATCTGATCGAGGCCGTCGAGGCGTACCTCACCAAGAACAACATCATCGACGAGCAGACCCTGGCCCGCGGCGGCTACCGGATCACCACCACCATCGACCGGAAGAAGCAGGACGCCTTCGTCGCGGCGGTGCGCGACAAACTGATGAACAAGCTCAGCGGCTCCCGCAAGGTCGACAAGTACGTCCGGGCGGGCGGCGCCTCGATCGACCCCAAGACCGGGAGGGTGGTCGCCCTCTACGGCGGCATCGACTACACCAAGCAGTTCGTCAACAACGCGACCCGCACCGACTACCAGGTCGGATCCACCTTCAAGCCGCTCGTGTTCACCTCCGCGCTGCAGAACGGATCCACCACCCAGGGCGGGGTGCAGATCACCCCGGACACGATCTACGACGGCACCAACAAGCGCGAGGTCACCGGGGCCGCAGGGCCCACCGGCTACTCCCCGGCCAACGAGGACGACGTCGACTACGGCTCCATCGACGTCACCACGGCCACCGACAAGTCGGTGAACTCCGTCTACGCCCAGATGGCACAGGACGTCGGCCCGGACAAGGTCAAGCAGACCGCGATCGCCCTCGGTATCCCCAAGGACACCCCGGACCTGAACGCCTCCCCCTCCATCGCGCTCGGCGTCGCCACGGCCAGCGTGCTGGACATGACCGAGGCGTACGCGACCCTCGCCAACCACGGCGTCCACACCCCGTACACCCTGGTCACGAAGATCACCAGGGACGGCCAGAAGATCGACGTCCCGTCGCCGAAGACCGACCAGGCCGTCACCCGCGCCGCCGCCGACACCACCACCACGGTCCTGCAGAGCGTGGTCGACGGCGGCACCGCGACCGCGGCCCAGGCCGCCGGGCACCCCGCGGCGGGCAAGACCGGCACCGCGGAGGACGACAAGGCGGCCTGGTTCGCGGGGTACACCCCGGACCTGGCGACGGTCGTGGCCGTGATGGGCCAGGACTCGTCCACCGGGGCGCAGAAGTCGCTGTACGGGGCGACCGGCCTGCCCCGTATCAACGGCGGCGGCTACCCCACGGAGATCTGGGCCGCGTACACCTCCGCCGCGCTCCAGGGACGCACCCCGGCCCAGTTCGAGCTGAACCCCGGGGACGGCACCACCACCCCGACCCTCCCGACCGGCCCGGCCACCACCGCCCCGGCCGTCACCACCCCGCCGCAGGTCACCACCCCGCCCGCCACGCTGCCGACCACCCCGACCACCGACCCGAACCTGCCCACCGCCACCCCGCCGACGGCCCCGGCGACCCAGCCCACGTACACCGTGCCGACGGGCGTCCCGACGGACGCTCCGACGACGGCCGACCCCGGCGACCCGGGTGACCAGGGCGTCCCAGGGGGCCCCGAGGCGGGCGGCTGAGGCAGAAACACGCAGGGTGGTGACCAAGGTCACCACCCTCGCACATGCCTGCGTACGGCCCTGTGGCCCTGAGCTCCCGCTGAGGACCCGACTAGAGATACAGCCCCGTGGAGTCCTCGGACCCCTCAAGCCGCTCGGCCGCGACCGCGTGCAGATCGCGCTCCCGCATCAGCACATACGCGACGCCGCGCACCTCGACCTCGGCCCGGTCCTCCGGGTCGTAGAGCACCCGGTCGCCCGGCTCCACGGTCCGCACGTTCTGCCCGACCGCGACCACCTCGGCCCAGGCCAGCCGCCTGCCGACCGCCGCGGTCGCCGGGATGACGATGCCGCCGGTCGAGCGCCGCTCGCCCTCCGGGATGTCGGTTCGGACCAGCACCCGGTCGTGCAGCATCCGGATGGGCAGCTTGTCATGGGAGGTGTTCGTACTCACGCCCCTGACCGTACCTGGCCCGGCGACACACCGGAGGCACAGGCCGGACACAGCCCGCCAAACGCCCCCGGCCGCCCCTTGACCGCCCCCTGCTCGCTACGAACGGCGACGCCGCGATGACATGGCGTACAGCCCGGCGAGGCCCACCGCCACGAGCGCCAGCGGAATGATCCGCTCCAGCCGCGGGACGCCCTCCTCGGAGACGAACTGCGCCCGTACGCCGGTGACCGCGCGGTTCACGGAGACATAGGCCCGCCCCGCCGTCCGGTCCACCACCGACACCGCCTTCGCCTTCGCGTCCCCGACGATGGTCTTGGGATGCATCCGCGTCCCGATCTCGTCGAGCGTCACGGCGAGCTGCTGCCGCCTGCGGGCGATGTCCGCCTCGATCTGCGCAGGGGTCCTGGCATCCGACACCGCGCTGCCTCCGTCATTCTCGATGATCCGGTGATGGACAGTCTGTCAGCTCCCCCTGGTCGATGCCCCACAGCACCCCCGATCGAGAACCTGACTAATGTCGGGCACGTACACACCCGCGCCCTACACCCGCGCCACGCACCCGTGCCACGAGGAGACCCCACCATGAGCGAGCGCCTGCAGCCCGGCGACACCGCCCCCGCCTTCACCCTCCCCAACGCGGACGGCAAGCCTGTCTCGCTCGCCGACTACGCCGGCCGCAAGGTGATCGTCTACTTCTACCCGGCCGCACTCACCCCCGGCTGCACCAAGCAGGCCTGTGACTTCACCGACAACCTCGACCTGCTCGCGCAGCACGGCTACGACGTGATCGGCATCTCCCCGGACAAGCCCGAGAAGCTGGCGAAGTTCCGCGACAAGGAGCACCTGAAGGTCACCCTGCTCGGCGACCCCGAGAAGGAGGTCCTCCAGGCGTACGGCGCCTTCGGCGAGAAGAAGATGTACGGCAAGACGGTCACCGGCGTGATCCGCTCCACGGTCATCGTCGACGAACAGGGCAAGGTCGAGCGCGCCCTGTACAACGTCCGCGCCACGGGCCATGTCGCCAAGATCATCAAGGATCTGGGCCTCTGACGTACCGGCGCTGCGGGGCCGGGCCTCGCAGCGCCGTCACACCACCGGCATTACCTGGCACGTAATCGACCCTCCTCGGCGGCTCGGACATCCTGAACACGTCGAAACCACCAGCCGAGGAGCCGAGATGTTCTTTACGACCGCCGATGGGACCCGCCTGGCCTACGAGGACTACGGACAGGGCCGCCCGATCGTCTTCGTCACCAGCTCCATGCTCAACACCGAGATGTGGGAGTACCAGATCCCGTTCTTCGTCGAGCAGGGCTTCCGCTGCCTCTCGTTCGACCGGCGCGGCCACGGCCGCTCCGACCGCCCCTCGGCCGGCTACGACATCGACACCCTGGCCGATGACCTCGCCGCGTTCCTCGACCACCTCGACCTGCGCGACGTGATCTTCGTCGCCCACTCGCTCGGCGGCGCCGAGGTGGCCCGCTACCTCGGCCGCCACGGCGAGGACCGCGTCGAGCGCGCCGTGTTCGTCGGCGCCATGCTGCCGTTCCTCAAGCAGACCGACGACAACCCCGAGGGCATCCCCGAGGCCGCCCTTGACGGGCTGCTCGCCGCCCTCCGCACCGACCGCCCCAAGTGGCTCGCCACCCAGTCACAGGCTTACTTCGCCACCCAGTTGGGCACCGAAGCCTCCCCCGCCATGATCGACTGGAAGCTCCGGATGTGCCTGTCCGCCTCCCCCTGGGCCACGTTGCAGGTCCAGCAGACGGTCTTCCACGCCGACAACCGCGAGCAGCTGCGCAGGCTCACCATCCCGACCCTGGTCGTGCACGGCGACGCGGACTTCTCCGCCCCGGCCGAGGTGACCGGCCGCCGCACCGCGGCGCTGATCCCCGGCGCCGTCTACAAGGAGTACCCGGCCGCCGGGCACGGCCTCTACATCACCCACAAGGACCAGCTCAACGCCGACATCCTCGACTTCATCAAGTCCTGACGCCGCTGACACCGCCCCCTCACTCCGCTCGCCGCGCGACCGCCTCGACGAGCCTCCGGATGTCCTCCAAGTCGGCCTCGAACTCGGCGTCGAGGTCGACGGGCAGGTCCAGCCATGGCGCGAGCCTGCCGTGGCCGGGCAGCTCGCCCTCCGGGAGCCGACCGCGGCGGCCGCGCGGATCCAGAGTGCCGGGGGCGAAGCGGCCCGAGGCCTCGGAGGCCGCGAACCCGATCACAAAAGTGCTGATCAGGCGCTCCAGCCGGGGCACTTCGCGATCCGGGACCCCGGCGTCGACGAGCGCCGTGTAGATGACGTCCACCGCGCGCACGGCGTCCGGTGTGACGGCGGGCCGCGAGAAGAGCAGATGCGCCACCCAGGGGTGACGCCGGGCCACCTCCCGGCAGGCGTACGCGAGACCCCTGAGCCGTTCGTCCCAGGCCCGCGGTTCAGCGGCCCGCCCTTCGCCTTCGCCGACCCGAACTTCCCTTTCGTCCGGCGGCAGGAGCGCGGCGAGCAGACGTCCGGCGATGCCGTCCAACAGCGCCGCCTTGTCGCTCACATGCCGGTACAGCGCCATCGGTGTCACTCCGACGCGATCGGCCACCGCGCGCATCGAGACCGCATCGAGGCCCTGCTCGTCGGCGATCGCCAGTGCCGCGTCCAGAATCTCTTCCCGCCTGCCACCCATGGGTCTACAGCGTAGACGTATACATCGTAGACGCGAGTGCCGTCGACGTATACGGTGTAGACGTATACGGTGTAGACGTATACACCGTAGACCTCACTGGGAGGAAGGATGCTCATCGCGGAAGGCCTGACGAAGCGATACGGCACACGCCGGACCCTCGACGGCTTCGGCCTCGAGGTCGCGCCCGGCGAAATCGTGGGCCTGATCGGTCACAACGGCGCGGGCAAGACCACTTTCGTCGAAATCGTCACCGGTCTGGTGCGCCCCGACGCGGGTCGGCTGCGCATCGGCGGACATGACGCGCTGCGGGCCGGCCGGGCCGCGCGGCGGCTGCTCGGCGTGGCCCCCCAGGAGTTGGCGCTGTACCAGCGCGTCACCGTAGGGGAGAACCTGCGGCTGTTCGCCGGTCTGGCCGGGCTGCGCGGGCGGCGCCGGGACACGGAGATCGACCGCGTCCTGGACGAGCTGCGGCTGACCGCGCTCGCGGACCGGCTCGTCGGCACCCTGTCCGGCGGGCAGCGCCGGCGCGCACAGGTGGCCACCGCCATGGTCGCCTCACCGCCGCTGCTGCTGCTGGACGAGGTGACCGCAGGTGCCGACCCGGAATCCCGTTCCGCCCTGCTGACCGCCGTCAGGACCCGCGCCGAAGCCGGCGCCGCCATCCTCTACACCACCCACTACCTACCGGAACTCGTCGATCTCGACGCCACTCTGGCACTCGCCCGCGCCGGGCGCGTCATCGCGCGCGGGACCCAGAGCGAGCTCACCCGCCAACTGCCCGGCGAGCTCAGGGTGGCCTTCGCCGACCCGGCCGAACCCGAACTGCGGCTGCCGACGACGAATCCCGGCGCCGACCTCGCGACCCTGCTCGCCTCCGGCCGCACGCCCGTCTCCGTCGAGGTGCACCACCCCAGCCTGGACGACCTCTACCGCTCCCTCGAAGCCGCGGCCCCCCGGAAGGACGGGGCAAGCCATGATGGCACTGCGTGAATCCGCCCTCCGTACAGGCGTCCTGATCCGCCACAACCTGCTGCTGATGCTGCGTGAACCGGGCCCACTGCTGAGCCGGATGATTCTGCCGCTCGTCTTCGTCACTCTGCTGCGCCCCCTCTATCTGGGCACACAGGGCCAAACGGCGGGCACCGAACAGGCGGTCGTGGGCACACTGGTCACATTCTCGCTGCTCGCGCTCAGCATCTCCGGGAGCGCGATTCTCACCGAACGGCTCGGCCGCACCTGGGACCGGCTGCGCGGCACGCCCCTCCATCCCGCGGAACTGCTCGTCGGCAAGGCCGTACCCGTCTTCGCGGCGCTGCTCGCCCAGCAGCTACTGATCGTCGGCTTCGGCGTGTACGCCCTCGGGATGAGCGTTCCACATCCGCTCCCGCTGCTGGGCGTCCTGCTCAGCTGGACCTGCGCCCTGCTGGCCGTGGGTGCGCTGCTCGGCGTACTGGCCCGCAGCATGGGTGAGCTCTCGGCCGCGTACGACATCGGCGGCATGCTGCTGAGCAGCATCGGCGGCGCGCTCGTCCCACTCAGCACCCTGCCGCACTGGGTCGCGCAGATGGCCCCGCTCTCCCCCGGCTACTGGGCCACCCGCGGCCTGCGTGCCGCCCTCGCCAACGAAGCGCGCACCGTGACGACGGCCTGCTGCGTACTGCTGGCCGTAGCGCTCATGTGCGCCACCTTGGCCTCGCTCCGCCTGCAAGGCCGCGGGGGACGGCTGGTACCCCTCTGAGCACCCGCCGTCGGCCGGTCGTCGGGTCTTCGCTTGTCCATGTCGGGGTGGGAGGAGGCAGGGCCGTAACTCTGTGGCGACGGAATCGTTACTCAGTGCGATGGTGCGACATGTGGTCGCACGGGGAGGGGAACCATGCGGATCGGACAGGCCATGTCTGCCCCCTACGAACGGGAGCGGTTGGCCACCGCAGTCGCCGAGTCCAGCGGGTGGACCGACCTGATGCGCCGCCTCGGCGTCACGGTGAGCGGCGGCCGACGACGTGTCCTTCAGCGCAGGGCGGCCGAGTACGGGCTCGATACCAGCCATTTCAAGAGTGGGAACCCATGGCGCAAGTTCTCTGATGAAGCAATAGCCCAAGCGGTTGCGTCGTCGACCACCCTCCGCGAGGTCGCGGTCAAGCTCGGCGCCACACCGGCGACTGGCACGTTGTCGCACCTCAGGCGCCGGATCGCAGCTGCGGGAATTGATGTCGCCCACTTCCCCGGCCTCAACCGCCGACAGCCCGACTTGCCGTTCACCGCTGAGGAGCTCCGCGAAGCCGTCTCGTCAGCGCAGAGCATCCGGGACGTGGCCCGCGCACTCTACGTCTCGGATGACGGCCGATCACGCGCCGCACTGGGGCGCATGCTCAAGGAGTCAGGCATCGACACGAGTCACTTCCGAAACTCGCGCTTCGCGATTCCGGAAGAGGCCCTTCGGGAGGCGGTTCTCGGCGCGACGAGTTTCGCCGAGGTCATGCGGCTGCTCGGGCTTCGGGTGGACTACACGAACCACCGACGGGTGCGGCAGCAAGCGACTCAGCTAGGGCTCGACACTTCCCACTTCACGCGGAAGACCTGGGGCACGACCCCAGCCAAGAAGCCGAAATCCCTGGCGGATGAAGTGCTTCAGATGCTCCCGCAAGGGTCGCCGCGGGCGAACCGCCGCCGTCTGCATCACGCACTCCAAGAGGTCGGCGTCCCATACTCCTGCGTGTCCTGCGGCAACGCCGGTACGTGGCTGGGCAAGCCGATCACACTGCAGATCGATCACGCCAATGGCGACTGGCTGGACAACCGCCGCGAGAACCTGCGGTATCTGTGCCCGAACTGCCACGCGATCGCGGATACGTGGTGCGGACGGAACCACCGGCGGGAGCACCACTCCACCGGATAGCGCCTGGGCCGAGTGCCCTCTCGATAGCTGGCCCGCTACCATGGCTACCACTAGCGGCGGTGGCGCAGAGGCGACGCAGCAGACTTAGGATCTGTGGCCCGTGACAGGGCTTGAGGGTTCGAATCCCTTCCGCCGCACGGTAAACGGCCTGCGATTCATCGATTCGAGTCGCAGGCCGTCGTCCGCTTCCGGCGGTGAACTGCTCACCCCAGCAGATCCCGCACCAACGGCGCAAGCGCCCGGAACGCCTTCCCCCGGTGGCTGATCGCGTTCTTCTCCTCAGGCGTCAGCTCGGCGCAGGTACGCGTCTCGCCGTCGGGCTCAAGGATGGGGTCATAGCCAAAGCCCCCGCCGCCAACAGGCTCGTTGCGGAGCGTGCCGGGGAGGCGGCCGGTGACGACGCGTTCGGTGCCGTCGGGGAGGGCCAGGGCGGCGGCGCATTCGAAGTGGGCGGCGCGGTGTTCGTCGGGGACGTCGGCGAGTTGGGCGAGCAGCAGGTCGAGGTTGGCCCGGTCGTCGCCGTGCCGGCCCGACCAGCGGGCCGAGAAGATGCCGGGGGCGCCGCCGAGGACGTCGACGCACAGCCCGGAGTCGTCGGCGACGGCGGGGTGGCCGGTGGCCCGGGCCAGGGCGTGGGCCTTGAGGAGGGCGTTCTCGGCGAAGGTCACCCCGGTCTCCTTGACGTCGGGGACCTCCGGATAGGCGTCGGCGCCCACGAGTTCGACGTCGAGGCCGGCGTCGCTCAGGATCGAGCGCAGCTCGACGATCTTGTAGGTGTTGCGGGTGGCGAGGATCAGGCGCTTCATGGGTCCTGATTATCGCGGTGGCCTCAGGGGCTGCAGACCTTGGTCAGCTCTCCGGCCGCGTCCTTGACGGGGGTCAGATCGGGGTCCTGGCCCTTGTCGATGGCGGTCTGGACGTTGTCCACGGCCTTTTGGAGGTCGTCGACGGCCTTGCCGACATCCGCGTTGTCGGTCTTGTCCTTGATCTTGTCGATGTCCTTGTCGAGGGCGTCGAGGACGTTGTCGGCGTCCTGCGGGTCGACCACGGCGCCGCCCACCGCGTCCTGGAGGTCGTCCACGTCGGTGGTGATGTCCACGGCGAGCTGCGCGCAGTCGATCGCCTTCTCGACCGCGCTGCAGCCCGCGGTGATCGGCATCGCGATGGCGACGGCGGCGAGAGCGGTGAACGCGCTCGCGCGGCGGTAGCGGCGGCTATGGCGGCTTTGACCGAAGCGGCCGAAGCGGCCGAGGCGGCCGAGGCGGCCTATGCGGTGGTGGCGCAGTGCCATGGACGGGTCCCCTCCCCTGGTGGCGGGTGCGGGCGCACGCGCCCGTACCCGGATGTCAGTACCCGAGTATCGGTACCTGACTACACGCCACCGGCCGTCGGTGGGTTGCTTTTTGATGTCTACCGACGCGCCTGCCGGGCGCGCGTCACCGCTCGCCGGCGAGCGCCGCGCGCTGGATCTCGGCCAGTTCGCCGCAGCCCGCGACGGCCAGGTCGAGCAGTCCGTTCAACTCCTCGCGCGCGAAGGGCTCGCCCTCGGCCGTGCCCTGGACCTCGACGAAGCGTCCGTCGCCCGTGCAGACGACGTTCATGTCGGTCTCGGCGCGCACGTCCTCCTCGTAGCACAGGTCGAGCAGCGGGATGCCGCCGACGATGCCGACGCTGACGGCCGAGACGGTCCCGGTCAGCGGCTGGCGGCCAGCCTTGATGAGCTTCTTGCCCTGGCCCCAGGTCAGAGCGTCGGCGAGGGCCACATACGCGCCGGTGATGGCCGCGGTGCGGGTACCGCCGTCGGCCTGGAGGACGTCGCAGTCCAGGACGACGGTGTTCTCGCCGAGGGCCTTGTAGTCGATGACGGCGCGCAGCGAGCGGCCGATCAGGCGGGAGATCTCGTGCGTACGGCCGCCGATCTTGCCGCGGACGGACTCGCGGTCGCCGCGGGTGTTGGTGGCGCGCGGCAGCATGGCGTACTCCGCGGTGACCCAGCCCTCGCCGCTGCCCTTGCGCCAGCGCGGCACGCCTTCGGTGAAGCTGGCGGTGCACAGAACGCGGGTGTCGCCGAAGGAGACGAGGACGGAGCCCTCGGCGTGCTTGCTCCATGCGCGCTCGATGGTCACGGGGCGGAGCTGGTCGGGCGTGCGGCCGTCGATACGAGACATGGGTGGAGCCTATCGGCAATATCGGTCGGCAATCCCGCGGTCTGTTCGGCCCGGTTCAACAGCTCACATCAGGTCTTCGATCTCGGCTGCCACGGGGTCCGCGTCCGTGCCGATGACGACCTGGATGGCGGTGCCCATCTTCACCACGCCATGCGCCCCGGCGGCCTTGAGCAGGGCCTCGTTGACGAGGGCGGCGTCCTTGACCTCGGTGCGGAGCCGGGTGATGCAGCCCTCGACCTCGATGATGTTGTCGATACCGCCGAGCCCGGCGACGATCTTCTCAGCCTTGCTGGCCATGTCCACTCCTGTTGTCCGTGTGGGTTTTCATACGTTAACCACGTTTAGCCCTGGTTCGCTCGGCCATGTCCGCCGCCGCAGCCGCGCCTCCCCGCCCTCCAGTGGTTCAGACCATAGCGGAACGATAGATTCCGTTATCCCGCCCTTACGTGCTAAAAACAGGTCTACACCACTGTGGTGTAGACCATATGCGGGCCGTCCCCTCTTCCCCGAGCGCCCGCCTCACCAGGAGGAATCCGATGAGTACGGCCACCGCTACGGCCGCGCCCGCCAGAAAGCGGCGCGCCGGTTTGTTCCAGGGACTGCAGAAGGTCGGCCGCAGCCTGCAGCTGCCCATCGCGGTCCTGCCCGCCGCCGGAATCATGGTGCGACTCGGCCAGCCGGACGTCTTTGGCGCCGACGGCCTCGGCTGGGACAAGGTCGCCGCCGTGTTCAGCAACGCCGGCGGTGCGCTCACCGGCGCCCTGCCGCTGCTGTTCTGCGTGGGCGTGGCCATCGGGTTCGCGAAGAAGTCGGACGGCTCCACCGCGCTGGCCGCCGTGGTCGGCTTCCTGGTCTACAGCAAGGTCCTGGAGGCGTTCCCGGTCGCCGACGCGGTCATCCAGAAGGGCCAGGACATCCCGGCCAAGTTCAACGACCCCGGGGTGCTCGGCGGCATCGTCATGGGGCTGCTGACCGCGGTGCTGTGGCAGCGGTTCCACCGCACCCGGCTGGTGGACTGGCTCGGCTTCTTCAACGGCCGCCGGCTGGTGCCGATCATCATGGCCTTCGTGGGGATCGCGGTGGGCGTCTTCTTCGGCCTGATCTGGGAGCCCATCGGCGAGGGCATCGGCAACTTCGGTGAGTGGATGACGGGCCTGGGTTCCGCGGGCTCGGCGCTCTTCGGCGCCGTCAACCGCGCGCTGATCCCCATCGGTATGCACCAGTTCGTGAACACGGTGGCCTGGTTCCAGCTCGGCGACTTCACCAACGCGGCCGGTCAGGTCGTCCACGGCGACTACAACCGCTTCCTGGCGGGCGACCCGACCGCCGGAATGTTCATGTCCGGCTTCTTCCCGATCATGATGTTCGGCCTTCCGGCCGCCGCCCTGGCCATGGCCCACACCGCCCGCCCCGAGCGCCGCAAGGCCGTGCTGGGCATGATGGTCTCGCTGGCGCTGACCTCGTTCGTCACCGGGGTGACCGAGCCGATCGAGTTCTCGTTCATGTTCATCGCGCCGCTGCTGTATGTGATCCACGCGCTGCTGACCGCCGCGTCCATGGCGATCACCTGGGCCCTTGGCGTGCACGCGGGCTTCAACTTCTCCGCGGGCTTCATCGACTTCGCGCTCAATTGGGGCCAGGCCACCAAACCCTGGCTGATCATCCCGGTCGGACTGGCCTTCGCGGTGATCTACTACGCGATCTTCCGGTTCGCGATCGTCAAATTCAATCTCCCCACCCCGGGCCGCGAGCCCGAGGAGGAGGTCGAGGACCTCACCAAGGCGTAGCCGCTCAGAAGGCGTAGAAGCCGGCCCAGCAACGCCGAGGCCCCCGGAACCGCTCCTTCGGTTCCGGGGGCCTCGTCACGTACGACGGTCATGTACGACAGCCGTGTACGACGGCCTCTGCGCTCAAATCTCGTAGACCGCGCCCGCCTTCGCCAGCTCCACCGGCCCGCCGAAGACCGCTTGTGCGTCCCGCTGGTTGATCTGGGGGTCCGTCCACGGCGGGATATGCGTCAGCACCAGGGTGCCGACCCCGGCGCGGCGCGCGTGCTCCCCCGCCTGCCGCCCGTTGAGGTGCAGCTCGGGGATGTCTTCCTTGCCGTGGGTGAACGCCGCCTCGCACAGGAAAAGATCGGCGCCCCGGGCGAGATCCACCAGCGCCTCACAGGGGCCGGTGTCGCCGGAGTAGACCAGTGAGCGCCCCTCGTGCTCGATGCGGAAGCCGAACGCCTCCACGGGGTGGCAGACCCGGGCGGTGCGGATCGTGAAGGGGCCGAGGGTGAAGGTGCCCGGGGTCAGCGTGCGGAAGTCGAAGACCTCCTGCATGGACTTCTCGTCGGGCACGTCCTCGTAAGCGCGGACGAGCCGGCGCTCGGTGCCCTCGGGGCCGTAGACGGGGATCGCCTCGGCGCGGCCGCCATCGTGCCGGTAGTAGCGGGCGACGAAGTACGCGCACATGTCGATGCAGTGATCGGGGTGCAGATGGGAGAGGAATACGGAGTCGAGGTCGTAGAGACCGCAGTGGCGCTGCAGCTCGCCCAGGGCGCCATTGCCCATGTCGAGCAGCAGCCGGTAGCCGTCGGCCTCTACGAGGTAGCTCGAGCAGGCCGATTCCGCGGACGGGAACGACCCTGAGCATCCGACGACGGTGAGCTTCATGAAGCAGGAACCTCCTCGGGGGGTCCCCATGCCGAAGGCCATGGGCGGGTGCGGGGGTCATGCGGTGCCCACGAGCGTAAAGCGCTAAAGCCCTGGTCGCTCCTCTACAGGCCCGCGTTGTGGGCGGAATCACCAGGACGGCCGGGAACTCGGCCCCCGGCGGCCCCAGTCCGGTCCGCACGCCCCCACAGCCCCAAACCCCGGGCTCACCCCCTGCCCCCGGCCCCGGGCTCACCCCTGCCCCCGGCCCCGGGCTCACTCCACGGCCCCAAACCTCCGGGCTCACCACAGAGCCCCGGCCCGGGGCTACGCCCAGAGCTGGCCGTGCAGCGTCGCGATGGCCTCCTCCGTGGTGGCGGCGGTGTAGACGCCCGTCGACAGATACTTCCAGCCACCGTCGGCGACCACGAAGACCACATCGGCGCTCTCCCCGGCCTTGACCGCCTTGCGGGCGACGCCGAGCGCGGCGTGCAGCGCGGCCCCCGTCGAGACTCCGGCGAAGATGCCCTCCTCGGCGAGGAGTTGCCGGGTGCGGGCCACCGCGTCCTCGGAGCCGACCGAGAAGCGGGTGGTCAGCACGGTCTCGTCGTAGAGCTCGGGGACGAAGCCCTCGTCGAGGTTGCGCAGACCGTAGACGACGTCGTCGTAGCGCGGCTCGGCGGCGACGATCTGGATGCCGGGGACGTGCTCGCGGAGATAGCGGCCGACGCCCATCAGCGTGCCGGTGGTGCCGAGGCCGGCGACGAAGTGGGTGATCGACGGCAGGTCGGCCAGGATCTCGGGGCCGGTGGTGGCGTAGTGGGCGCCCGCGTTGTCCGCGTTGCCGTACTGGTAGAGCATCACCCAGTCCGGGTGCTCGGCGCTGAGCTCCTTGGCGACGCGTACGGCGGTGTTGGAGCCGCCGGCGGCGGGCGAGGAGATGATCTCCGCGCCCCACATGGTGAGCAGCTGGCGCCGCTCCTCGCTGGTGTTCTCCGGCATGACGCAGACGATGCGGTAGCCCTTGAGCTTGGCCGCCATGGCGAGCGAGATGCCGGTGTTGCCGGAGGTCGGCTCCAGGATGGTGCAGCCCGGTGTCAGCCGGCCGTCCTTCTCGGCCTGTTCGATCATGTAGAGCGCGGGGCGGTCCTTGATCGAGCCGGTCGGGTTGCGGTCCTCCAGCTTCGCCCAGATACGGACGTCGGCGGAGGGGGAGAGCCGCGGCAGCCTGACGAGCGGCGTGTTGCCGACCGCTGCCAGCGGGCTGTCGTACCGCATCAGACCCCGCCGCCCGCGACGGCCGGAAGGATGGTGACGCTGTCGCCGTCGGTGAGCTTGGTGGAGACGCCGTCGAGGAAGCGCACGTCCTCGTCGTTCAGGTAGACGTTGACGAAGCGGCGCAGCTCACCGTCGTTGACGAGGCGCTCCTGGATCCCGGTGTGCCGGGTCTCAAGGTCGGCGAAGAGCTCGGCGATCGTGTTCCCGCTGGCCTCGACCGCCTTCTGGCCGTCGGTGTAGGTGCGGAGGATGGTCGGGATGCGGACCTCGATGGCCATGTGTGGGCTCCTGTCGGAGGGCGGGGATTCAGGGCCCCTCCCGGACGGCGTCCGGGGGAGGGTCGGTGCGCACGGCGGCGCGCGGGCGTGGGAACGTGGCTCCGCGGCGGTCAGGCGGCGGCCCGGCGCGGACACATCGCGCTGGCGAGCCGACACAGGTCGACGTGGAGGCGCGCCACGAGCAGCATGCCCGGCGTCTTCTCGCTCACATCATCGACAACCATGGAGTCATCGTATCGATTCCCCGTCCCGCCCCCAGAGGGCCGTCCCACGATTCGGGCGGATCGCGACCACCATGCGAGATGTGGGGCTTGTCTAGTACGCCTCGACGACCTTGACCTCTTCCTCGGTGATCTCGCCGTCCACGATCCGGAACGACCGGAACTGGAACGGACCCTCGTCGTTGCCGCACTCGGCGGTGGAGACCAGGACGTAGTGCGCGCCGGGCTCGTTGGCGTACGAGATGTCGGTGCGGGACGGATATGCCTCGGTGGCGGTGTGCGAGTGGTAGATGACCACGGGCTCCTCGTCCCGGTCGTCCATCTCGCGGTAGAGCTTGAGCAGGTCGGTCGAGTCGAACTCGTAGAACGTGGGCGAGCGGGCCGCGTTGAGCATCGGTATGAACCGCTCGGGGCGGCCGCTGCCGGCCGGACCGGCGATCACGCCGCACGCCTCGTCGGGGTGGTCGGCGCGGGCGTGCGCGACGATCTGGTCATGGAGGGCCTGCGTGATGGTCAGCATGGCCAAAGAATAAGACGCGCAAAATGCGACGGGCTCCGGACCCTGAGATCCGGAGCCCGCCCACCGAGACGGTGTGTCCGTTACTTGGCGGCGTACTCCCGCTCCGGGGCCGCGTCGGCCACCCGCGGGCCGCGGCTCTTGAGGACCGCCCAGCCGATGGCCAGGCACACAGCCCAGGCGGCGCCGACGTACAGCGAGATCCGGGCGTCCTTGTCGTACGCGATCAGGCCGGTGACGAAGATCAGGAAGATCAGCGCGACCCAGCTGAAGATCGCGCCGCCGGGCGCCGGGAAGGACGAGGCCCGGAGCCGGCCGGCGCGCACCGCGCCGCGGTAGCGGATGTGGCTGACCAGGATCATCGCCCAGGCCCAGATGCCCGCGGCGGTGGCGACCGAGGTGACGTACTCGAAGGCCTTCTCCGGGACCAGGTAGTTCAGGATCACGCCGATGCCCATGAGGGCGACGGACAGGGTGATGCCGATCGCCGGGGTCTTACGGGCGCTGAGCTTGCCCAGCGCGGCCGGGGCCTCGCCGTTGGCGGCCAGGTCGCGCAGCATCCGGCCGGTGGAGTACATACCGGAGTTGCAGGACGACAGGGCGGCGGTGAGCACCACGAAGTTGACGATGCCCGCGGCGAAGGGAATGCCGATCACCGAGAAGGCGTGGACGAAGGGGCTCTCGCCCGCCGAGAACTCGGTCCACTTGACGACCGAGAGCAGCACCAGCAGGGCGCCCACATAGAAGATGAGGATGCGCCAGGGCAGGGTGTTGATCGCCTTGGGCAGGGTCTTCTCCGGGTCCTCGGACTCGCCCGCGGTGACGCCGACCAGCTCGACGGCCAGGTAGGCGAACATCACGCCCTGCAGGGTCATCAGGCTGTCGCCGATGCCGTTCGGGAAGACGCCGTGGTGCGACCAGAGGTTGGAGGCGGAGGCGGTGTCACCGGCGTCGGAGAAGCCGAGGGTGAGCACGCCGAGACCGATCACGATCATGCCGATGATCGCGGTGACCTTGACCATCGAGAACCAGAACTCGACCTCGCCGAAGATCTTCACCGAGATCAGGTTGACCCCGAACAGCACCACCAGGAAGACCAGGGCACTGACCCACTGGGGGATCGAGGGGAACCAGAAGTGGATGTAGATGGCGGCCGCGGTGAGTTCGGCCATGCCGGTGACCACCCACATCAGCCAGTACGTCCAGCCGGTGACATAGCCGAAGAACGGGCCGAGGAACTCCCGGGCGTACTCCGAGAAGGAGCCGGTGACCGGCCGGTAGAGCAGCAGCTCACCGAGCGCTCGCATGATGAAGAAGATGACCACGCCGGCGAGGGCGTACATCAGGATGATGCTGGGCCCGGCCTTGGCGATGTTCGCCCCGGCCTTCATGAAGAGCCCGACGCCGATGGCGCCGCCGATGGCGATCATCTGGACCTGGCGACTGCCCAGGCCCCGTTCGTAGCCCTCTTCGGAAGTGGCGCCCACGGCCGCGTTGCCGACGGCGTCGTCTCCAGGTCGTTCGACCCGCGCTGAGGTCATGGTTTCTTCGCCCTTCTTCCAGTGGGGGGCTGGCGATCGTGAAGATTTACCACGGCCGCAACGCAGATCAACACGGGTAGATGTGCGGCACACCACAGGAAGAAGCGGACAAAAGCCACCTCGACCGATAAAAGCCTCGGCCGCGGTGACGCGATCGTTATCCGGACTTGAGCATCCTCTAAACGAACACTCAGTGATCAGGGCATCAGGGTTTCGACGAGGGTTTCCTGGAGTCCGCCGAGCCAGAAGTACGCCATCACCATGGGCTTACGCGGATCCGAGTCCGGCAGCCGCAGCAACTCGCCGCCGTCGTCCTCGTCGGTGACCTCCAGCCGGGTGCCGATGGCCAGCCGCAGGTCGTTCAGCGCGCCGAGCCACTGCCGGGACTGCTCGGGCGACAGCTCCAGGACCCCCGTCCCGGCCTCCACACCTTCAGCCTCGGACTCGCTCCCCGCCCCGGCTTCCGTTCCCGCTCCCGCTTCCGTTCCCGCTCCCGCTCCCGATCCCGATCCCGCGAGGGCGTCCAGACCGCGCACCACCGCGAGCGCGTCCTCGCGCTTACGGGCCCGCAGGTCGTTCTCCGTGTAGCGGCGGAACTCGGCCGAGGCGGCCTGCGCCGTGGCCTCCTCGTCGGCCCCCAGCTTCTGGCCGGGGCCGCCGTACGCGTCCGGGAAGAGCCGGGCCAGCGCCGGGTCCGCGGGCGGCTTGGTGGGTCCCTCGGCGAAAAGCGCGTCCAGCGGGTCGTGCCCCTCCACCGGCTCCGCACCGGGACCGATCAGCTCGAGCAGCTGAACCGCCAGGCTGCGCAGGATGGAGATCTCCACGTCATCCAGGGCCACCATGGCCCCGCCGCCGGGCAGCGGCTCGAAGTGCCCCGCCATCAGCGGTCCTGCTGGAGGGTCGCCCACAGTCCGTACCCGTGCATCGCCTGCACGTCGCGCTCCATCTCCTCGCGGCTGCCGCTCGAGACGATCGCGCGACCCTTGTGGTGGACGTCCAGCATCAGTCGGTGCGCCTTGTCCTTTGAATAGCCGAAGTACGTCTGGAAGACATACGTGACATAGCTCATGAGATTGACCGGGTCGTTGTGCACGACGGTCACCCAGGGAACGTCGGGCTCGGGTACCGCCGAGGGCGCCTCGCTGGACTGGGGACGTTCGATCTCCACCGGTGTCGCACTCACAACCCCCATGCTGCCACCCGGCATGGCGCGTCGCATAAACCGGCACCCAGAAATCGTCACTTTGACGAGTATCGGGGGTAGCATCATCGTCTATGAACACCGCTCAACTCGGACTGCCGGTGGACGTGCCCTCGACAGCGCTGTTCACCGACCGGTACGAACTGACCATGTTGCAGGCCGCCCTGCACGCCGGCACCGCCGACCGACGCTCGGTCTTCGAGGTCTTCACCCGCCGCCTCCCCGAGGGGCGGCGGTACGGTGTCGTCGCGGGCACCGGCCGGGTGCTGGACGCCGTGGAGAACTTCCGCTTCGACAGCGGCGTCCTGGACTTCCTCGCCGACCAGCACATCGTTGACGAGCCCACGCTGGCATGGCTCGCCGACTACCGCTTCCGCGGCGACATCTGGGGCTACCCGGAGGGCGAGGTCTACTTCCCCGGCTCGCCGATCATGCGCATCGAAGGCAGCTTCGGCGAGGCCGTCCTGCTGGAGACGGTGATCCTCTCCATCCTCAACCACGACTCCGCGGTCGCCGCCGCGGCCTCCCGGATGTCCGTCGCCGCCGGCGGCCGGCCGCTGATCGAGATGGGCGCCCGCCGCACCCACGAGCTGTCCGCCGTCGCCTCGGCCCGCGCCGCGTACGTCGGAGGCTTCTCCTCCACCTCCGACCTGGCCGCCGGGTTCCGCTACAGCATCCCCACCGTGGGCACCAGCGCACACGCCTTCACCCTGCTGCACGACACCGAGCGCGACGCCTTCACCGCGCAGGTCGACTCCCTCGGCAGCGCCACCACCCTCCTGGTCGACACCTTCGACGTCGCCTCGGCGGTGCGCACCGCCGTCGAGGTCGCGGGCACCGAGCTGGGCGCGGTACGGATCGACTCCGGGGATCTGCTGCTGCTCGCCCACCGGGTCCGCCACCAGCTCGACGAGCTCGGCGCGAAGAACACCAAGATCGTGGTCACCAGCGACCTCGACGAGTACGCCATCGCCTCGCTCGCGGCCGCGCCCGTGGACGCGTACGGGGTCGGCACCCAGCTGGTCACCGGCAGCGGTCACCCGACTTGTGCGATGGTCTACAAACTGGTCGCCCGGGCCGACTCCGACGCCCCGGAGGCGCCGCTGCGCCCCGTGGCGAAGAAGTCCATGGGCTCCAAGATCTCGGTCGGCGGCCGCAAGTGGGCCGCCCGACGGCTGGACCAGGACGGCGTGGCCGAGGCCGAGGTGGTCGGCAACGGTGCGGTCCCGCCGGGGCTCGAGGACCGGCAGCTACTGGTCGAACTGGTGCGCGGCGGCGAGGTCGTGACCCGCGAGCCGCTGGACGCGGCGCGCGAGCGGCATGTGACGGCGCGGGCCGGGCTGCCGTTGTCGGCGACGCAGCTCTCGCGCGGCGAGCCGGTCATCCCGACGGAGTACTCGATGCGGTGAGCCGTACGCGGTGGGACGGTGGGATGCCATACGCGAGGGGATGGGACCCCTGAGACCGGGCCCCGGGATCCCAGGGGCCCGGGGCGGCCAGGCGTGGGGCAGCCGCCGGCGGGGCAGTCATGCCCGGAGCGGCGCTACACAGAGTGGCCGTACGTGCGAGGGCCGTACGCGGGGCGGCTGTACGCGGACGGCCGCTCCGCGTACAGCCGCCGGCGGGACGTGATGCCGCGCACGACGCATGAGTGCGGCGCACGGTTAGGGCGCACATCAGGGCGGAACGCGGCGCGCCGAGACGGCGTGCGCACCGGCCGATGCGGCGCATGCGCCCGGCCTCGCGCCCGGCCGCCGTATCGTGCCGGAGCGCGATTCCGCCAGTCCGGCGTCCGGCCCCGGCCCACTCCCGCAAACCTGGCCGAGTGTCTACCCTCGGTGACATCCGCCACAGTCAGTAGATCACTAGCACACCAGACCGCTCAGCACACCAGACCGCTTCAGCACACAAGAACAGCTTCGGGCCGAGTCGCTTCCCGGTCCTCACCTCTGATCCCAGCCGGAAGGCGCACGCCATGCACCGGGCACTGATCGTCGTCGACGTCCAGAACGACTTCTGCGAGGGCGGCAGCCTCGCGGTCCAGGGCGGCGCGGATGTCGCCGCCGCCATCACCGATCTGATCGGGGAGGCGACGCCCGGTTACCGCCATGTCGTCGCCACCCGGGACCACCACATCGACCCCGGGGACCACTTCTCGGACCACCCGGACTACGAGCGCACCTGGCCGCCGCACTGCGTGGCGGGCACCGAGGGCAGCGGCTTCCACCCGAACTTCGCCCCCGCCGTCGCCTCCGGCGCCATCGACGCGGTCTTCGACAAGGGCGCGTACGAGGCGGCGTACAGCGGCTTCGAAGGGGCCAACGAGAACGGGATGCCGCTGGCGCGGTGGCTGCGCGAGCGCGGGGTGACCGAGGTGGACGTGGTCGGCATCGCCACCGACCACTGCGTCCGGGCCACGGCCCTGGACGCGCGCCGCGAGGGGTTCGCGACGCACGTCCTGCTGGATCTGACCGCCGGGGTCGCCGAGGCGACCACGGAGCGGGCCCTGGAGGAGCTTCGCGCGGCGGGCGTGGAACTCTCGGGCAAGCCGGTCGTCTGATCCGCGCTACATCGGGCTACAGCCGCCGGGCTGCATCGGGCTGCAGATCCGCGCTGTATCGGGTCCGCGCCATATCGCGCTACAGCCGGGCTACGCCGTCGCGGGCGGCCGCAGCAGGGCCGCGATGGGGTGCCACAGCTCCCCGACCCCGTACGGCGCCGTGCGCCACACCAGCCCGTCCGGATGGTGCAGCACCGCCGTGACCTCGTCCGGTGTCGGCGGCGCGCTGTTCCCCCGCAGGTACACCGCCCGCAGTCCGAGGTTGCGCAGCCTGGTCAGGGCGCGCTGCCGGTTCGCGGCGTGCACCAGCACCCGTACGCCGCCCTCGCCCAGCGGTCGCGGCAGGGTCAGTGCCACGACCACGCTGCCTCCCGGCAGCTTGGTGAATCCTCCGTCGGCCATCTGTTCATGTCCCCCGTGAGACGTCGTGTCAGCAAGAAAGGTCTAGGGGCATCTAAACGCGAACGGCCGCCGCCCGCTAGGGGGCGACGGCCGATGCCGCTCTGACCTGCGACGACGGCAGATCTATTGATCTAGGAAGCGGACGGGGAGACCTGGACGGTCAGCGTGGAGGCGCCAGGAAGCTCCTTCAGGATGCTGATCTTGGTGTTGTTGTCAGCAACCTTCACCCCACCCGTCGGATTCGACTCGTACCAGTACGTCCCCTTGCGGTCATCGAAGACCGGTGCGCCCCGCTTTGCCGGGATCTTCGCGGCGGCCCCGTTCTTGTGGAGCGTGAAGCCGTCCGTCGGGTACCAGCTGAAGGGCGAGTCGTACGCCTGGATGCGGTTGCGCATCAGCGTGCCGTCCGCCCAGGTGTGCGGGGTGGCGTGCGCGTCGATCGGCAGGATCTGGCCGGAGCCGGGGTGGACGCCGACGTTGTTGTCCGGCTCCGAGGTGTCCCACAGCCAGATCAGCAGACCGTTCTGGTACGGGAAGTGCTCGACCCAGTCGGGCCGGGTGCCCGCCCAGCCGAAGTTGTACGGGCCGACCTTGAGGGTCTTGTCGTACGACACGTACTGGCGGTTCTCCGCGATGTAGTACTGCGGGTAGTCCTTGGTGAAGGACGCTCCGATGCGCGAGAAGCCGTTCGTGGTCCAGCCGTTGTCGTCACCCTCGGCGCCGTCGGTCAGCACCGGCGCGCCGTCAGCCGTCAGGGTGATCGCGTCGGCCGCGAAGCCGGCCTGGGCGACACCGCCGTCCGTCTGGTAGCGGAAGCGCAGGTCGATCTTCTTGCCCGCGTAGGCGTCGAGCGGGAAGGAGAGCTTCTTGTACGCGCCCGAGGTCCCGGTCAGCGCGGGCTTGTCGCCGGCGTCGCGCGGGATGGCCTTGCCGTCCGCGGTGCCGTCCACCGGCGTCCAGTTGGCGCCGCCGTCCGTGGACACCTCGGCGTAGAGGTAGTCGAAGTTCTCCTCGATGTCCCACCAACCCTGAAGGTCCAGGCTCGCCTTGGACTTGCCGGTCAGGTCCACCGACCGGGTCAGGGTGTTCTTGAGGTCGTCGCCCATGCCGCTCCACCACTGCTTGGAGCCTTCGGCGGGCTGTGTGATCTCGGTGGTCTTGGCCTTGTCGGGCAGCTGGACCACCAGCGCCTGCGGGTTCTTGGTGTTGTACTCGGCCACCCCGAGGGTGTGCCGGGACTTGGTGGCGGCCTTCGCCGTGTCGTAGTTCAGCCAGCCGAGCTGCAGCTTGTCCCAGGCGCTCATATCGCCGGGCAGATCGCCGATCGCGTCCTTGCCGGTGCCCAGCCAGGAGCCGGAGGACATCAGCGACCAGAAGGCCACGGACGACTCGCCCTTGCCGGTGGTGTCGTACTCGTCCGGCAGGCCCAGGTCATGGCCGTACTCATGGGCGAAGACGCCGAGTCCGCCGTTCTCCGGCTGCATGGTGTAGTCGCCGACCCAGATGCCGGTGTCGCCGATCTGCGCACCGCCGGACTTGTTGTCGCCGGGGCCGGTACGGCCCGCGTCGGTGCCGTACGCGTACCAGCGGTGGGCCCAGATCGCGTCCGTGCCCTGCGCACCGCCGCCCGCCGACTCGTCCTCACCGGCGTGGACGATCTGGAAGTGGTCGATATAGCCGTCGGGCTCGTTGAAGTTGCCGTCGCCGTCGTAGTCGTAGCGGTCCCACTGGTCGTACTTGACCAGGTCCGCCTTGATCTCGGCGTCGGTGCGGCCGGCCGCCTTCTGGTCCTTGGCCCACTGGTTGACGCCGTCGCGGATCAGGTCCCAGGCGTTGGCGCAGTTGGTGTCGCCGCAGTAGTTGGAGCCGTAACGGGCCTCGTTCCAGTCGACCTTGACCCAGTCGGAGACCTCGCCGTCCACCGAGTAGCGGCCCGAGGACTGCTTCTCGTAGTACTTCTTCAGCGACTCCTTCCCCTTGTCAGCGGAGAAGTAGAGGTCCTGGAAGTGCTGGCGGTTGTAGTCCTTCTGCCAGGCCGTGCTGTTGTCGTTCGCGCGGTCCGGCTCGGCGATCGTGTTGTGCGCCGGGCCCGGCTCGCCGCCGTACTTCTTCACCGGCGGCTCGGGGCCGTCCGCGCCGTCGGGGTCGTACATGGTGGTGTCGTCGACCTTGTCGCCGAACTCGACCAGGATGGTGAAGATCTTGTCGGTCTTCTCCCGGGCCAGTTCGACGTACTTGCCCTTCCCGAGCTTCACCACCGAAGACGCGCCGCGCCGGTCCGCCTTCGCGTCCCCGGATATGACCTGTTGCAGCGCCTCTTGCCGCTGCGCCTCCTGCTGCTTGCTGTAAGGCCCGGCCAGGTCGTGCTCGACGTCGGTCTTCGCGGGCGCCGGGTCGCGTCGCTCAACGCGCGTAGATGACCCATTGTCCGCCTGGGCTACACCTGTCGACAGCCCCGCCGCGCCGAGCGCGGCGACCACGGTGGCGATGGCGGCCGTTCTCACGGCCCTCCGTTGACTGCTCACGCTTCTCCAGTCCTCCCCAGTGACACCAGTGCGGGACATTTGACCGGAGAGGCAGGAGAAAAGACAGACCTTGACTTGGATACAGGGGACAAGTACGTTTCGCGACCCGCCCTTACCGGATTCCGGACACCAACGGGCGTGCGGATCTCACCAGTTGGGACGGCGTAGGACCGTGTGCGCCCCTGCGCCCCCTATGCAACGACCCCGTGGGTCAGGTCACGCTTACTTGCGTTTCCCGTCGGGCATTCAGCACCGTAGAGTCATTTTGCCGGTGCACACCCCTGTGACTTATGCCCCCCGCATAGTCGATGCCTTGAGGACGGATCCAGCCATGCCGCGTCCGACTCCTGCACAGTTCGCCTACGGTTCGGCCACCGTCGTCTTCTCGACCTTCGCCATGCTGCTGCTGACCCAGACGCGATCGGGCCTGGGAGTCGCGGTGATCGCCGTGGCCGGGCTGGCGCTCGGGCTCCTCGTCGCCGTCACGGTGCCGATGCCCGGCACCCCGCGCGCCGGCCGCGCGGCGGCGGCGCGTACGAACCGGCGGACCGTCCTGGTCCGCGCGCCGCGGACCCCCGCCCCCGCCGCTCCCGCCGCCACCCCGGCCCATGCCCACGCCGAGCCGGTGGAGCCGCGGGTCAGCCAGCACTCGCTCCACGGCTGACGCCGCCGCCGGACACTGGGCCGCCTGGCACTGGGCGGTATTGCCAGGCCGCGGCTGGTATCGCTAGGCCGCGACTACCACGGTTTTGGCCGCCTTGTCGTGCAGACACTGGCGCAGCGGCTGGTCCCAGGTGCACCACAGGACGTTGAGCAGCCAGAACAGGGTGCCCACCAGCAGCGGGATCAGCATCCCCGGCAGCACATACACCACGGCCCGCAGCCAGCCCTGGCGGCCCGGCACATCG
Organism: Streptomyces sp. NPDC020845; assembly: GCF_044334165.1. Classification (NCBI taxonomy): domain Bacteria; kingdom Bacillati; phylum Actinomycetota; class Actinomycetes; order Kitasatosporales; family Streptomycetaceae; genus Streptomyces; species Streptomyces sp. NPDC020845. Next base: position 167,324 of record NZ_JBIRSJ010000020.1, on the reverse strand, counting down.
CCGTCGGAGAGCATCGCCACGCGGATGCGCAGCGCCTTCTTGCCGAGCGTCTGACCGCTACGGGCCAGCATCACGCCCTCGTAGACGAAGTAGACGGCCATGGTGATCACCAGCGACAGGGTCACCTTGCCCATGTCCTGCTCGCCGGGGTGGTCGTAGGCGTACTTGAGCGCGCCGGTCGAGGCGAGCGCCACGGTCCAGATGAACCCGAGGATCAGGGTGTCGACCAGCCGGGCGACGAAGCGCTGACCGGGGGTGGCGGGCGGCGGCATGCCCACAGGGGGGTGGTGCTGTGGATACGACAGCTGGTCGGGGCTCATGCCCCGATTACACCAGCAGCGCGCGGGCGGCAGGTAGCTCGGGGGCGCCGGATCATGAAGGCACGGCGACCACGACCGTCTTGGCGACCTTGTCGTGCAGACACTGGTGGTACGGCTGGTCCCAGGTGCACCACAACACATTGATCAGCCAGAAGATGAAGCCGCAGCACGGCACGATCTCGGGCAGGGCATACGTACCGGCGCGCAGCCAGCCCGGCTGACCGGCCGGGATCTCCCCGTTCTCCAGCAGGGCGACGCGGATCTTCATCACCTTCTTGCCCACCGTCTGGCCGTACTTGGTCAGCATCAGCCCTTCGTAGAGGAAGTACACCAGGGCGTAGACGATCGTTATGGCGGTCGCCTCGTCGTTGTTGTTCACCGGGTCGTAGTCGCCCACGAGCACCGCCATCACCAGACCCACCGGGATGCCCACGATCAGCGCGTCGATGATCCGGGCGACGAGGCGGCGGCCGCGGTTCGCAAGCGGGGGCATGCCCGCGAGCGGGTTGGGGGCGCCGTACTCGCCGCCGTACTCGCCTCCGTACGGCGAGCCGAAGGAGGGAGGCGGCTGCTGCTTGGAGAACGCGTCACCCTCTGGCTGCTCCTCGGCCCGCGGCTCGCCCGGCCCTGGCCCGCCTGGCCCTGGCTCGCCTGGCCCTGGCTCGCCTGGCCGGGGTTCCTCGGGCCTGGGCCCCTCGGACGGGGGCTCCTCGGACCGGGGTTGGTCGGGCCGGGGTTCGTCAGGCCCCGGGGTCGGCTGGTCGGTGCTCATGGCCCGAGTCGACCCCGGAGCCGGAGCCGCCGCATCCGGCGCGCTCCGTTCGGGCGACCGGGATGGACCGTACGAGTCAGCGTCCCGTACAGCCCCTACCGCCTCACCGCCCCGGCATCGGCGTACGGCTCAGCCACGCCCCTGCGGCTCAGCCGCGACCAGCCACGAAGGTGCGCGCCGCCTTGTCGTGCCAGCACTGCCGCCAGGGCCGGTCGAACAGGCACCACAGCACATTGAGGATCCCGATCACCAGCAGCCAGAGCACCGAGTACACCAACCAGCGGCGCAGCGCGGCGCCGAAGGAAGGGGTGTCGTGCCCCTCGATGTCCAGGACCCGCACCCCGCACAGCTTCTTGCCCAGCGTGGCGCCCCACTTCGCGGTCGGGAACGCCTCGTAGACCAGCCCGACGACGAGCAGCAGGCCGAGCACCACGCCGAGGTAGGCGCCCGTCGTGCCGTCCAGCCAGTAGACGGTGACGGTCTCGCCGGTCAGCTTGGCGCGCTCCACCTTCTCGTCGAAGTGATCGCTCGCCTTGGTCCACAGGGGATACGCGGCGGCGCCGACGGCCCCGAGGAGCACGGCGGAGTCGATGAGCCGGGCCACGAGGCGACGGCCGAGGGAGGCGGGCCGGCCCTGGGCCTGGGCGGCCTGAAGGAAGGGGTTGTCGACGGGCGGCTTCCACGGAATGACGCCTTCAGGCGCACCACCGGGGGCTCCCGGGCCCCCGCCCGGGCCCGCGCCTGGGACGGCACCGGGCGCGGGCTGCTGGGCGAGCTGCCGCACCTGCTGCTGCCAGCCGGGCTGGGATTGGGGTTGAGGCTGGGGTTGGGGCTGAGGTTGCGGTTGGGGCTGGGCTCCGGGTGCGGCAGGACCAGCGTCGGGCAGCCCGACCGGGCCCTGTGCGGAAGCGCCGTGGCCGGGCGCGGCCGGACCGCCGCCCGGAAGCACAACGCCGCCCTGCGGGGGCAGCGCACCCGCGCCCTGCATGGGAGCGGCCCCGCCGGGCTGCCCACCGGCCTGCCCGGACCAGCCAGGCTGTCCCTGCTGCCCCTGCTGCTGCCCGGGCGCCGCCGTACCGCCGCTCTGCTTCGGCGCGCCGCGCCCGAGGGCGCGCATCGTCATCGTGCCGTCGTCCCGCGTGGGCGCGCCGCTGCCCGCCCCCGATCCGGTCTGGCCGGGCCCGGTCCGGCCGGGCCGGATCGCGCGGATGGAGATCGTGCCGTCCCCGCCTGTCGTACGCCCGCCGCCGGGCGCATCCGTATCACCGCCCGCGCCCGCGCCAGGGGCGCCCGCTCCGGGGCCCGGCTCCGCCGGGGGCAGCTCCGGAGCGCGCCGCGCGGGCGGCAGGGCCTGCGCGCCCGCGGGACCACCGGCACCCCCGGGCCCGCCGGAGCCACCAGAACCACCAGAACCACCAGAACCACCGGAACCACCGGAACCGCTGACGGCCCGGCGTGGATCCGGCACCCCGGGCCTGACGGGCCCACCGGAAGCCGGGCCTCCGGCCCCCGCTCCCGGCTCCGCCGGGTTCGAGCCCCAGGAGACGCGGCGGTCCTGCTCCCCGCCGAAACCGGACTGCCGGGCCGCGTCCGCCTGCCAGGCCGACGCGGGCTCCGGCCGGGTGCCGTGCAGCCGCTGCGGATCGTTCCAGTCCATGCCGCCCGGAGCCGCGCCGCCCACACCCTGGGCCGGCGGCACGGGCTCGGGCCCCGGCCCGCTCCGTACGTCCATCTCACCGCGCGGACGCAGCTCCGGCAGCGCCCGTCCGCCGCTGTCTCCGACAGGACCGGCAGAACCGGCAGCAGGACCGGCGGCAGGGGCCTCGTCGAGATACATGGGCCCGGTCTCGTCCGGCACCGGGGCCGTGACCTGCGTATGGGTCACCCCGGGCGGCGGCGCGGGCATGGCCTCGCCGTCGATCGGCGCGGGCCGACTGGTGCCGGGCACCCAGGCGGCGCCGTTCCAGTAACGGATATAGCCGGGGATGGACGGATCAGGATAAAAGCCAGGAAAGGAGGTGCCGTCCGCGGATCCTGAGGTAGGGGCGCTCATGATCTCCGATGTCCCGTATCTGCTCGGCCGTGCTGTGCTGCGCCGCGCCTGTGCGGTGCGTCGCGGTGGGGGGGCGACAAGCAGTCTGCCGTACAAGAGCCGCAGTGCAACACGGAGCGCGCTGTCAAGGTCTATCAGACGGGCCCGAGGCCCGTACCCATCCTGGGTGGGCACCACTCTCCCGTGCGAGCGCGACGCCGCCGTACACCCGCGAGCCTCTGGCTGGGTCCGGCCCGCCTAGGTCCAGCAGACCTACGTTGACACGGCCGCGAGCCTTTCCGGCCGCGAATACTGGAAGCCATGGACCGCAACACCGAGCTCAGCGAGTTCCTGCGGACCCGCAGGGCCCGGCTGCGCCCTGAGGACGCGGGCGTGAACATGACTGCCTCCGGCCGCCGCCGGGTGCCGGGGCTGCGCCGCGAGGAGCTGGCGCATCTGGCCGGGGTCAGCACCGACTACTACACCCGGCTGGAACAGGGCCGCCATCTGAATGTCTCGGAGGCGGTGCTGGACGCCGTCGCGCGCGCCCTGCAGCTGAACGACACCGAGCGTGCGTACCTCTTCGAGCTGGCCAAGCCACGGCCCCGCCGCACCCAGCGCCGCCGGCCGCTCCGCCCCCAGCGGGTGCGGCCCGGGGTGCACCGCATGCTGCAGATGCTGGAGGGGGTCTCGCCCGCCTTCGTGCTCGGGCGCGGGGGCGATGTGCTGGCCTCCAACCGGCTGGCCCGCGCGCTGATCATCGACTTCGACGCGCTGCCGTACCGCGAGCGGAACATGACCCGCTTCATGTTCCTCGACCCGGCGGCCCGCGAGCTGTACCGCGAGTGGGACAAGTACGCGTCGGAGATGGTGGCCAGTCTGCGGCTCCAGACGAGCCGCTACGCCGACGACCCCGGCCTCACCGAGCTGGTCGGCGAGCTGACGATCAAGAGCCCGGAGTTCCGTACGTGGTGGGCCGACCACAACGTGCGGGAGAAGACGCACGGCGTCAAGCTCTACCACCATCCGGTGGTCGGGGACATGACGCTCGCCTACGAGAACGTGACCTTCCCCGGCGATGACGATCAGGCGATGTGCATTTACACGGTCGAGCCCGGATCCCCCTCCGAGGCGGCGCTGCAGCTACTCGCGAACTGGACCGCGACCGCGCCACCCGACCGCGCCTCGTCCTCTTCCCCCACTTCCCCTTCCTCCCCTCCCCCCTCCATATCCCGAAACCCCGTTCACGGAGATCACTGATATGACCACCAGCGTCACCGCCTACGCTGCCCCTGCTCCCAAGGCCCCGCTGGAGCGCACCACCATCGAGCGCCGCCCGGTCGGCGAGCACGACATCCTGATCGAGATCGCGTACGCCGGCATCTGCCACTCCGATATCCACCAGGCCCGCGAGGAGTGGGGCAGCGCCCTGTTCCCGATGGTCCCCGGCCATGAGATCGCGGGCATCGTCACCGAGGTCGGCTCCGGCGTCACCAAGTACGCCGTCGGCGACCGGGTCGGCGTCGGCTGCTTCGTCGACTCCTGCCGCGAATGTGAGAACTGCCTGGCGGGCGAGGAGCAGTACTGCCTCAAGGGCGAGGTGTCGACGTACAACGGCAGGCAGTACGACGGCTCCCCCACCTACGGCGGCTACAGCACGCACGTCGTCGTCGACGAGAACTACGCGCTGCGGATCCCCGACGGCCTGTCCCTCGACGTCGCCGCCCCGCTGCTGTGCGCCGGCATCACCCTCTACTCCCCGCTGGCCCACTGGAACGCCGGCCCAGGCAAGAAGGTCGCCATCGTCGGCCTCGGCGGCCTCGGCCACATGGGCGTCAAGATCGCCCACGCCATGGGCGCGGAGGTCACCGTCCTGTCCCAGTCGCTCCGCAAGAAGGACGACGGGCTGCGGCTGGGCGCCGACCACTTCTACGCGACCAGCGACGAGTCGACGTTCGCCGAGCTGGCGGGCTCCTTCGACCTCATCATCAACACGGTCTCGGCGAACCTCCCGCTGGACGCGTACCTCTCGCTGCTCAAGCGCGACGGCACGATGGTGCACGTGGGCGGCCCGGAGTTCCCGAGCTCGTTCAACCAGTTCTCGCTGATCATGGGCCGTAAGTCGATGGCGGGTTCGAAGATCGGCGGCATCCGGCAGACGCAGGAGATGCTGGACTTCTGCGCGGGGCACGGGTTCGGCGCGGAGATCGAGGTGATCACGGGTGACCAGATCAACGAGGCTTACGAGCGGGTCGTGAGCAGCGATGTGCGGTACCGGTTCGTGATCGATATCGCGTCACTGAAGGGCTAGCGGCGGGTGGTGTGGTCGGCCTTTGTGACGATGGTCGTCACAAAGGCCGACCATCGTCACAAAGGCCGATCCCAAAGGCGCAGGCCCCGTACAACTCCCGTACAACTAAAGTCAATCAGGCGCAGACCATCGGCTGACGACAGGGTGCGCCGTTATTCCCGAAACTGGTGGTGGGTCGCAGAGCGCGGGCCAGGACACCAGGGGGAACCACCATGCGGGGCAGGGGAATCAGCCGGGCGCGTTTTCTGGCAGGGGCGGGGGCCCTGGGAGCCGTTGGGGCAGCTGCGACCGTTGCGGCGTCGGGTGCGTCGGGTGCGCCGCTGACACCGGGCCGGGCCGGGGAGCGAAGTCGCCGCGGCCCGGGCGGCCTGACCTATCGGGGCGTGTCGTACGAGGTCATCGACGGCGAGACGCCGGCGACGAGTTGGAGCGCCACGCGGATGCGCAAGGACATCCAGGTCATCAAGAACGATCTGCACGCCGGCTCGGTGTCGGTCTTCGGCGATGGCCTCGGCCGGCTCAAGGCCACATCCTCGGAGGCGGCGGAGCAGGGGCTGCACGTCTGGCTCCAGCCGCGTCTGGCGGATGTCTCCCACCAGGACATCCTCGACCACTTGGCGGAGACGGGCAGGCATGCCGAGCAACTGCGGCGCCAGGGCGCGCGGGTCCACCTGAGCGTGGGCGCCGAGTTCGTGTTGTTCGTGCCAGGCATCGTGCCGGGTGACAACGCCCTTGAGCGCGTCAAGAACCTGCTCAGCGGAAACTTCGACCCCGAGAAGATGGTGCGCCGCCTGCGCGAATTCACCGCGCGGGCCGCGAAGGTCGGCAGGTCGGTCTTCAAGGGCCGGATGACGTATGGCGCGGCGCAGGACGAGGAGGTCGACTGGGACCTGTTCGACATGGTCAGCGTCAACTACTACTCGTACTTCCCGAAGCGGGCCGACTACGTCCGCGAGCTCACACCGTTCCTGCGCTGGCGCAAACCAGTCGTCATCTCCGAGTTCGGCACCTGCACCTTCAAGGGCGCCCCGGAGCAGGGCGGCATGGGCTGGAACGTCGTGGACTACGACAAGGACCCCCCGGAGATCGTCGGCAATCTGGCCCGCAGCGAGCGGACCCAGGCCGCGTACCTCACCGATCTGCTCGATGTCTTCGAGTCAATGAACCTCTACGCGGCCCTGGTGTACCAGTTCGTCACCCCTGATGCCCCGCATCGGACCGACCCGCGCTACGACCTCGACCTGGCGAGCTACGGCATCGTCAAGCCGATCTGGAAGACCTTCGAGGACCCGACGCCCCACTGGCACTGGGAACCCAAGGAAGCGTTCCACGCACTGGCCCAGCACTACGGCCGCCGCATACCGGCGACCAACCCGCCTCGCAATACTGCCGAGCATGACCACCACCTATGACACGCTCGGCACGACGTACGCCCGCACACGGCAGCCTGACGCGCGGATCGCCGCGCAGATCCACGCAGCGCTCGGGAGCGTCACCGACGTGATCAACGTCGGAGCGGGCACCGGCTCCTATGAACCGCCGCAGACGGCCCTCGCGGTCGAGCCCAGCCAGGTCATGATCGCCCAGCGCCCGCCGGGATCCGCGCCCGCCGTGCAGGCCGTCGCGGAACGGCTCCCGTTGCGTGACAACGCCGCCGACGCCGTGATGGCCCTGCTGACCGTCCACCACTGGACCGATCTGGCAGCGGGAATCGACGAACTGCGCAGGGTCGCCCGCCGCCGCATCGTCATCCTGACGTGGGACCAGCAGGTCTTCCGCGAGCGGTTCTGGCTCGTCCGGGACTACCTCCCGGAGGCGGCCGCGTTCGACGACACCCGTGCCACCCCGACCGAGCAACTGGTCGACCTGCTCGGCGGGGCGCGCCAGGAACCGGTGCCAGTTCCCCACGACTGCGTGGACGGATTCGGCGCCGCATACTGGCGCCGCCCCGAGGCCTATCTCGACCCGCAGGTGCGCGCGGGGATCTCCCTGCTCGCCCAGACCGGCGAGGACACCATCGCACCCGGTCTGGCCCGGCTCGCGGACGATCTGGCGACCGGCCGCTGGCACACCCGCCACGCCGGACTGCTCGCGCTCGACACCTTCGACGTCGGATACCGGCTGCTCGTGGCCGACCTCTGACGCAGTACGGCTCGGGGTCGTGGTCGGGCACACGGAACCCCGTACTCACCTGGCGGTCAGTTGGTGGCCAGGTCGGCGTGGATGAGTTTGTGATCGGAGAAGTTCTCGTGGACGCCGACGCCGGAGGAACTGAAGGCACCGCCATTGCGCAGGAAGATGTAGTCGTACTTCTTCCCCCCGGGCCTGGTGGAGTCTTCTGTCATCTTGCAGGGGAAAAGGTAATGGGTCGGACTGCAGGAAGGGTCGGCGTCATGGAATTTCGACCACATGGCAGACAGTTCACGGGCGTTCGGCTCGGTGTTGAAGTCCCCGAGCACAATGACGTCCGGATAGGCCCGGACGGCTGTGACGAGTTCCCCGACCTGGACTTTACGCACATTGGCCTGCCCGGCCTGGGCGGCAAGGTGGGTCGCGAAGACCCGCACCTTCCTGCCCGCGACAGTCGTATCGGCGGCCACGTATCCGCGGGGCTCACTGCCGCCCTGTGAGTAATGGCGGTTCACCTCGTTGGTGAGCGGCGCGGCGGACAGAATCGCGTTCCCGTAGGCGGAACCGAACTCGTAGCAGCTCCAACGGGTGTTCATCGTGTTTCCGTGTGCGGCGTAGTACCGGTAGCCCTTTGCCCTCAGCTTACTGATGACGCGTTGTGTCTCACCGACGCAGATCTCCTCCAGTGCGATGACTCGGGGCCTGTACTTGACGATCTGGTCCACGATCTGGTCAACGTGGTAGAGCGGATTGGTAACACGGCACGGATTGCACACGTTGAAGTTCGCGACCCGATTCGGGAAGACAGCCTTCCACTCGGGCGAAGACTTCCACTCGGGGGAAGAAATCCCCGTAGCGGAACCATCCACCTGCGTCTGCGGTGGAGCGATCACCTGTGCGGATGTGGTCGCCATATTCGCCCCGGACTCCACAGCCGACACCGAGGACAGCAGCAGGGCCAGTGCGGCGGCGATGGCCGTGCACATCACCCTCGCCCGGGGCTCAGCGGCCTCAGCGGCCGGGACGCGTGAGGAGGGTGCGTACGCCGCCCCCGGTGAGGGTCACCTCTTCGGGCGCACCCGCGTCGATGGCCAGCGAGAGCTCATCGGAGGGCCAGCCCTGGGCCAAGGCGCCCAGCGGCACCCGGTGGTAGCGGTGGATCTGCGGCAGGGCCTGGTGCATACGGTCCGGGGTGGTGAAGACCGGCACCAGCTGGGCGCCGTCGTCCTGTTCGAGCACGGGGAGCGTCACGGCCTGCGGGTCCGTATCCTCCACGCCCTCGGGAGCGGGAAGCAGCACCTCGCTGCTGGCGAGGGTGTCCAGCGCCGTATCGTCCGCCCGGTTGGCCGCGAGTTCGCCGAGGGCGTGCTGGGTGGCGTGGACGGTGCTGTCGTCGGGGAGGTCACTCATGGTTCTCTCCAGCAATCGGAGTGGCATATGGGCAGGTCAGCGGCCGATCCGAACGAGCCGAACCGGTTTTCCGTCGGTCGTAAGCCCGCCGAGTACCCGACTCCGTGGCGTTGAGACATCCCGTGCAGACATGCCACACCCACCGCGGCAGGAGGATCATCGACCAGTATGTCGAGCCCAGCAGTGAACGCACATGAATGACATCCAACTCCTATGGGAAGATTTCCGGCTTCCGATCCGGGATGCGCTCCATCTCGCGGACGGAAATTCGTACGACGTGGCCCTCTCACCGGGCACGCCGAGCGGCTTCAGGCTTCTTGGGGCCTTCGATCTGCATCAAATGCTCATAAGCGAACCGGATTGGACGTCCGAGGTCGATGGGCTCAAATCCGTAGAGCTGGCTCATGGAGGTTTTCTCTGGGGAGGTGATGGTTCCTACGGCTCGGAAGGATTCGTAGCGCGTTTGACTGCCGACCGTTCACTTATGTGGGCTGTCTTCCTCACCGAATCGAACCCGTTCCAAGAGATTCAGCTACACGGCAAGATCGCATCCTTCATCTCGACCTCAGCCGTCGAAATAACCGTCGATATCGACGACCCACGGCGTCCGGTCAGCGAGGCGGGGTGAACTTGCAGATCACGGCAGCACGTCAAGGTCGATCCCGCCCGACCTCCCCTTCCAGTACTGCTGGTGGAAGCGCAGCGGCACACCGGGGGCGAAGGCGCGGAGCGCGGTGGTGAGGCGGTCGGGGTCGATATGCCAGAGGACCATGGTGCGGCTGTCCCGGACGACCTCGTACTCGATGTGGGGGGCCACGCGCGCGGCCGTCTCGGGTTTGAGGTTCTGGTTGGGACCAGGGAGTGCCGCTGAGCCGGGCCGGCACTTGACGCCCACGCAGCGGATCGGGCGGAGCTGGGCTGTTTTCTGGCCCCACAGCACGACGGCCTCGATCTCCGCCCAGGGGACCACGGCGGTCTGACGGCGATATTGGAGCGGCATACCGCCCAAGGTGATGCCGTACTGATCCACCCGAAAGGCCATGAGCCGCTTCCAGCCGTGGCCGCCGAGCAGGTTGAGTGGTGTTCGTGTGAAGTGCTCTTCGTAGACGGGAGACACGGCATCGACCATACGGGTCCCGGGCCGCGGCCTGCGTGAACTGGGGTACGTGCGTGGCCGTACGGGCGAGCAGCCTGATGGCCGGTTCGACGATGGACGCTCCCGCCCGGCCACCCCCTCGCGGCGGACTGCCTCCGGGCTCGGCGTCACCCTCGTACCGAACGACACGGTGCGCCAGATTCAACCGCCCGCGCCGTACCGTCCCCTCACCGAACGCGCCGATATCGTCGAGCTCTCCCTCGTGTCCCGGGACGGGGCGCGGGAGCCGCTGGCGGAGGAATTCCAGCGCATCGCTTCAGCGCCGCACCACCCACAACAACGGACGCCATGAGGCCCCGCTCCGCTCATCGCCCGAGGGCGCGGAAGAACGCACGGATGTCCGCGACCAGCAGGTCCGGCTGTTCCATGGCCGGGAAATGCCCGCCCCGCTCGTACTCCGTCCACCGCACGATGTTGTTCGTCCGCTCCGCGATATGCCGCAGCGGGATGAAGTTCTCGCCGGGGAAGACGGCGAGGGCGGTCGGGGCGGTGGAGGGTTCGGGGGCCGCGCCCCAGGCGGAGTGGGCGCGTTCGTAGTAGATGCGGCCGGCGGAGCCGGCGGTGCCGGTCAGCCAGTAGAGCATGACGTTGGTGAGGAGCTGATCGCGGTCGACCGCGTCCTCGGGGCGGTCGCGGGAGTCGGTCCACTCCTTGAATTTCTCGGCGATCCAGGCCAGTTGGCCGACCGGCGAGTCGGTGAGCCCGTAGGCCAGGGTCTGGGGGCGGGTGGACTGGATGTCGGCGTAGCCCTGGCGGTCGCGGGCCCACTGCTGGTTCAGCTCCCAGGAGGCGAGGGTGCGGGCGCGTTCGGCCGGGGGCAGGGTGGCCAGGTGGGCGGGGTCGGGCTCCTCGGTGGCGGAGGAGCCGGGGATGTGGTTGAGGTGGACGCCGATGATCCGGTCGGGGTGGATACGGCCGAGCTCGCGGGAGATGGCGGAGCCCCAGTCGCCGCCCTGGGCGCCGTATCGCTGGTAGCCGAGGCGCTCCATGAGCTCGGCGAACGCGGCGCCGACCCGGTGGTACTCCCAGCCGGTCTCCCGCGTCGGTCCCGAGAGGCCGAACCCCGGGATGCTCGGCAGGACAAGGTGGAACGCGTCGGCGGGGTCGCCGCCGTGGGCGCGTGGGTCGGTGAGCGGGCCGGCGACCTGAGCGAATTCGACGATGGAGCCCGGCCAGCCGTGCGTCATGACCAGTGGGGTGGCGTCCGGCTCGGGTGAGCGGATATGCGCGAAGTGGATGTTCGCCCCGTCGATCGTCGTGGTGAACTGCGGCCACTGGTTCAGTCGGGCCTCGGCGGCCCGCCAGTCGTATGTGTGGCGCCAGTGCCGTACGAGCTCCCGCAGATAGTCGCGCGGAATGCCGTACGCCCAGCCCACGCCCGGCAGTTCATCGGGCCATCGGGTGCGGTCGAGCCGTGCGTGCAGATCGTCCAGCTCGGCTTGCGGGATGTCGATGCGGAAGGGGCGAATGATCTCGGCCAGGCTCGTCATCCGATGCATGGTAGATGCGCCGGGTTTGCGGAGCGAACGAGTTAAAGCGGCCACCTTCAGTTAACAACACCTTGAGATGGCAGTTACCTCCCCTTCTGTGAATACTGTCGGGTAGCGCTCGGTTGTTGACGGGGAGGCTGGGGGCGTCATGACGTTGCTGGAGTGTCTGACCGAATCTCGGCGTAGATGGCCCTTCCAGGTGTCCGAAACGTCCGGGGGGTGCCGCTGATGGGGTGGGACCTGACCCCCGATTGGCTCGATGACGCGGTCGAGTCGGGCACTGAGGCCGTCGGGGACGGTGTGGAGTGGCTGGGCAACAAGTCCGCGGAGGGTTTGGACAAGGTCGGCTGGGAGGGCGGGGCGGACTGGGTCCGTGACAAGTCCCGTTCGGCGGCGAACGCCCTGGGCGCCGATGTCGCCGAGTTCCAGCTGGACGAGACCGAGGACCCGAAGAAGCTGGTCTTCGGGAGCGCCGGGAAGATCCGGTCCACGGCCACGCATCTGCGGGACTTCCAGAAGGCGTTCGACCAGGTCGGCCGTGGGCTGAAGGGAGTGGATCCGTCCCGGCTGAAGGGTCAGAGCGCGGACGCGTTCGGGAAGACGGTGGCGGACGAGCCGGCGAAGTGGTTCAAGGCCGCGGACGCGTGCGAGAAGGCCGCTCTGGCGCTGGAGGGCTTCGCGGGGACCGTGGAGTGGGCGCAGGGCCAGGCGCAAGAGGCCATCGACGCGTACAAGGCGGCGAAGAAGGCGTCGGAGGAGGCGCGTTCGGCCTACAACGGGAGGGTGGACGCGTACAACGCGGCGGTGGACACGTACAACGCCGCTGTAAAGGACGGGAAGGAACCGGGGGCGAAGCCGAAGAAGCCGGGGGATTTCGCCGACCCGGGCCCCGCCAAGGCGCAGGCCGCGCAGGAGAAGCTGGATGAGGCGCGGCGGCAGCGGGACCGGGCGGAGGAGACGGCGGTCAAGGCAGTGGCGCAGGCCCGGGACGCGGCTCCGCCCAAGCCCTCGTACAGCGAGCAGGTCGCCGATGGGCTGGAGGGTCTGCGGCTGGACGCGTCGCATTTCGTCGGTGGTGTGGTGAAGGGGACGGCGGGGCTGGTCAATTTCGCCCGTGGGCTCAATCCGCTGGACCCGTACAACATCACCCACCCCGCCGAGTACGTCACGAACCTGAACAGCACCGCGGCCGGGCTGGTGACGATGGCCAATGATCCTGTCGGGGCGGGCAAGACCATGCTCGACGCCTTCGCCAAGGACCCGTCCGAGGGCCTGGGCCGGCTAGTACCCGAGCTGATCGGCACCAAGGGACTCGGCGCGGCCCGGGCGGGCATGGGCGCTGCCCGGGAGGGCATGGCGGCGGCCCGATATGCGCGGCGTGCGCGTGCGGCGCTGCGCAAGGAGGGGTCGCATCCGTTCGCACGCAAGGACGCCGGGAAGACGTGCACGGGCACGGACCCGGTGGACCTGGCGACCGGGAAGATGTTCCTGCCCCAGACGGATGTGACCCTGCCCGGCGAACTGCCGCTGATCTTCCGCCGCCGGGTGGAGTCGGGCTATGCGGCGGGGGGCTGGTTCGGTCCGTCGTGGTCGAGCACGGCCGACCAGCGGCTGGAGATCGACGCCGAGGGTGTCGTGTTCATCAGCGAGGACGGGCTGCTGCTGCCCTATCCGCACCCCGCCCCCGGCCTGCCGACCCTCCCCGAGTCGGGTCCGCGGTGGCCGCTGGAGCGGGACGCGCGGGGCGACTACACCCTCACCGATCCCGACACCGGGCACACCCGCCACTTCACCGGTCCGGAGGGCGGGGGCGACGGGGTCGCAAGGCCGGCGCAGGTCATGGACCGAAGTGGCCATGTCATCACCTTCGACCACGACAGCGAGGGGGCGCCCACCGATGTCGTCCACTCGGCCGGCTATCACCTGAAGCTGACCACCGCCGACGGCCGGATCACCGCCCTCCACCTGGCGGGCGCGGCCGAGGACGGCTCGGATCAGGAGCTGATCCGCTACGGCTACACCGACGGCAACCTGACCGAGGTCATCAACTCCTCAGGGCTGCCGCTGCGGTTCGAGTACGACGACGAGCGCCGGGTGATCTCCTGGACGGACACCAACGACCGCCGCTACGACTACGTCTACGACAACCGCGACCGGTGTATCGCGGAGGGCGGCGAGGCGGGCCATATATCGGTCCGTATCGACTACCACGACGCCGACCCCGCCACCGGCCACCGGGTCACGACCGTCACCACGCCCGACGGCCACACCAGCCGCTACGTCATCAACGACGCCTGCCAGGTCATCGCCCAGACCGACCCCCTGGGCCACACCACCCGCACCACCTACGACCGCCACCACCGCCCCCTGACCCACACCGACCCCCTCGGCCACACCACCACCCACACCTACGACGAAGCCGGACACCTCACCACCGTCACCCGCCCCGACGGCCACACGGCCTCCGCCACCTACGACACCCTCGGTCTCCCCCTCACCCTGACCGGCGCGGACGGCGCCACGTGGCGGCAGACCTACGACGAGGCGGGCCGCCGCACCAGCCTCACCGACCCCGCCGGTCACACCACCCGCTACGCCTACGACGACCACGGCCACTTGATCGCCACCACTGACGCGCTAGGGCAAACCACGCGCGTGATGTGTGACCCGGCGGGCCTCCCGGTGGCGATCACCGACCCACTCGGCGCCACCACCCACTACCAGCGCGACGCCTTCGGCCGCCCCACCACCATCACCGATCCGCTCGGCCACACCATCCACCTGAAGTGGACGGTGGAGGGCAAACTCGCCGCCCGCACCCACCCCGACGGGTCCCAGGAGCGCTGGACGTACGACGGCGAAGGCAACTGCACCAGCCACACCGACCCGGGCGGCGGCACGACCACCTACGAATACACGCACTTCGATCTGCTCACCGCCCGGACCGGCCCGGACGGGGTGCGCTACGAGTTCGCCCACGACACCGCGCTGCGCCTGACCCAGGTCACCAACCCCCAGGGCCTGACCTGGTCGTACGACTACGACCCGGCCGGACGCCTGGTCGCCGAGACCGACTTCGACCACCGCACCCACACCTACGCCCACGACTCGGCGGGACGCCTCACGGCCCGCATCAACCCCCTCGGCCAGACGGTGGCCTTCGAACGCGACGCGCTCGGCCGTACGGTCCGCAAGACCGCCGACGGCCGGACCACCGCCTACGACTACGACCCCGCCGGGCGCCTGGCCTCGGCCACCGGGCCCGACGTCGAGTTGGTCTACCAGCGCGACCGCATGGGCCGCGTCAAATCCGAGATGGTGAACGGCCGGGTCCTCACCCACACGTACGACGCGCTGGGCCGCCGCATCCGCCGCATCACCCCCACCGGGGCCACCACCACCTACACCTACGACGCGGCGGGCAACCGCACCGCCCTCACCGCCTCCGGCCACACCCTCGCCTTCGACCACGACGCCGCGGGCCGCGAGACCAGCCGCCAGATCAGCGGGGACCTCACCCTCGCCACCGTCCGGGACCCCCTCGGCCGGCTCACCGAACAGACCCTCACCGGCCCAGCCGCCGCCACCGATCCCCTCCACCACCGCGCCTACACCTACCGCGCCGACGGCTACGTCACCGCCATCGACGACCGGCTCACCGGCCCCCGCACCTTCGACCTCGACGCGGCGGGCCGCGTCACCACGGTCCGGGCCCGGAACTGGACGGAGAGCTACGCGTACGACGAGGCAGGCAACCAGACCCACGCCACCTGGCCGGAGCGACACCCGGAAGCCGATACGACGGGAGACCGGACCTACACCGGCACCCGCATCACCCGCGCCGGAGACATCCGCTATGAACACGACGACGCGGGCCGCCTCACCCTCCGCCAGAAGACCCGCCTCTCCCGCAAGCCCGACACCTGGCACTACACCTGGGACGCAGAGGACCGTCTGACCACCGTCACCACCCCCGACGGCACGGTCTGGCGCTACCTCTACGACCCGCTCGGCCGCCGCACCGCCAAACAGCGCCTGGCCGACGACGGCGAAACGGCCGTCGAGCAGACCGACTTCACCTGGGACGGCTCGACCCTCGTCGAACAGACCACCACCACACCGGGCCTCCCCCATCCCGTCTCCCTGACCTGGGACCACCAGGGCCGCCACCCCATCGCCCAGACCGAGCGGATCACCGACGCGACCTCCCAACGCGAGGTCGACCAGCGGTTCTACGCCATCGTCACCGACCTCGTCGGCACCCCCACCCACCTCTTCGACGAAACCGGCGAGATCGCCTGGCACGCCCGCACCACCCTCTGGGGCACGACCACCTGGGCCGCAACCAGCACCACGTACACCCCGCTCCGCTTCCCCGGTCAGTACTACGACCCCGAAACCGGCCTCCACTACAACCACCACCGCTACTACGACCCCACCACCGCCCGCTACCTCACCCCCGACCCCCTCGGCCTGATCCCCGCCCCCAACCCCGCCACCTACGTCCACAACCCCCACACCTGGAGCGACCCGCTGGGGCTCGGGCCGTACCCCGACGGCGAAACTCGTTCCGGAATCGGGAAATTCCTCAGCAAGGTCTTCAGCCGCCAACCCACCGCTGAGGAAGTGTCCGACGCGGCGATGAGGGCCAAGCGGGTGCCCATGAGGCTCGGCGATCTGGAAGACCTCAGACTGCCCGACCGCGGAGACCCCCCAGAGAAGCTGGCGGCCGTCCGCGGAATGGACGACGAACGCCTGCTGGAATCCATCAACAACCCGGATGAGCTGGGCGGCAGTGTCGTCCTGAACAACGACGGAGGAGTGCTCAACGGCAACCACCGCATAGGCGAGGCCCTGGATCGCATGCACGACCCGTACTCTCCAGGAATCACTCCCGATACAGAGGTATGGGTTGTCCCATGAGGAACTGGCTGAGGAGATCCAGACGAGCCCGGTCGTGGTTCGGCTGGCCCGTCCCCGCCGCCGTCATGACGGCATCGCCGTCCCGTATGCGGGAGCTTGTGGAGACCGCGCGGACGAGCGGCTTCAGCAGGACGGGCAAGGGCCTCGACCTGGAAACGGGGCAGCTCTTCGTGGTGATCCCGTATCTTCCGGAGCCATCACCCGTGAAGAGCTGGATGTGCCTGATCGCGGCGATTCCGCATGCCATGGAGTTGGAGGCCGGAGAGAAGCCGCGATACGACTTCGCCAGGCTCGACATCGCCGAAAGGGACTTCAATTCGCTGTCTCCGGCCAAGGCGAAGATGAGGGATCAGCTTGTCCATTGGCTGGCGTGGGACGCGTACCAGGGCCGACGGAGGGAATAGCCGCCGGAAGGGCGGCACAGGCGGCACAGGCGGCACAGGCGGCACAGGCGGCACAGGCGGCACAGGCGGCACAGGCGGCACAGGCGGCACAGGCCGCTATACGAAGAGCTTGCCCGGGTTCAGCAGCCCCAGCGGGTCGAAGACCTGCTTGATGCCGCGCTGCAGCTCCACCCCCACCGGCCCGAGTTCCCGCGCCAGCCACTCGCGCTTGAGGACGCCCACCCCGTGCTCGCCCGTGATCGTGCCGCCCAGCTCAAGGCCCAGGGCCATGATCTCGTCGAAGGACTCCCGCGCGCGCCGCGTCTCGTCCGGGTCGGAGGGGTCGAAGCAGACGGTCGGGTGGGTGTTGCCGTCGCCCGCGTGGGCGACGACGCCGATGGTCAGGCCGTACTTCTCGGCGATCGCGGCGGCCCCGTCGATCATCGCGCCGAGCTGTGAGCGCGGAACGCAGACGTCGTCGATCATCGTGACGCCCTTGACCGCCTCCAGGGCCGGGAGGGTCAGCCTGCGTGCCTGGAGCAGCAGGTCGGACTCGGCGGTGTCCTCGGCGGGGACGACCTCGGTGGCGCCCGCGGCGGTGCACAGCTCGCCGACGGCGGCGAGGTCGGCGGCGGGGTCCGGGGTGTCGAAGCCGGCCAGGAGCAGGGCCTCGGTGGAGTCCGGCAGGCCCATGTTCGCCATCGTGTTGACCGCGTGGACGCTGGTGCGGTCCATGAGTTCGAGGAGCGAGGGGGTGTGTCCACTCTCCATGATCTTGCAAATGGCGTCGCTGGCGGTCGCGGTGGACGGGAACTCGGCGGCGAGGACCAGCTGCTGGGGCGGGGCGGGCTTGAGGGCGAGCACGGCGCGGACGACGATGCCGAGGCTGCCTTCGGAGCCGACGAACAGCCGGGTCAGGTCATAGCCCGCGACGCCCTTGGCGGTGCGGCGGCCGGTCTTCAGCAGCCGGCCGTCGGCGAGGACGACGTCGAGGCCCAGTACGTATTCGGCGGTGACGCCGTACTTCACACAGCACAGGCCGCCGGAGGCGGTGCCGATGTTGCCGCCGATGGTGCACTCCTCCCAGCTGGAGGGGTCCGGCGGGTAGTAGAGGCCATGCTCCATGACGGCGCGCGACAGAACGGCGTTGACCACGCCCGGCTCGACGACCGCGATCCGGTCGACCGGGTTGATCTCCAGGATCCGGTCCATCTTGATCAGGGAGAGGACGATGCAGCCGTCGGAGGCGTTGGCGGCCCCCGACAGGCCCGTACGAGCCCCCTGCGGCACGACCGGGACACGAAAGACGGTCGCGGTGCGCATCACGTGCTGCACCTGCTCGACGCTGCGCGGGAGGACGACGACGGCCGGGGTGCCCGCCTCGCAGAAGCTCGCCATGTCGTTGGCGTACGAGCTCATGACGTCGGGGTCGGTCAGGACGGCCTCGGAGGGGAGGCCCTCCCGCAGCATCTCCATCAGATCAGCCATGGCTCCAGACTCGCACCCGACCGTCCGGGAGGGAAGATCGCCACGGCGGCGGGTGGTGCGGGAGCGGGCGGCTGGGCCGGCGCCGGAGCTACGGCTGTTCCTGAGCCGTCAGGGCCGGCAGCGCCGGCAGTTCCCGCGCGCCGCCCTCGCCGGCCGGCGCCTCGTCCTCGGCCGTGTCGGGCGCGGGGACGGAGAGCACTCCCAGCGCGCCCGAGGCGGCGGCCTTCCCTCCC
The DNA here is from genome assembly GCF_044334165.1 of Streptomyces sp. NPDC020845. Taxonomy (NCBI): domain Bacteria; kingdom Bacillati; phylum Actinomycetota; class Actinomycetes; order Kitasatosporales; family Streptomycetaceae; genus Streptomyces; species Streptomyces sp. NPDC020845. Next base: position 148,676 of record NZ_JBIRSJ010000020.1, on the reverse strand, counting down.
CCGAGGGCGAACTTATTCCTGGTCAGCCGCCCTTTGGCATACATATCTTGCACATCTTGCGCCATTCGGACCTCAACAACTCCCCATACACCACGCGGCGTTGTACTGGATAGCAACGCGCCGAGTGTAGACGGTCCGAAGTTCGTAACAGCTTTAGTTCGTACTTTCGCGCAAGGGGCCGGGGACAAAGGGGTCGTCAGAGCCTTGCCGCGCCTGGCTCAGAGGTTGCCGCGCCTGGCCTGCTCGCGCTCGATCGCCTCGAACAGCGCCTTGAAGTTGCCCTTCCCGAAGCCCATCGAGCCGTGCCGCTCGATCAGCTCGAAGAAGACCGTCGGGCGGTCCTGCACCGGCTTGGTGAAGATCTGCAGCAGATAGCCGTCCTCGTCGCGGTCGGCGAGGATCTTCAGCTCCCGCAGCGTCTCCAGGGGCACCCTGGTCTCACCGACCCACTCGCCGAGCGTGTCGTAGTACGACTCGGGAGTGTCCAGGAACTGGACACCGGCCGCGCGCATGGCCCGTACGGTCGCGACGATGTCGTTCGTGGCGAGCGCGATGTGCTGGACGCCGGGACCGCCGTAGAACTCCAGATACTCGTCGATCTGGGACTTCTTCTTGCCGACGGCGGGCTCGTTGAGCGGGAACTTCACCTTGCGGGTGCCGTCCGCGACGACCTTGGACATCAGCGCGGAGTACTCGGTGGCGATGTCGTCGCCCACGAACTCCTTCATGTTGGTGAAGCCCATGACGTCGTTGTAGAAGGTCACCCACTCGTTCATCCGGCCCAGTTCGACATTGCCCACGCAGTGGTCGACGGCCTGGAAGTTACGGCGGGCGGGCGGCTCGACCAGCGGGGCGGCGGGGGCGAAGCCGGGGAGGTAGGGGCCGGTGTAGCCGGAGCGGTCGACGAGGGTGTGGCGGGTGTCGCCGTACGTGGCGATGGAGGCGAGCACCACCGTGCCGTACTCGTCCTTGACCTCGTGCGGCTCCTCGATACCGGAGGCGCCGTGGGCGATGGCGTACGCGTACGCGGCGCACGCGTCCGGCACCTCGATGGCCAGGTCGATGACGCCATCGCCATGGGCCGCGACGTGCTCGGCGAGGAAGGTGCCCCATCCGGTGGCGGGCTTGATGACGGAGGTGAACACGAAGCGGGCGCCGCCGGAGACGAGGACATAGCTCGCGGTCTCCCGGCTGCCGTTCTCGGGCCCGGCGTAGGCGACCAGCCGCATGCCGAACGCGGTGGAGTAGTAGTGCGCGGCCTGCTTGGCATTGCCGACGGCGAAGACGACCGCGTCCATCCCCTTCACCGGGAAGGGGTCCGCCCGACGCGCGCCTTCTCCCGTCACGGCCAGGGTGTGATCCAAGGTCTCAGTCATGTCTTCACCGTGACTCCATGGCTCAGGATGCGCAACAGTTCGATGATTCGATGGACAATCCGTATAGCTATTCCGGTGGCGTGCCGGGCATTCTGTACACAGTGACCACCCTCACACTCTCACCCTCAGCAGGAGGACCGCCGTGGCAATCGACCGGCTCGACGCCCGACTGATCACACTGCTCGCCGAGGAGCCCCGGATCGGCGTGCTTGAGGCGTCCCGCCGGCTCGGCGTCGCGCGCGGCACGGCGCAGGCGCGACTGGACCGGCTACAGGCCCAGGGCGTGATCCGGGGCTTCGGGCCCGAGGTGGACCCGGCGGCCATCGGCTATCCGGTCACGGCCTTTGCGACCCTGGAGATCAAGCAGGGCCAGGGCCCGGACGTACGGAGCCACCTGGCGAGCGTCCCGGAAGTGCTCGAACTGCACACCACCACCGGCCACGGCGACATGCTCTGCCGCCTGGTCGCCCGCTCCAACGCGGATCTGCAGCGGGTGATCGACCGGGTGGTGGGGTTCGAGGGGATCGTGCGGGCGTCGACGACGATCGTGATGGAGAACGCGGTGCCGCTGAGGATCATCCCGCTGGTGAAGCAGGCGGCGGAGGACTGACCGGGGGCACTCGAACTTCCAAAGACTTCGTTGCAAAGATTTTCACGCAAAGGAACCCTTGCAACGGAGTCTTTGCATGCTTACGCTGCCGACCATGGCCGAGAACGAGAAGCCGATCCCCGACGACGTACGAGTGCTCGATGCCCGCTCCCTGCGCGGGCTCGCGCACCCTCTGCGGATGCGTCTGCTCGACGCGCTGCGCGAGTACGGCCCGGCCACCGCCTCTCAACTCGCCGACCGCCTCGGCGAATCGAGCGGGGCCACCAGCTATCACCTCCGACAGCTGGCCAGGTACGGCTTCGTCGTGGAGGACCCGGAGCGCGGCAAGGGACGCGAGCGGTGGTGGAAGAGCGCGCAGCGCAGCATCCGCATGGGCGTAGACGAGTTGCTGAGCGACGCCGACCCGTCCGTGCGCGGTGCGATGAGCACCATGCTGTACGAACTCGCCACCAATCATGGCGAGGAGATGTCCACCTGGCTCGGCAGCTGGCGCGAGTGGCCCGAGGAGTGGCGCCGCGCCTGGGACATCAGCGACTGGACTACCCGCCTCACCCCCGAACTCGCCGCCGAGATGCGCGTCAAGGTGCATGAGGTGATCGCTAGCTACCGCGACAAGGAAGTGGGTCAGGACGTCGAGGGCTCGGCCCGCTACCGCGTCCATCTGCACGCCTTCCCGCGCGACGAGGACTGACCAACCCTGGGGGAACAAGCCATGTACGGCGACGACATCCATCTGCGGCTGCACCGCATCCGGGCCGAGCGGCTGCGCCGCGAGGCCCTGCGCGCCCGCGCACGGCACCGGCCTCGCCCGCCGCGCCAACCCCGCCGCTCGCGTCGGCTGCGGAGCCGGCTGGGCTGGACGCTGGTCGAGGTGGGCCTGCGCCTCGCGACGCCGCGCCCCCGGCCGGGACAACAGCCGGGCCTGGCGGCCCGGCTCTGAGCGGCCCGGCCGGTCAGGCGCCCGTCCCCACCTTCTTGAGCCGCGACAGGATCTTGTCCCGGGTGCGGATCCCCCAGGCGGCCTCCTGAACGAATCCGACGACTCCCCGGAGCAGCAGCGGGTGGACCACCTCGGGCAGCAGCGACTGGACGGCGGCCGTCAGTGCCCGCTCCGAGGTGGCCGCGGCCGCGAGCAGTCGGCGCACCGTGTCCTCGGGGATCTCCCTCAGGGCCCGTGACCCGGCGGGGTCACGGGGGGTGAGGAAGTGCCAGAACGCGGGCGGTGGCATACGCGACGTACCCGCGGCCATCGGGGATGGTCCAGGGGCCATCGAGCGGCGGTTCTTCAGCTCCACCCGCCAGTGGGGGGCGCCGGATTCCGGGTCGCGGGCGGTGACTTCGTCGTCCCCGTCGAGCAGCAGGCGGTGCGCCGCCCCCGGTATGTCGAGCAGGCCCCACGGGCCCTTCGAACCGGGCGGCAGATCGATCGCCCCGTCGGCGCCGTCGATGCGACGGTAGCGGAACCGCCCGGTCGTCCGGTCCCGGGCGACCCGCAGGCCCACGAGGGTGCCGTCGGTGCCCAGCGGTGAAGCGGTGACACCCTCGGGCAGCGGTGCCAGCGACGAGGACTCGATGACCCAGTGCTCGTCCTCGTCCAGCAGGGACGGATCGAGGAAGTCCGGCAGTCCCGGCTCGCCGAGCTCGTCGGCGGCCGGGTCGATCCGCCGTACGCGGGGTTCGGAGCCGGTCTCGGTGTGCCACCAGAAGGTCCGGCCGTCGTGGAACATATGGCCGTTCGGCCCGACCCGCCGGTCGCCCGGGGCGAGGGGTCGGTGGCCCATGAACCGCCGGCCGTCCGGGGCCAGGAGGGTGTAACCGCGGCGCGAGGGCTCGTGGTCGAGCGAGCGCCACATCTGATACGTCACTTCGAACTGGTCGTCCGGAGCGTCGGACCAGTGGATCGTGGACTTGCCGTTGACCCAGTGGCACACCAGGAAGTGTCCGCCGGAGAAGAACACATGGACGTCGTAGTCGAATTGGTACGCTCCGCGCGGCGCCCGGTACCGGTGTTCCGCGATCCGGCCCCCGGGCCCCACCGCGATGGCACGGCTCCGGTCGTGCGCCGTGAGGACCGGCCAGCTCGCCCGGCAGTACGTCTGCCCCTTGAGCTCGGCGGCGGCCTCGTCCAGGGCCTGCCAGCCCAGTTCGTCGAGGATGCCGGCGCGCAGCGACCGGGTCAGCGGGGCCACCAGATCGATGTCCTTGACCCGAGCGCGCAGGTCCGGCATCGCCGCCACCGCCCGCCGGCCGAGACCGATGCCGCGGTCGAGGGCGGTGAGCGCGTCGAGGGCGCCCTGCAGACCGCCGGACCGGGCATCGCTCAGCCAGGCGTCGACGATGTCGCGCAGGAGGGGCCGCAGCGGTTCGCTCGTCCACAGATCGCCGAAGCCGTCGTACCGGGTCTCGTACTGGATGGTCCGGGCGAGCGCGGCGGCGAACCGGGCGTCGGCGGTCAGCGTTTCGAGCCCGACGCGAGTGGCGTCGTGCCAGTGGGCCAGCATCTGGTGTGGATCGGGGTCCGCGATTGGGATGCCGACGGCCAGGCAGCGGCCGGGGACGGCGGCGTCGATCCAGTGCCGGTCCGACGAGCCGCCGCCGGACCGTACGGGGCCGGGGCCGGCGAACCGTACGGGCGGACCGTCGGCGTCACGGATGCGCTGTGCCAGCCCCGGGAGCAGCCGCAGCAGCTCTTCGGGGACCTTGGGGCAGCCGCGCGGGCCCTCCCCTCGGTACCGGGCCAGCATCGCGGTCAGCCAGTCAGCGGCGTCGGCCTCCGCGTCCGCGCCCAACTCGTCGAAGGCACCCGTCTCTTCCAGCAACGCGATCCACCAGGCGTCCAGGTCCGAGCGCGGCAGGTCGGTCAGTTGCCACAGGAGCCGCTTCCGCAGCGTCGCGGACCCGGCGATCGCGGACGTCAGGTGGATGCGCTGAGCGGGTGCTGTCCAGAATCCGTCCGCCGCCCGCCACAGGGCCGGCGCGTCCACCAGGGTCTCCAGCAGCAGCCGGAACTCGGCCACGACGTCCAGACCGGCGGCGTTGGCCAGCCTGGCGAGCTGCGGCAGCATGTCGGGCCACGGCGGCAGGCCGCCGAGGGTACGGCGGACGGTCAGCTCGCGCAGCTCGACGTAGGAGTCGACGGGGTCGGCGCCCCGGGCCAGTTCGGCCACGTACGCCTTGATGTCCTTGACCGACAGCGCCCCGGCGAGGGCGAACTCCAAGAAGACCGCGCGGCGCCGGGCGGGGTCGACCGCCGTGGCGTGACGGTCGGCCGTACGGGCCCTGCCGAACATGATCGCGGCCTGTTTGTGCCGTCCGGCCGCGATCATCGCCCGGCCGACCTGTTCCCAGTAGGCCGGGTGGTGGTCGTGCGGAAGCTTCTCGCTGATGCGCTGGTACATCTCAAGCGCGGGCCCGGGTTTGGCCTTGACCAGCCGCTCGGCCCGCTCCATCTCGGGCGCCACCGCCAGCGCGACATCCGCGTTGCCGGGGTCGTGGATCAGGGCCCAGGCCGGATAGCCGAGCTCGCGGCGGCGCCCGGCCGCCACCGGCGGGCCGACGTCGGGGGCTCCGAACCCGGCGGCGGCCAGCAACCGGTCCTCGCCGGGCGCGGCGGCCTCCCCCATCAGCCGGACGACGGGCCGGTCGCCGAGCAGCGGGTGGTCGTAGCGGCGGGCGGTGATCGGCTCGCCGTCCGGGGTGCTGACGGGCGCCAGGCCCACGTCGAGCGCGATCGGGGTGCCGGGGTCGTGGCCGCCGTCCCCACGGCGGCCGTCGCTGTGGTCACTGGTCATGGGTCTGCCTTCCCCCGTAGATCAACGCGGCCATACGAACCCCTTCGGACCAGGCCACCGGGCCGACCTCGCCGAGCGGGACGGGTCGCTCGGCCTCGTCGACCCAGATCAGGCGCCCGGTGTCGGCGGGCAGGCCGGGGTCGTCGGCGCCCAGCCAATAGCGGGCCTGGACGGGAGCGCCCCGGCCGACGGTCCGCACCACCGCGAAGCCGCCGCGCATGACGAAGCCGTGCTGGGCCGCGCGCGTCGTGGCGTGGCGCAGCTCCTCGAAGTACCCGCCCGCGTAGTCGTCGACGCTCGTGGCCTCGGGGTCGACGTCGGCCGGGCGGTGGTGGACCTCGCGGGCCAACTGCGTTGTCCCCTGGGCTGTTTGCGCCGCGTCCAGCGCGCCCTGCCATGCCGCGACATCGGGCAGCAGGGCGGGGTGCGACACGGTCACCGAGCCCCCGGGAGGGGCGTACGGGGTGCCGTCCGGTCCTCTCAGGCGCGTACGGCCCTCCTCGCTCACGTCCTCCAACAGGCCGACCTGCCCGTCCACGACCACCACCAGATGCCGCAGACACGACCGCCAGCCCGGGTCCGGCCACACGCGGGCCAGGAGCGCGGCGGGTATCGGCACGCCGGCCAGCAGCCATGACTCCACGGTCGCCCGGCACTCCGCCTCATGCCGCAACAGCCGGTCACGCAGCTCCGTCAGCCTTTCGCCCGCCGGGCTCGTACGCACGGCCTTCGGGACCGACTTCAGGACCCGGCCGCTGCTGTTACGGCAGGTGAGGGCGGTCCCGTCCAGGGCCAGTTCATGACCGCCCACGGTCGGAACCCACACAAGCGGATCAAGGGGTGTGGACATGCTGCCGACTATGACAGGCCCCTACGACAGTCGACCGCGCGGCAGCGGCTCAACAGCCGCTCTGCGGCAGTGAGTCAGCAGTGTTGAGTCAGCAGTGCGGCACCTGGCCGCCCGACTTCAGCGCCACCAGCGAGTTCACGGCGCCCTTGAGCGTGGTGACGGGGATCAGCCGCAGCCCCTTGGGGAGTTCGGCCTTGGCATCCGAACACTCCGCCTTCGGAACCAGGAACACCGTCGCCCCGTCCCGCCGGGCCGCCTGCGTCTTGAGCGGCACCCCGCCCACCGCGCCGACCTTGCCGCCCGCCGTGATCGTGCCGGTCCCCGCGATCGTACGGCCGCCTGTGAGATCGCCACCGCGCCCGTCCCCGTCGAGCTTGTCCACGATCCCGAGCGAGAAGAGCAGCCCCGCACTCGGTCCGCCCACGTCCGCGAGTCGCAGCCGCACCTTGACGTCCTTGGAGGAGAGGTGGAGATAGCCGAGCGCGGCCTTGGCGGCGTCGTCCTGGGACTCCTGCATCTCCTTGGCGTTGTGCGCCTCGATCTCCTTGGTCGAGTTGCCGACGGGGTAGACGGAGTCGCGCGGCATCACGGCGCGGTCAGTGTCGAACCAGCCGCTGATGACGTCCTTGAGCCGAACCGTGGCGTCCGGCCCGGTCGCCGCGATCGTCGTCATCCGCAGCTGCCCGGTGGTCTTACGAGCCTTCGCCTCGGAGATCTTGATCACCGGCCCACCGTGGTCCGAACCGAGCACATTCACGGTCGTCCCGGGCTCCGCCACGGAATAAGGCAGCGGCGCGAAGGCAGCAACCGCGAGGAGGGCGATAACGGGCGCAGAGCAGATCGCGACGATCCGGGCACGCGGGGAGACGGCAGGCATGGTGTGAATCTAGTTGACTCCCGGGGTGCGAGGTGCGTCGCCCCGGCGGCTGGCCGCCCGGGCCCCACCGCCGTGGCCGACGGCGGGCGGCAGGCGGCAGCCCAGACCATCAGCCCCAGACCGCGGCGCAGGCCGTCAGCGCAGGGCGTCCGCGACCTCGCGGGCCGCGTCTACTACGCGCGGACCGACCCGTTCCGGCACCGCGTCGCAGAGCATCACCACGCCCACACTGCCCTCGATCCCGGTCACCCCGACCAGGGGCGCGGCCGCGCCGCTCGCGCCCGCTTCCAGTTCACCGTGGGTGAGGACGTAGCCGGGGTCGCCGCCCCGGCCCGAGCGGGCGGACAGGATGGCGCGGCCCGCGGCGCCGCGGTCCAGGGGGTGGCGGAAGCCGGCCCGGTAGGCGACGTGGTAGTCGGTCCAGGTCGGTTCGACGACCGCGACCGCCAGCGCCTCCGCGCCGTCGACCAGGGTGAGGTGCGCGGTGGCACCGATGTCGTCGGCGAGGGCGCGCAGCGCGGGCAGCGCCGCCTCGCGCAGCAGCGGATGGACCTGGCGGCCGAGCTGCAGCACGCCGAGCCCGACCCTCGCGCGGCCGCCGATGTCGCGGCGTACGAGGGAGTGCTGTTCGAGCGTGGCCAGCAGGCGGTACACCACGGTGCGGTTGACGCCGAGCTTGTTGGACAGCTCGGTCACGGTCAGCCCGTGGTCGGTGTCGGCGAGCAGTTTGAGGACACGCAGTCCTCGGTCGAGCGTCTGGGAGGTCTCCGCGGTCACGACGCCCCCTCCTCCGTATGAGTGGCGGCTCTTGGCAGAGGGCGCCGCCGGTCCCGACGACGGCGCGCCAGAGGCCGCCGGTCGTGGTCGCACGCACCGGCTGCGCTCCGCGGCGGCGCTGCCACGGGGCGTGTGCGTTGGCCGGAACGGTAGCGAGCTGGTCCGCTAAGCGAAAGAGTTTGTCCAGAATCCGAGCGGAGCTGCCCTGCAGGGGGTCGCATGTACGCCGGGATGATGGGCTTTCGCCCCGATTCTGCGACGGGCTCATATACAAGGCGGAAGGGCTTATGGGGAAGCCCTTCCGCAGACTTACAGCGTCGTGGGCGCCGCGCACGGCGTCACGGCGTACGGCGTCGCAGGCGCCCGTACGGCGTACAGCGTCGGCACGGCCGACGCCGCGGCGTACGCCGTCACCGCATCCGCGTCGCCCACTCCCGTACCTTCTTGATCCGCTCCCGGATCTGCCCCGCCGTCGCCTCCGCGCTCGGCGGCCCGCCGCACACCCGGCGCAGTTCGGTGTGGATCACCCCGTGCGGCTTGCCGCTCTGGTGGACGTACGCGCCCACCAAGGAGTTGAGCTCCTTGCGCAGCTCGAGCAGCTCCTTGTGGGTGACGACCGGCCGCCGCTCCGCCGGGAGTTCCAGCAGGTCAGCCTCGGTGTCCGGCTTCTTGCGGCTGTGCGCGATCTGCCGTGCCTGCCGCCGCTGGAGCAGCAGCTGCACCTGGTCGGGCTCCAGGAGCCCGGGGATGCCGAGGTAGTCCTGTTCCTCCTCGCTGCCTGGGTGCGCCTGCATGCCGAATTCGGCGCCGTCGTAGAGCACCCGGTCGAAGACCGCGTCCGACTCCAGCGCCTCGAAGGGCAGCATGTCCTGCTCGCCGGTGTCCTCGTCCTGCTGCTTCTCGGCCTCCTGGAGAAGCTTCTCCTCCTCGGCGTACGGGTCCTCCTCCTCGCCTTCCTTCTTGGGCTTGTCGAGGACGTGGTCGCGTTCGACCTCCATCTCGTTCGCGAAGCCGAGCAGCATGGGGATGGTGGGCAGGAAGACGGAGGCGGTCTCGCCGCGCCGCCGGGACCGTACGAAACGGCCGACGGCCTGCGCGAAGAACAGCGGGGTGGAGATCGTGGTCGCGTAGACGCCGACGGCCAGGCGCGGCACGTCCACGCCTTCCGACACCATGCGGACCGCGACCATCCAGCGGTCTTCGGAGTGGCTGAAGTCCTCGATGCGCTGTGAGGCCCCGGAGTCGTCGGACAGCACGATGGTGGCTTTGCTGCCGGTGATCTCGCGGATCAGCTTGGCGTACGCGCGCGCCGAGTCCTGGTCGGTCGCGATGACGAGCGCGCCCGCGTCCGGGATGGACTTGCGGACCTCGGTGAGCCGCTGGTCGGCGGCGCGCAGCACGTTCGGCATCCAGTCGCCGCGCGGGTCGAGCGCGGTGCGCCAGGCCTGCGAGACGGCGTCCTTGGTCATCGGCTCGCCGAGCCGCGCTTCGAGTTCGTCGCCGGCCTTGGTCCGCCAGCGCATGTTGCCGCTGTAGGAGAGGAAGATGACCGGCCGGACGACGCCGTCGTTCAGGGCGCTGCCGTATCCGTATGTGTAGTCGGCGGCCGAGCGCCGGATGCCGTCGTTCCCCTCCTCGTAGGCGACGAAGGGGATGGGGTTGGTGTCGGACCGGAAGGGGGTGCCGGTCAGCGCGAGCCGGCGGGTGGCCGGCTCGAACGCCTCCAGGCATGCCTCGCCCCAGGACTTGGAGTCGCCGGCGTGGTGGATCTCGTCGAGGATGACGAGGGTCTTGCGCTGCTCGCAGCGGTTGCGGTGCAGCATCGGCCGCACGCCGACGCCCGCGTAGGTGACGGCGACGCCGTGGTAATCCCGCCCGAGGGGTCCGGCGCTGTACTCGGGGTCCAGCTTGATGCCTATCCGGGCCGCGGCCTCCGCCCACTGCTTCTTCAGATGCTCGGTCGGCGCGACGACCGTCACCTGTTGCACGACGTGGTGGTGCAGCAGCCAGGAGGCGAGCGTCAGCGCGAAGGTGGTCTTGCCGGCGCCGGGTGTGGCGACCGCGAGGAAGTCGCGGGGCTGCTCCTGTACGTACTTCTCCATCGCGCCCTGCTGCCAGGCGCGCAGCTTGCTCGCGGTACCCCAAGGGGCCCGCCCGGGGAAGGCGGGCGAGAGGTGATGGCTGGTGGTGGAGGAGGCGGTAGTAGTCACGGTCTCCGTCGGGCTGATCGGCGAGGGGTTCGAGGACCGCGTCAGCCTACCGGTGCCATCCTTCACGCTTGGGGGCTACGCCCCGGGTCCACCCGGAGGTGGGATTCAGCTCACACCCGGTCCCTCGAACCGGGCCAGTCCCTCCGCGATCTTCGGCACGTCCAGCTCGCCCTGGCAGACGACCAGGACGAATCTCTCCGCCTCGTCGACGTCGAAGTCCGCGCTGAGCGGGTGTCCGTTGAGGTGGAGAAAGACCCAGGTGGCGTACCAGGAGAGCCGCTTGTTGCCGTCCACGAGTGCGTGGTTGCGGGCCAGCGACTCCATGAGGGCCGCCGCCTTCTGCCAGACGTCCGGGTAGGCGTCCTGTCCGAAGACGCTCGCCTGTGGCCGGGCCAGGGCCGACTCCAGCAGACCGTAGTCGCGCACTTCGCTCTCCCCGAGCCGCTCCGCGAGGTTCAGCAGCTCGGGCAGCGTGAGGTAGTGCATCAGGCGAGCCGCCGGTTCAGTTCCTCGCTCACCTTGAGCACATGGGCCGCGGCCTCGTTGAACAGGCGGGAGTGCTCGTCGATCGCCGCGACGACGGCATCGTGGGCGAACGACTGCATGCTCCGCCCTTCCTGCTCGGCGCGTCGCCGCAGTGCGTCCAGCTCTTCGTCGGTGAATCTCACATTCAAGGCACCCATGGGCGCATGGTACCGGGTGGTACCGCCCGGTACTACGCGGTTGCGGCCACAGGCCGCAGCCGCGTCGTCAGCACCGCCCCCAGCAGCGCCACCGCCGCCATCGCCACGTACACCGCCGCGAACGCCCCCGCGTGCCCCGTCCCCGCCGTGGCCCCCTCCCCCACGTGGCCCGCGGCCACCGAGCCGCCGCCGAAGCCCACGAACAGCACCCCGCTCAGCCCCACCAGCGTGATGTTGCCGAGCGCGTCGGAGACCTGGAGGGAGGCGGAGTTGCTGCCCGCCTCCTTGGGGCCGGAGAGCTTGAGGAGCAGCACGCTGCCGCTGGAGATGACCAGCCCCATCCCGTAGCCGCCGATCAGCCACGCCACGGCGACCAGCCACGCCGGTACGGAGTCCACGAGCGCCAGCGGGACCAGGCCGATGGACAGCGCGATCATCACCATGCCGCCCGCCATCAGCCGCTCGCGGTGGGGCTCCAGACGCGGGCGGCTCTGGGTGTACGAGCCGAGCGCCCAGGTCAGTCCGCCGCCGGTGAGCGAGAGCCCGGCCGCCGTGGCCGACAGGCCACGCTCGGTGACGAGCATCAGCGGTACGAAGCTCTCCGCGCCGAGGAAGGAGCCCGCCGCGACGCCTCGCAGCAGCACCACGGACGGCAGGCCGCGGGCGGCCCGGAAGGTGCCCGGGGGCAGCAGCCGCAGGACGCAGGGGACGAGCAGCGCGAGGCCCGCCGCGGCGGGGATCAGGGAGATCCAGGCCAGGTCCTGGCCCGCGTACTGCAGCAGGCCCGCACCCGACGCGACGGCGAGTGCGAGGAGGATGCGGCGGCGGTTCATGGCCTGGGAGGGTTCGCCCCGGTCCACCTTGCGCAGGGCGGGGAGCATCACCGCGAGCGGCAGCAGTATCAGCACCGGGATGGACAGGAAGACCCAGCGCCATCCGGCCTGTTCGGTGACCGTCCCCGCGACCAGCGGTCCGACGATCACCGGCAGCACCCAGGCGGCGGAGAAGGAGGCCAGCACGGCAGGTTGCAGCCGCTGTGGATAGGCGCGGCCGACCAGTACGTACAGCGCGACGATCACCAGCCCGCCGCCGATCCCCTGCACCGCGCGCCCGCCCACGAACGTCCACATGTCCTGCGCCGAGCCGGAGACCACAAGACCGGCCCCGAAGGCCGCGATCCCGGCGAACAGCGGCGCGAGCGGCCCCCGGCGGTCGCACCACTCGCCCGACAGCGCCATCGCGAACAGGCTCGCGGTGAAGTACGCGGAGAAGGCGTACGCGTACAGCTCGATCCCGTCGAGGGCGCGGGCCGCGACCGGCATCGCCGTGTTGACCGCGCTCGCCTCGAAGGCGATGAGGGAGACGACGGACACGATGCCGAGGGTGAGGGCGCGGTAGCGCCGCCCGAGTACGGAGCCGCCGCCGTCTTCGGCTTCGGCTATGTGTTCGGCGTTGGCCGTGTCTTCGGCTTCGGCTGGTGCGGCGGGACTGTCCGCGACGTCGGTGTCGCGCGGGTCGATAGCGGTCATCACGCCAGCGTAAGAGGCGTTTCCGGGGAACACACCTGGCGCGGGGCGGAGATGGCCTCGGCCCTCGGTCCTAGGCTCGGCAGCCGGCCACGATCGGCGTCCGATGGGCATCCGATAAGCGTCCGAACGGCGTCACAGATTGGAAACCGCTCACCCAGGATTCGGTAAGCGACGCCGGTTCGCCATGCTCACACCCATAGACTTTCGGCCAGGTCGCCACACCGCCTTCTTTGCGACGTTCGGCCCCAGCCTCACTCCATGCCTGGTCGTGGACGACCAGGCCCGCACCACGGGGGAATCGTGCCTTCCATCCGCCCAGCCATCCGTCCATTTTTCGCCACTGCCGTGCTTGTCACCGCAGCGCTCACCCTCACCGCCTGCAGCGGTGGCAGCAGCGGCAGCTCGCACTCCTCGAGAAGCCACGCCGCGAAGAAGGCCAACAAGAAGAAGTACGGCAAGAAGAAGTACGGCAAGAAGATCAAGAACGGGGGCGGGAACGGCAGCGGCGGCTGCTCGACGAGCGCCAACGGCCGCAAGGTCATCTGGGTCAACAACGTCGAAGGCGCGATGAACAACATCATCGCCAAGAACGCCAAGCGGCAGTGCACCACGAGCTCGCACCAGGGCAAGGCGTACCGGGCGGTCGGGGCGCTGCACACCTACTCCGTCGCCTCGGGCGGCGCCAAGGTGACGATCATCAGCAAGAAGGACTCCACACAGCGGGCCCTGACCGCCCAGAACGGCGGCATCGCGCACATCAAGACGTGTGCGGACCCGACGGGCAAGCAGTACGACGGCGGGCAGTCGAAGGTGGACGCCAGCGACTGCTGGGGCCGGAACTTCTACGAAATCACGGTCGACGGCAATGGCAAGATCACGGAGATGACCGAGATCTACGCGTCGTAATACGCGTCGTAAGGCACATAGGGCGACCGGGGCCGGGGCCCGGAGTGGCCGCCGGGCCCCACACCGCCCTTTGGGCGACCGTTACGTCGTGAGCAGCACCCCGCCGTAGCCGACGCCCGCGACCACCACCCACGCACACAGCCCGAGCGCCGCCACGCGCCCGCCCGTACGAGCCAGCGAGGGCAGGTGCACCGCGCTGCCGAGGCCGAAGAGGGCGGCGGCGAGCAGCAGCTCCTGGGCGGTCGCGGCGGTGTCGAGCGCGGCGGACGGCAGTCGGCCCGTACTGCGCACGGCGACCATCGCCAGGAATCCGAGGACGAACAGCGGCACGAGGGGTGGCCGCCGGGTGGTGGGGGCGGTACGTCCGGCCTCCTCACCGAGACCGAGCTGAGCCTGCTCGGTCCCCCGCGCCCGCCGGGCCCGTACGGAGATGGCGACCGCCGCGACGAGCGGCGCCAGCAGCGCCACCCGCATCAGCTTCACGAGCACCGCCTCGCCCAGCGCCGACGGCCCGGCCGTCTGCGCGGCGGCCACGACCTGCCCCACGTCGTGCACGCTCGCCCCGACCCACCGGCCGAACCGCGCGTCGCTGAGCCCCAGCGGGTGCTGGAGCAGCGGCAGTACGGCGATGGCGAGCGTCCCGCACAGCGTCACCAGGGCCACGGACGTCGCGACGTCGCGCTCATCGCTGTCCGACACCTCGCTGACCGCGCCGATCGCGGACGCGCCGCAGATCGCGTAGCCGGTGGCGACCAGCAGCGGCTGGTCGCCGCGCAGACCCATCCGGCGGCCGAGCCACCACGTGCCGAAGAACGTGGCCGCGACCACGCCGCACACCATCGCCACACTCGCCCAGCCGAGGCCCAGCACATCGTCCAGGCTGAGCTTGAGCCCGAGCAGCACCACACCGAGGCGCATCAGCCGCTTCCCCGCGAACGACAGCCCGGCCCGGCCACCGCCCCGTACGACCCCGCGCGTGCCCGGCAGATGCGCGGCGAGGATGCCCAGCACGACGGCAACGGTCAGCATCGGCACGCCTGGCACCGCCAGGTGCACCGCCCAGGCCCCCGCCACCCCGAGCACACCGAGCCCCAACCCGGGCAAAAGAACCCGAATCCGCGCCGCGCGGCGGGACGCCGGGGGCGCCACGGCCTCGGGTGCGCAAGGCGCGGACGCTGTGCCGTGGGGTCCCGTGCCCGCGTCGGGCGCGTCCGACGCCCGCGTCGGAGTGCCGCGCGCGGGGTACTCAGGCGCCGCACCGCCCGCCGTAGGACACACAGTCGCCCCCGGCCCCGCGGCCGCGCCGCGCACGCCCGGCGAGCCGCCGACGCCCGGCACGCCGTCGGCACCCGACGAGGCGCCGCGCGCATCCGTCAGCGCCATGGCCCAGCCCACCCGCATCGGCCTTGGCCCCTGCCCCGGCCTCGGCCTTCACCGGACACGACGGCCGTTCCGGTGCGGCGCCGCGGGCTCACAGGTCCTCACCCTCCGGCAGGGCGTACACGCGCCGGACGCTGCTGCCCAGCCGGGCGACATCCGCGCCGTAGACGTGGATGGAGATCGCCATGCCCGCACCCGCGTTCCACACCCTGTGGATATCTCCCGGCGGCGCGAACCCGGCCACCGAGCCGAGCGGGTTGGTCACCTCCGCCACCGCGACCAGACGGGAGGTGGTGCCGTCGGGGACGAGGTCGTAGCGGCGCTCGCGTTCCTGGCCCTCGTGGACGCCGGCCACGCACCACGAGACGTGGTCGTGGATGGCTGTGCGCTGGCCGGGCAGCCAGACGAGGGCGACGACGGAGAAGCTGCCGTCGGGTTCGGCGTGCAGGAGGTGCTGGCGGTAGCTCGCGGCGTCGCCCTGCCGTTGGGCCGCCGTGAGCAGGTCGGGCGCGCCGAGGTGGGGGGCGAGGCGTTCGGCGACCAGCTGGGCGGTCAGGTCCGGCGCCAGGCCACGCCCGACGGCCTCGCGTACCTCGTCGACGAACGTGCTGATACGCGCGGTCCGGCACAAGGCGGACGACGCGGAGGCAGACAGCGCGGAGGCAGGCGACGCAGGGACAGGCGGCACGGGGACAGGCGGCGCGGAGGCAGGCGGCGCGGAGGCGGTCGGAGTGGTCATGGCCGCAGGGTCCTGCCGCCGGAACCATCACGTCCAACGACGGTTTCTTCGCGAACCTCAACAGCTGCTTATGGGTCAGCAGCCGACCCGGTTCGCCGCCACCGCCTTCAGCTCCTCCAGCACCATCTCCGTCGCCGGCACCCGCAGATGCTCCCGCAGCACATACGCCGAGACATGGCGGCGCGAGGCGGGCTCCAGGGCGCGGCCGGTGACCTTCTGGTGGCAGAGGAAGGACAGGACGAGCCCGGGCATCATCGCCACACCGAGCCCCGCCGCGACCATGCTCTGGATGACCAGGTTGTCGTCCGTCGTAAAGGCGATATCGGGGGCGAAGCCCTGCTCCGCGCACTCGTGCAGAAAGTTGGCGCGGCAGCGCAGACAGCCCGCTATCCAGCGCTCCCCGCTCAGCTCCGTGAGCTTGACGGCCCGCCGCCGGGCCAGTGGGTGGCCGGTGGGCAGCAGCACGGTCAGCTGGTCTTCGAGCAGGGGGATCTCGACCAGTTCGGCGGGGGCCTGCTCGCGCAGGCCGGGGTAGGTGAAGGCGAGCGTGATGTCGCATTCGCCGCGCACCACCCGCCCCAGCGACTCGGGCGGCTCGCCTTCGAGCAGTTCCACCCGCACGCCCGGGTGGGCGGCGGCGAGGCGGGCCATGGCCTCGGGGATGAGGGTGGCGTTGGCGCTGGGGAAGCCGCAGAGGCGTACGTGGCCGGCGCGCAGCCGGGTGATGGCGTTGAGCTGCTGCCGGGCGGCGGAGATGGAGTCGAGGATGACGTCCGCGTGGCGGGCCAGGGTCTCCCCTGCCTCGGTGAGCCGCATGCCACGGCCGACGCGGACGAAGAGCGGGCTGCCGACCTCCCGTTCCAGCGCCTTCATCTGCTGCGTGATCGCCGGTTGCGTATAGCCGAGGGAGCGGGCCGCGGCGGAGTACGAGCCGACGCGGACCACCTCGTGGAACGTCTTGATGTGCCGGGAGTCGAACACCCTCGAATCATAAGCGCAACTTGGGGTTCGGGCACATCTCCCCTCCCTCGCTTTTGGATCACCCGCCAACCCCATCTAGGCAAGTAGGCCTTGACAAATCCAAACTGTCAAGGCGTACTTGCCTCATGACGATCCCCGATCTTGACGACCTCATCGCGGAAGTCGACCGGACCTGCGCCACCGCCCACCGCCCGGGCGGACAGGAGCAGCCCGACTGGCTGGCCCTCCTGACCACCGCGGCAGACCTGGCCGGCCGGCTGCAGGCCCTCGCCGACGACCTGGTCGAGGACTACGTCGAGCACTGCCGGATGCACGGCTGCTCATGGACGGACATCGGTACGGCCCTCGGCGTGACCCGGCAGGCCGTGCAGCAGCGCTTCCACGCACCCCATAAGCGCTACGGCCCCGAGACGATGAGCGAAGAACTCCGCCAGGCCATGACGCACGTCAAACGGGCCGCGGTGCAGCACCGCAACAACTACATCGGGACCGAGCATCTGCTCTGGGGCCTCACCGCCGAGGACAACAGCGCCACCCGCCTCCTGAGCGCCGCCGGCGCATCGCCCGAGACCCTGCACAGGGCCGTCGGCGACCGGTTGAGCATGGGAGCGTCACAGGCGGCCGAACGCATCGCCTGGACCCCCTACTCCCGCAAGGCCATCGCCCTCGCGGAGGAACTGGCGGCGGAGCGGCCGGAGGAGGCGGGCTCGGCTCACATCGACTGCGACCATCTGCTCCTGGGGCTCGCCCGGATCGGCCGCGGGGTGGCCGCGGCGGTGCTCGACGAGGCGGGCCTGAGCGCGGAAACCCTCAGCGCAGCGGCCAACCCCGCTGAGAGCCAGGCGGCTTACGCACCGTAGAACTCACTCCCCGCCGCCGCGATCCGCTCGACACGGCGGCGCCCCAAGCCGCGTGACCGGCGCCGTATGCCCACCGTAATCAGGCAAGCTGGACCAATGCCCCACTACACCTCGTACGACGGCGCCGAACTCGCCTACCGCGTCCTTGAGTCCCGTACCGGCCGCGGCGCCGCCCGGCCGCCGCTCGTCTGTCTGGCCGGCGGGCCGGGGCGGAACGCCGCGTATCTGGGCGACCTCGGCGGGCTCGACGCCGATCGCACCCTGGTCATCCCCGACAGCCGGGGCACCGGCGACTCCCCGCCCGCCGCCGAGCCGAGCGGCTACGCCTTCCCCAGCCTCGCCGAAGACCTCGAAGCGCTCCGCGGCCATCTCGGACTCGAACGGTTCGCGCTGCTCGCCCACGACGCGGCCGCCGCGACGGCCCAGGCGTACGCCGCCGCCCACCCCGAGCGGCTGACGCACCTGGTCCTGGTCTGCCCCGGCGCGCGGATGCAGGGCGAACTCCCCCAGGACGCCCGCGAGATCTTCGAGGCCCGCGCCACCGAGCCGTGGTGGCCCGACGCCTCGGCCGCGGTCCAGCTGCTGCCCGACACCACGGACCTGGCCGAGGTGCGCAAACTACTGCTCCAGGCCGCCCCCATGGCGTACGGCCGCTGGGACGAGCCCCAGCGCGCACACGCCGCGAGCGAGGGCGAACAACTGGGCCCGGTGCCGCGCGCGGGCTTCTGGCAGGGCGTGGACGAGGCGGCGCGGCGGGCGGTGCTGGTGCGCCTGCGGGAGGTGCGGTGCCCGGTGCTGGTGGTGACCGGGGACCGGGACGCGGTGACCGGTATGCGCGCCGGTGAGCTGGTCGCGGAGTCCTTCCCCAACGGGCGGGTGCGGCCGCTGCACGAGGTGGGGCACTACCCCTGGATCGACGAGCCGGAGCTCTTCCGTCCGGTGGTCGAGGAGTTCCTGACCCAGCGCTGAACCCGGCCCCGGCCCAACACGACCGCCCAACACGACCGCGCATCATGAACGCCGTATGTCAGTCGCATGGCAGCGCCCGCCGGGCCGTTGTGCCCCTCCTGCCCCGTCCCTATCGTCGAAGGCACAAGAGCACGACATCGGCCGTGTGCCCGAGTGGTTGAGGGGCTCGCCTGCAAAGCGAGTTACGTGGGTTCGATTCCCGCCACGGCCTCCATGAACATGAGCACAGACATGGTGGAGATCCCCGCCGGGGAGATCGTCCTGCGGGACGAGGGCACGCGGACCGACTGGCAGGTGAAGGTCGCGCCCTTCCGGCTGGCGCCGTACCCCGTGACCCGCGAGCTGTACGGCGCCGTACGGGGCGAGGCGCCCGCGGGCGGGGCGGCGGGGGCGCGGACGCCGGTGACCGAGGTCTCCTGGCGGGACGCGATCGGGTTCTGCAATCTGCTGTCGGAGGCGAGCGGGCTCACGCCCTGCTACTCACTGGGCGGCGAGCAGGACCCCGACGCGCGGGACGTGGACTGCGACTGGGCGGCCGACGGCTATCGGCTTCCCTCCGAGGCGGAGTGGGAGTACGCGTGCCGGGCCGGGGACTCCGGTGTGCGCTATGGCGAACTCGACGAGATCGCCTGGTATCGCGGGAACTCCGGCGACCGGGTGCACGAGGTCGCGGCCAAGGCGCCGAACGCCTGGGGTCTCCACGACATGATCGGCAACGTATGGGAGTGGTGCTGGGATCTGTACGACCCCGGCGTCTACGGCCCGTACCGGGTCTTCCGTGGCGGAGGGGCGTACGACCCGCCTCGGGGGTGCCGGGCGTCGTGCCGCCGCAAGAGCCATCCGACCCTGCGCATCGACGACCTCGGCTTCCGGCTGGCCCGGTCGCTGTGATGTCGCGGAGGTCGCTACGTGATCGCTATTTGGTCACGGCAGCCAACCTTTGCCCCGATGGTTACATCTACACCGCGTGTATAGACGTAAAAGCATATCGACGGACCGGAAGCGCAAGGCCAAGCCGATAGCCGGGCTTCTGGCCGCCGCCTCCCTCGCGCTCGGCCTCAGCGGCTGTGGCGGCGCCTCGTACGACGCGACCGCGCCGAGCAGCGCCCGCGAGCGCGCCTCGGCCGACGGAAAGGAGGTCGAGGCGGGGGCCGTCGACTGTTCGAAGGCCAAGTGCGTCGCCCTCACTTTCGACGCCGGGCCCAGCGAGAACACGCCCCGCCTGCTGGACATCCTGAAGAAGGAGAACGCGCACGCGACCTTCTTCATGCTCGGCAAGAACCATGTCCTCAAGCACCCCGACATGGTGCGCCGCATCTCGGCGGAGGGCCATGAACTGGCCAACCACACCTGGACGCACAAGATCCTGACCAAGTCCGACGACGACGAGGTGCGCGACGAGATCACCCGCACCCAGGACGCCGTCGCCAAGATCACCGGCTCCAAGCAGCCCCTGCTGATGCGTCCGCCCCAGGGCCGCACCGATGACCGGGTCACCAAGATCTGCCGCGAGCTCGGCATCGCGCAGGTGTTGTGGAGCGTGACCGCGAAGGACTACCAGACGACCGACTCCGCGCTCATCACCAAGCGCGTGCTCGACCAGGTGGACCGCGACGGCATCATCCTGCTGCACGACATCTACAAGGGCACCGTGCCCGCCGTTCCCGGGATCCTCGAAGGGCTCAAGAAGCGCGGCTACACGGTGGTCACCGTCTCCGAGCTGATGGCCCCCGGGAAGCCCGAGGCCGGCAAGGTCTACAAGCCCTGATCCCAGAGCTCGTGTTCGCGCTCATCCCCCGCGCGCAGCGCCAGGGACTCCGGGGCGAGCAGGTGGACGCAGTCCCGCTCGACGCGGATCAGCCCGTCGCGCCGGAGCCGGGACAGCGCCCGGTTGACGGTCACCCTCGTCACGCCGAGCGTGTCCGCCAGCGCCTGTTGTGTCCCGGGGATCCGCACTCGCGCGCACCCCGGGGCGCCCGGGACCCCCGCGGCACCCCGGGCTCCCCTCGCCGAGGCGGCGGCCTGTGCCAGTAGCCAGCCGGCCAGCCGGGCCTCGGCCGGGAGGGTGGCGGTTTCGGTGAGCCGTTGCTGCTGCGCGCGTGCCTGGCGGGCGAGCACGGCGAACACATGGGCCCGGACGGCGGCCATGTCGTCGACGAGCCCGAGGAACCTCTCGCGCCGCACACTGCGCACCGCGCAGCACGTCAGGGCGGTGAACGTGGCGGTATGCCCCCGGCCGTCGAGCAGCGCGACCTTGTCCAACGCGCACGGGCCGTCCCACTGCCCGTACCGGACGACGCGTCCGCCGCCGGTCGTGCCCGTCGCCGCGACCCGGCCGCGCAGCAGCACCAGGAGGTGGTCGGCCGGGGCGCCCGCCGACCTGAGCACGCTGCCGACGGGGTGGCCGCGCGGCACGGACGCGGCCCACAGCTCCCGCAGCCGCGCCTCGGGCAGCGACGCGAACAGCGGCACGGCGCCCAGCGCGCGCCACGTCAACGGCTCTTCCCCGGCCATGGCCGCCTCCCTCGACGTCACTGATCGGACCGGACGGCGATCGTGCAGAGCCGCTTCGTCGCCCGGGTGAGCGCGACGTACAGGTCCCGCTCGCCTCCGGAGCGGGCCGCGATGATCTCCTCCGGGTCCACGACGACGACCGCGTCGAACTCCAGGCCGCGCGCCTCGGACGCCGGTACGAGCCGCGCCTGCCGCGCGATCCCCGCGGACGTCAGCTCGTCCAGCCTGGTGTCCGCGCAGATCACCCCGAGCAGTTCACCGGGGTGCGCCGCGACCTGGGCCCGGAGCTCCTGCTCGACGGTGGCGGCACATGTGTGCGGGGGCGCGGTGCGGGTACGGGGCACCTCGCCGCGGCGGATCGAGCGGCTCGGGGTCTGACCGGGGGCGATACGGGCGAGCAGACCCCGGGTGGTGGCCAGGATCTCCTGTGTGGTGCGGTAACTGACGGTCAGGGTGTGCAGGTTGAACCGCAAGCCGACATGGGGGTTCAGGGCCTGCTGCCAGTCGTGTGCGGTCGATGCCGGGCCCGCTTGGGCGAAGTCGCCCACCAGGGTCATCGACCTGGCCGGGCAGCGGCGCACGACCATCCGCCACTGCATGGCGGTCAGCTCCTGCGCCTCGTCGACGACGACGTGTCCGTACGTCCGCTCCGGCGGGCCGTCGAGCAGGCTCGCCGCCTCGTCCAACAGCGGCACATCAGCGTCGGTCCACTCGTCGGTCCAGGCGTCGGTCCACACATCGGTCCGCCGCTGGCCGTCGGTGTGCGGAGTGCGCAGCAGGCGGGTCCGTTCGTCATCGGTCAGCCGCGGCAGATGCTCGGCGAGTGCGTCGGGGTCCGTCAGGAGGGCCCGTACGAGGTCGTCGGGCGCGAGCCGTGGCCACAGCGCTTCCACGGCACCGTCGAAGTGGGCGTCGTCCAGGAGGTTCGCCCGGACGGCCCGCGCGTCGAACTCATCGGCCAGTCCCTCGGCCGGTGCGTCGTCGAGGCCGAGCCGGCGCAGGTCGGCCGCCGCGGCCCGGTCGAGGTCGAGGCCGGTGCTCTGCGCGACCTCGGCGTCGATGCGCTCCAGGGTCTCGGACGTGCCGCGTTCCAGCGCGTGTGTGACGGCGTCGGCCAACAGCTCCTTGAACACCTGGCGTGCCCGGTTGTGTCCCACGTCTGCTGCCACGGCCGCGTCGCGTGCCCTGGCGACATCCCCGTCCTCCAGGCGGATCCATTCCTGTCCCACGCGTACGGCGAAGTCACCGCCCGGTGCCTGCCGGGCGCGGACCAGGCCCGCCAGGGCGTCGGCCAGCGCGGTGCTGCCCTTCAGGCGGGCCGTGTCGATCGGCTCCACGGCGTCCGGAACGGCCCTTGCCCTTGCGAGCTCCTGACAGGTCGCCAGGACGACATCGTTCTCCCCGAGCGAGGGCAGGACCTGGGAGATGTAGTCCAGGAACCGCGCGTTGGGACCGAGCACCAGGACACCGCGCTCGGCGGCGCGCGGAAACGCGTACAGCACATAGGCCGCCCGGTGCAGCGCCACCACCGTCTTGCCGGTGCCGGGGCCGCCCTGCACCACCGTCACCCCCCGGTGCGGGGACCGGACGATGTCGTCCTGCTCCGCCTGCAGCGTCGCGACCGCCGCCCGCATCCGTCCCGTACGCCGCGCCTGCAGCGCCTCCGCCAGCGGGCCGTCGCCGACGACGTCGTCGGCAGTGGGGGCGGAGCCGTCCAGCAGCTCATCGCTCACCGCCGCCACCGCACGGCCCTCCAGCCGCAGATGACGGCGGCGCCGCAGGCTCATCGGATGGATCGGGGTCGCCTCGTAGAAGGGCCGCGCCGCGTCCGCGCGCCAGTCCACGAGCAGCGGCAGATCGTCCTCGTCCGTGTGCAGGCCGAGACGTCCGATGCGCAGGGCCGTACCGTCCACACCGTCGATCCGGCCGAAGACCAGCCCCTCCTCGGCCCCTTCCAGCCTGCGCACCTCCCTCGCCAGACGCCCGGCGGCGACCTCGCGCTCGTACACCTCGCCCGCGCTGTCGCTCCGCCCGGCCGATGCCTTCAGCACATCGGCCAACTGCGTCCGCGCCTCGGCGATCCGCTCGCTGATCAGTCCGTACAGGGCGGACACATGGGTCTGCTCCAACTCGACCTGGCACCGCGCGGCGGTATCGGTGACCTGCGACAACACATGGCTCCTCTCGGGAATTCAGCCGCACCACTATGCGGCTGAATTCCCGAGAAAGTAAGTCTTGACTTACTTGGGCGGATCGGCCCTCAAAAGCTACCGACCCGGGACGTCGCTCAGGGCGCGGTGCGGGTGAAATGGAACGGGCATGTGGCGCCGCCCAGGCCGATGGTGGTGGCACGGTCGAAGCGGAATCCGTGCCTTTCCGGGTCTATCGCCTCGATCCAGTTCCCGTCGAACGCGCACATGACGGGCGTCAGTTCCGCGGCGGAATTCGCCGTGAGCACGTCGTGGTAGAAACACCGGTGAATGTCCACCAGATATCGCTGATCGTCGTCGGCGGGGCGCTGAAAGGTGAAGGTCTTACCGAAGGCGTACTCCTCACGGGCCTTCGACACGTCCACCATCGCCCGGAACGGATCCGGCGCGGCGTCCAGCATGGCCCGGGTGCTCGCGTACACCGCCTCGCCGAGCGGTTCGACCAGCGCGTCCCGTACCGCGCGGGTGGCGGCGTCGCGGCCCAGCCGCGGGAGCAGCTTCTCGTGCGCCGCGACCACGGCGAGGGTGATACGGAGGTTGTAGCGCGAGGCCTCGTCGACGACCATATGCGCGTTCGCCGCTTCCAGCTCCGCGTGCCGCTCACGCATCGCGGAGACGAGTTCACCGGGAAGCGTCTGCTTTTGCAGCGTGGCGGAGATGTGGTCGAAGAAACCGGCGATCAGCAGCGCTGTGTCGTGTTCGGGATCGGGAACGTAGTCGCCGTCGGCCATTTCGAACTGGTCGGTGGTCACGAATAGTCCTTTCGGGACGGGCTCAGTCCCGAGAACGACCTGACAACGCGCAGGGCGGAGCCGGGCCGTGCTCGCGACGAGCGAGCACGCCGACGCGCTCCACCGACCGACCTGGCGTCGACGAACCTCATGGATTCTGTCGTCGCGATCGTCGCACAGGCGCGGGCGGAGTGTCGAACGACGCGTCAGGCGCCCCGCGTCAGTCGCACCGCGTCAGCCGCCCGTGTATCAGCTGATACAGCCCGCGCGGCCGCGCCGACGATACGTTCCGCCGGACAACACGGTGACCGCACAGCACCGAGAAGGGACGGCCCCATGCTGGTCGTAGAACTCGCCTTCACCCCCGCCCCCGAACGCCTGGCCGCCCGCCCCGCCCACCGCGAACGCCTCACCGCCCTGCGCGAGGCGGGCGAACTGGTGGCGGCCGGGCCGTGGGCGGACGACACGGGCGCGCTCCTCGTCTTCGACGTGGACCGGGAGCGCCTGGACCGGATCCTGGAGGCGGATCCGTACTACGGCGTGGCGGGGGTCGAGGTGGTCCGGGTGCGGGAGTGGACGCCGGTGGTCGGGCCGTAGAGCCACCGGGCTGGGGTTCAGGGCCTGGACGGTTCAGGGCCTGGACGGTTCGGACCCCGGGCGGTTCAGGACCCGGCGATGACCGTGGTCACGACCTTGCGGACGGCGTCGGCCTCGGGCGGGGTGCCCTTCCGGTCGGCGAACAGCAGATGTACGGCCCCGATCAGCGTGGGGGCGAGCGTGTCGAGGTCCGCGTCCGCCGCGATACGCCCCAGGTCGCGCTCGGCGGCGAGGTAGCCGGCGACCATGGCCGCCGCCTCGGTCAGCACCGGGAGCCCGGTCGTCGGCCTGGTCTCGCGCAGCCGGGCGCGCAGGTCGTCCCGGGAGATGACGAGGCCGACGACGGCCACGGCGACCGACTCGAACAGCTCCATCAGCGCACGGGTGAGGTTGTCGGCGACAGAGCCGGTCCCGGCGGACTCGCGCAGGGCGGCGGCCTGGTGGTCGAGCCGGGCGATGCGATCGAGCACGAGCTCGGCGAGGAAGGCGTCGAAGTCGGCGAAGTGCCGGTGCAGGACCCCCTTGGCGCAGCCCGCCTCCGTGGTGACCGCCCGGCTGGTCAGCGCGCTGGGCCCGTCCCGCAGCAGTACGCGCTCGGCGGCGCCGAACAGCTGCTCGCGCGCATCGCGCAGGGCCACCCCGGTCGGCATGGACCGCACCTCCTTCTCGCCTCGGGGGACTGTACCCGGTTGACGAGTGGGCAACCGCCCACTCATAGTGGGCGCATGCCCACTAACGAATCCGAGCAAGCCCCTCATGCGCAACGCGAGCCCCATCACGCCCGCGAGATGGCGGAGTCGTTCGGCTCGGACGCCGAACGCTACGACCGGGCCCGGCCCCGCTACCCCGACGCCATGGTGGAAGCGATCACCGCCGCGATCGCCACTGCGACCCGCAGGCCCGACGTCCTCGACGTCGGCGTCGGGACCGGCATCGCGGCCCGGCAGTTCCAAGCGGCCGGCTGCACGGTGCTGGGCGTCGAGGTGGACGCCCGTATGGCCGAGTTCGCGCGCCGCGGCGGCGGGCTCCACGGCGGCGGGCTCGATGTCGAGGTGGCGGCCTTCGAGGCCTGGGACCCGGCCGGCCGGACCTTCGACGCGGTCATCGCCGCCCAGACCTGGCACTGGATCGACCCGGTCGCCGGAGCGGCCAAGGCAGCCGAGGTGCTGCGGCCCGGCGGCCAACTGGCCGTGTTCTGGAACGTATTCCAGCCCTCGCCCGATATCGCGGAAGCCTTCGCCGAGGTCTACCGCCGGGTCCTGCCCGACTCGCCCCGCAACCCTTGGGCGAAGCCCGCGCTCGACCCCTACTCGGCGTTGTTCACCAGGGCGGTCGACGGGATACGGCAGACGGGCGCGTTCGGCGAACCGGAGCAGCGGCGCTTCGACTGGGAACGCGCCTACACCCGGGAGGAGTGGCTGGATCAGCTCCGTACCGGCGGCGACGCGGGCCAGATGCCGCCGGCCAAGCTGGCGGAACTGCTGACCGGCACCGGGGCCGCGATCGACGCGATGGGGGGCGGCTTCACCATGCGGTACGCCGCGGTGGTGGTCACCGCGGCGCGCACCACCACCACCGCCACTGCTTGACGTGGCTTACGTGGCTTAAGTGGCTTACGTGCCTTACGTGGCGAGGTCCATCCCTCGCGCGCCCCCTAATCGTCCGAACTGCCGCTCCGGCTCCGGTCCCTGCGCCCCGCCTTGCGCACCAACTCGCCCGCCACCAGCGTCGTAGTCGCCGCCGCGCGCACCCAGCGCGGGCCACCCCGCGCCGCCCACACGACACAGACGCACCCTCCGACGGCGAGCACGACGAGGCCGGACAAAACGAGCACGGTCATGCCCCTGCCCCTCCCACTTCTGCGGTCCGCTTCTGCGGTCCGCGCCATCCTGCCAGTCCGCGAGGGTGGCCGACCACGGTCGGGGCATGGGCATCGGTGGCGGCCCGGCAGATGCGCTCACCACCGGTCCCAGTGCAGGACCTCCTCACGCGGGATGCGGGGAGCGGGCTTGAAGTCGGTGCCGATGGTGAAGGCCAGCGGGATGAACGCCGCCAGCATGACCTCCTCGTACGGCACGCCGAGCACCCGGGCCAACTCGCGTTCCAGCGGCCCCTGCGCGGTGGTCCACACCGTGCCCAGACCGCGCGCCCGGGCGGCCAGCATGAAGCTCCACACCGCGGGCAGGATCGATCCCCACGCCCCCGCCTGCACGGCCACCGGGGCGCGGTCGGTCCGTCCCTCCACACCGGGGATGACGAACGCGGGCACCCGGTGGATGTTGTCGGCCAGGTGTCGCAGTCCGTCGAAGACCCGCTCGGTGGAGCGGGCGTGATAGTTCATCCGCCACATATCGCGCTCGGTCAGCGGCTGCCCGGTGACCAGGGGCAGGGCGCGCAGAAAGATATCGGCCACGGCCCGCCGCTGCTCCGGCTCGGTGACGACGAGGAAGTGCCAGCGCTGCCGATTGCGCCCGGTGGGCGCCTGCACGGCCAGGTCCACACACTCCTCGATCAGGGTACGGGGCACGGGGCGAGTGAGGTCCAGGCGCTTGCGTACCGCGCGGGTGGTGCTCAGCAACTGGTCAGGGGTGAGATCCAGCGTCATGACGTTTCCTTAAGAAAGGGGGCGGGGACGGGGCGGCGAAGGCGCAGACCCAAGGCGGCGATCAGGGCGCCCAGCAGGGAGAAGCCGCTCGCCGTCAGAAAGGCGATCCGGTATCCGGCCGACGTGGAACCGCCGAGCGTCATCACCGCCGCCAGCACCACCACGCCGATCCCGGCGCCGATCTGGACGGCGGACGTGACCAGTCCCGAGGCCAGCCCCTGCCGCTCGTCGGGCAGGCCGGCGACGGCGGCGATGTTGAGGCTCGGGAAGGACAGCCCGTTTCCGACCCCGTGCACGACCAGCGCGGGCAGCAAGGTCGTCACGTAGTCGCCGGTGTCCCCGGCCCGCAGGAACAACAGGATGCCCGCGCCCTGGACCAGCAGCCCGGCGGCGGCCACCCGCCCCAGGCCCCACCGGCTGATCAGCCGGCCGGCCAGGTTGGCGGTGACGACGATGGCCACGCCCATCGGGACGATCCCGAGCCCGGTGGCCAGCGCGGTGTGGTCGAGCTCCTGCTGCAGATACAGGACGGCGACGAACTGCCAGCCGATCGTCGCGCACGCCCAGGCCAGCGCCGCGAGATTGGCGGCGCCCACCGTGCCGGACCTGAACACCTCCAGCGGGACGAGCGGAGCGGGCCGCCGCCGTTGAATGGCGACGAAGGCACCCAGCAGCAGCGCGGCCATGACGCCGGCCGGCCAGTTCTTCACCGTCAGTGCGAACACCAGCAACAGCACCCCGCCGGTGACCGCGACGGCACCGGCGGCGTCGAACCCCTCGCGCGCCTTGGGCGGCTGCGGGCCACGCGGCAGCGCCAGCGGCGCGACGGCCAGCACGAGAAGGGCGATCGGGACCGGCAGGAAGAACACCAGCCGCCAGCTGATCTCGGTCAGCAGGCCGGAGGCGATCAGTCCCGCGGTGTATCCGGTCGCCCCGGCCAGCGCGTAGACACCCAGCGCCCGGTTGCGCCGCGGCCCCTCGGCGAAGGTGGTGGTGATCAGCGACAGCGCCGCCGGGGCGGTGTGCGCAGCCGCCACCCCCTTCACCACCCGGGTGACCACCAGCGGCCATCCGTCCGACAGGAGCCCGCCGGCCAGGCTCGCCGCCGCGAACACCGCCAGCGACAGCAGGAACACCCGGCGGCGGCCGAACAGGTCGGCGATGCGCCCGCCGAGCAGCAGAAAGCCGCCGTAGGCGACCGCGTAGCCGGACATCAGCCACTGCAGGGTGCTCGCCGGGAGCGACAGATCACGCCCGATGGCGGGCAGGGCCACACCCATCAACGACAGGTCCATCGAGTCCAGGAACACCGCGGCGCAGAGCAACACCAGGGCCGCCTGTGGGCGGCCGTCTGTTCGGGTCACGATCCCTCTCCATCTGAGTCCAAACAATTGGCGGACAGACGATTGGACCGTATGGCCGCCAATCATCTGCTGTCAAACAATCTTTGGAGAGATAGATCTGAGATAGACTGACGGCTCACGACAGAAGGCGAGCGATGGCAAGGAGAGCGATGGCGACGACGAACAGAGCGGCGGCCGACCGCGCCCGGCCGGCATACTTCGCGCAGCTCGCCGCCGAGCGGCTGGACATCGCGTTGTGCCGGGCCTCGTCCGCCGTGGCCCGCGCCGCCGACGCGCACGCCACCGAGGAAGGGCTCGGCGTCGGGCAACACCTCGTGCTCCAGATGCTCGACGCCGTCGGCCCCTGCTCCCAGCAGGCGCTCAGCGAGGAACTGCGGATCGACCGCAGCGTCATGGTCAGCATCTGCGACGACCTGGAGCAGTCGGGCCATATCCGTAGGGAGCGCAACCCCCGCGACCGGCGGTCCTACGCCGTCACCATCACCGACTCGGGCCTCGACAGGCTCGCCGCGGCCCAGGCCTCGATCCCCGCGTTCCTCGAGGACACCTTCCGCGTCCTCACCCCCGACGAGCGCGGCCAACTGAGCGCGATCCTCGGCAAACTCCTCCAGCCCGGGAGCAGCGGAGACCAGTAACGTGCAGCTCCATGACGGATGGCGAGGACGCGACGAACGCGCTGCTGATCAAGGCCGGTTCGCTGCTCCGCGACTGCGGCGAGCGGCTGATGGACGACGCGGAGACGGACGTGGTCCCGCGCCTGCTTGAGGAGGCATCTCGCTGCTACGACGCCGTCGCGCGGAAGCTGAGCGCCGACGACGCCGATGACGCCGAGACCGCCGCCACCGTCGCGGTCGGACGCTCGACGGCAGCGGCGCTGGCCCTGCACCGGTGCGCCTGGGACGAGCTGGACTGCGACTGGTCGTGGGAGGACGAGAGCGACGGGCCGTACCTGGGCCACATGCGGAAGTTCGACGACGACGGCCTCAGCGAGCCACTGCTCGCGCGGGCGGTCGAGGCGGCCCGCGCGGCCCTGGACGCCGACCCCGGCGACCCGCTGGTGCCCCTCCAGCTGGGCCACGCCCTGTGCTGGTCCGGCGACCGGGACGGCGCCGTCGCCGCGTACGCCGAGGTGCTGCGGCGCGACCCGGAGGACCATGTCGCCCGCGACAGGCTCGCCGAGCTCGGGGAAGAGGTGCCTGAGGAAGGCGCTTCCGACGGCACCGGGTCCCCGTCCCCGGGCCGCTACGCGTTCGCCTTGATCCGCGCAGAGGCCGGGAACGCCGGCTGGGGATGGTCCTCGACCGCGACCGCTTGCGGCTCAGTCGCCGCCGCGCGTCGCGACGCCGACGATGTCCTCAAGGGCCTTGCCGAATGGGATCTCACCCGGGAAGAGCTGTCCGAGATGCTGAGACTGACCCTGGAGATCCACCGACCGGGGCAGCCCGTCACCCGCTTCGACCTCGTCGACCACATCCCGGCCCAGCCCCGCGAGGGGGTCTTCCTCATCGACTGGTCAGGCATCCCAGAGGGCAAGCCCCTGGACCCACCCCTTCCGCCCGGTCGGCCGGTCCGGATCGATGGGGAGACGTGTTTCCACGGTGGACGGTCGTAGGTGTTCAAGCGCTGTTGGCGCCGGAGGCGGGCGACGAGGGCGTAAGCAGTTCGCCACGGGCCAGGGCCAGGACGGTCCGGGCCGCGATGCCACCGATGAGGATGGTGACGGCCGCGAGGACGAGGTAGATGTAGACGAGGTGGCCCGCCGGCTTGCCGGCATCGATCCAGTGCAGCGTGGTGGTGGCCACCACGGCCCAGGAGAAGGTGAAGGCCCACGTGCCGACCGAGAACCGCAGGCGCGCGTAGAGGGGGACCAGCCGGAGCTGGACGATGACCATCAGCAGTCCGTATCCGGCCAGCGCGGCCGCGATGAAATCCACCCGGCCCTGGTCGAGCGCGAAGTAGGCGACGCTGGCGATGGCGGCGGGGGCCACCTCGATCGCCATCGTCGGCAGGAGCGGCGCGGGCAGCCGCGGACGGTGGAACAGCCTTCCCCCGATCATCGAACCGAGGATGAACCAGCAGATCACACCGAAGCCGAACATGACCTCGGCCAGCCGGGTCTGTCCCACCTTCGCGGCGCTGGCGCAGGCAACCAGACCGCCGGCCACCGTGGGCAGGTAGTAGCCGGGGTGCAT
Source organism: Streptomyces sp. NPDC020845 (assembly GCF_044334165.1). NCBI lineage: Bacteria > Bacillati > Actinomycetota > Actinomycetes > Kitasatosporales > Streptomycetaceae > Streptomyces > Streptomyces sp. NPDC020845. Next base: position 117,925 of record NZ_JBIRSJ010000020.1, on the reverse strand, counting down.
CTGGTCCAGTTCCATGGGCCTGCAGATCCACTGTCCGGTGAGCCACCCGCCGAACAACACGGTCAGCACGAGAAAGACGTCCACCAGGACCCTCCCCGCCGTCAGGCTGTACGGTGCCAGCCCCTGGGCCGCCAGTAGCATCGGGACGATCAGCGCCAGGGAGGCGAACGGACTGGCCACGGGGTCCTCCAGGTCGGCCCGGAGCCTCCCCCTGCCGCCGCACACGTAGCGCAGATACCACCCCACCGATACCAGCCACACGACAGCGGTCAGTCCCATCAGGGCTCTTCCGACGATCACCGGAACGTGCCCAGCCTGACCAGCGGTCACCCAGGTGCCGCCGAGACCGGCCAGGCCGAAGGCCATGCCGAAAATACGCGGTACGGCCACCGCCAGTTCCTCCACATCGCGGGTCGGACCAAGCGAATGTTCCGGACATTTAGATCTTGCGCGATGTCCTGCCGTCCCGCAACGCGACGAACAGTCCGTTGCAGTACTGAGCTGCCTCCTTCAGCGACGGCCCGCGTAGGTGAGGAAGGCGGTCCAGGCGGCTGGGGTGACGGCGAGTTGGGGGCCGTGGGGGCGCTTGGAGTCACGGATCCGGATGGTGTCAAAGGTGGTGGCAACTTCGACGCACGCGGGCCCGTCGTTGCTGCCGTAGCTGCTCTTCGTCCACTCGGAGGGCTTGAGGGTCATGCCTCTCCCCGCAGTTTCCCGATGAAGGCCAGAGACTCACGTGGCGTGAGCGCCAGGAACTCCGGCCGGGGAATCCACCGAGCCCGCTCGACGGCCGAAACCAACTCCTCCCCGTAACCGATCACCGCCCCCAACTCCACCTGCTTCATCCCCGCCGCCTCGCGCCACAGCTTGATCTGACGGCCGACCGCCCTCAACACCGCACCGCTGTCGTCCTCTTCGAATCCCTGGACCTCACTCATGACTGCCACCTCCGACGCGTCCGTGCCCAACGTCGCCCGCCCAGCACGCGTCACGGCGTACGGACCGGACAAGCGCCGGACCGCAGCCGGAGCACCACCGGACGGTCACCGCCCGTATTGGCGTCGCTACTTTTCAGCCTAGATGCACGCGGCCACGCTGAGTGACATGAGCCGACATTTCACTCGAACAGACACTTCCGTTTCCGCCCCGCCGCCCACCGCCCGCCACTTCACCGTCCTGCTCTCCGCCACCCGCAAGGGCGCCCGCCTGGCCCGCCTCCTGGCCACCGAACGACTTCGCTCGTGGGGGCTGCCACACGAAACAGCGGCACTCGTCATCGCCGAACTGGCCGCGAACGCCGCGCCGCACGGCCGCGCGCCGGGCCGGAACTTCCGCCTCACGCTGGCCGTCGCGACCAACGGCCCGACGGCGACGCTCCGTATCGAGGTACGGGATCCGCGTACGGAACGGCTGCCGACCGTCCGCCGACGCGGGGAGACCGGCGGCGAGTCGGGGCATGGCTGCTGCTCGTGGAGGAGTTGGCGGACCGCTGGGGTGTGGTGCCCGAGCTGATCTGCAAAACGGTGTGGGCCGAGCCCACTCTCCCCCTCTGAGCCCAACACGGCGTGCGGGGCAGGGTGCCGCCTGAGCGTGGACGGCCCAACCGGCCGGGGCTTCACGCTATGCGGCGTCCGACGGGAGAATGGGGCGCGGGTCGAAAGCGACGCGCACGCGGGTGATCCGACCACCCTCGACCCGCAGCCAGTTGACCGCAGGCACCGGCTCCTCATCGTTCGCGTGCAGATCGAACCAGGTCAGTACGTCGGGGCCGTCCACCCACTGCTTCACGATCACCAGATCACGGGTGATCCCGAACAGCCACGAGAGTGCCTGCCGGTACTCCTTCGCCCCCTCGATCCGCCCCAGCGGCCCCTTGACGGAGATGTCCTCCGCGAGCAGCGGCTCCAGCTGGTCGGGGGCGTCGGCCCGCCAGGCCGCGAAATAGGCGTCGACGATGTTCAGCGCGTTCATACCCGTCCCTCCTGCCTGCCGCGCCACGGGAGTGCGGGTTCCCGCGGCGCGGCAGCGCTTAGCTGTTCGGGCAGGTATCAGCCCAAAGCGGGGTAGTCGGTGTAGCCGCGGTGGTCGCCGCCGAAGGAGGTGGTGGGGTCGGGGGTGTTGAACGGGCCGCCGGCGGCGAGGCGGGCCGGGAGGTCGGGGTTGGCGAGGTAGAGCGCGCCGTAGGCGATCAGGTCCGCCGTGCCGTCCTCCACCAGACCCAGCTCGTCCGGGCCGGTCGGGTCGGTGCCGGTGAACGGGTTGAGGATGAAGGTGCCGGGCCACTCCTTGCGCAGACGGAGGACCAGGTCACGTACGCCCGGGGCCTCCATCTGGTGCAGATAGGCGAGGCCCAGCGGGGCCAGCCGTGCCACCAGGGCGCCGTAGGTCTCCTGGAGGTCGTCCTCGGCGATGTCGTTGTAGGGGTTGCCGGGCGAGATACGGAAGCCCACCTTCTCGCCGCCGATGGCCTGGGCCACGGCGGTTGCCACCTCGACGGCGAAGCGGATACGGCCGTCGACCGAGCCGCCCCAGGCGTCGGTGCGCCGGTTGGAGTTGGGGGCGAGGAACTGGTGGACCAGGTAGCCGTTGGCGCCGTGGATCTCCACACCGTCGAACCCGGCGGCCACGGCGTTGCGCGCGGCGGTGGCGAAGTCCTCGACGGTCCGGGCGATCTCGGCCTCGGTCAGCTCCTTGGGGGTGACGAAGTCCTTGGGGCCCTCATGGGTGAACACCTGTCCCTTCGGCGCCACCGCGGAGGGGCCGACCGGCAGTTGGTCGTCCGGCAGCAGGCTGGGGTGGCCGATACGGCCGGTGTGCATCAGCTGCGCGAAGATCACCCCGCCCTCGTCGTGCACGGCGTCGGTCACCTTGCGCCAGGCCGCGACCTGCTCCGTGGAGTGCAGGCCCGGGGTGTCGGGGTAGCCCTGCCCGACCACCGACGGCTGGGTGCCCTCGGTGACGATCAGCCCAGCGCCGGCCCGCTGCGCGTAGTAGGTCGCCATCAGGTCCGTCGGGGTCGCCCCGGGGCCGTACGCACGGCTGCGGGTCATCGGGGCCATCACGATGCGGTTGGCCAGGGGCTTGCCGCCCAGGTCGTACGGGTCGAATGCCGTCGCCATGATCACATTCCTTGTTCACGGAGGGGCGCCGCGGCGTGCGGCACCAATTACCTGTCCGAACAAGTAACTCACACCAGACCATTCCCGCAAAGTTGTGATCTGCGTCACCGCCCACCCCGCTCTACCGCGATCTCCAGCGCACATGGGCTCAGCCCGTATCGGCAGCGAGCGCGATAGGCTCGTTCCTGCTCGGGCAGCTAGACATCGCAGCGAGGCACGTATGAGTCAGCCGAAGGACACGTCCGGCAGCGGGTCCGGCAGCGGGTCGGCCGCCGCCGAAGCCGCGGCAACGGCCGAGATGACGATGCCGCCCTCCATCCAGGCCGGCGCCATGACCCACGCCATCTTCCGCGTCGCCCGGCTGCACCGCATGCTCGCCGCGCAGCTGCTGCGCCGCGTCGGCCTCCACCCCGGCCAGGAACTGGTCATGATGCAGCTGTGGGACCTCGGCCCCCAGCGCCAGGCCGATCTGGTACGCCTGCTCGGCTCCGACGCGGCCACCATGACCCGCACCATCCGACGCCTCGAACACGCCGGCTTCGTCCGCCGCCACCCCTGCGCCACCGACAAACGCGCCTTCATCATCGAACCCACCACCACCAGCCTCGCCCTGCGCCGCCAGGTCGAGGAGGTCTGGGCCGAACTCGAAAGCTCCGTCGCCGACAGCCTGACCCCCGACCAGCAGACCGAGGCCATCGACGCGCTGACCCGGATCGAACGCGGCCTCGCCCACGCCACCGCACGGCACGCCTCCGCGGAGCAGTAACGTGCCGGTCCATGACGGACAATGACGCGACGAACGCTTCGCTGATCAAGGCCAGTTCGCTGCTCCGTGAGAGCAGCGAGCGGCTGGCGGACGGCGCCGAGACGGGCACGGTCCCGCACCTGCTCACGGAGGCGGCCCGCTGCTACGACGCGGTCGCGGGGAAGCTGAGCGCCGACGACGCGGAGACCGCCGCCACCCTCGCCGTGGGACGCTCGGCGATAGCCGCGCTGGCCCTCCAACAGTGCGCCCTCGACGAGCTGGACTGCGACTGGTCCTGGACGGACGGGACCGACGGTCCGTACCTCGGCGACATGGCGGAGTACGACGAGGACGGCCTCAGCGAGGAGCTGACCTCCCGGGCGGTCGAGACGGCCCGTGCCGCCCTGGACGCCGACCCCGGCGACCCTCTCGTACCCCTCCACCTGGGCCACGCCCTGTGCTGGTCCGGCGACCGCGACGGCGCCGTCGCCGCGTACGCGGAGGCCCTGCGGCGCGACCCGGGGGACCATGTCGCGCGCGACAGCCTCGCCGAACTCGGCGAACACGGCGAACTCGGCGAAGAGGTGCCCGAGGAGGACGACTTCGACGGCACCGAGTCCCCGGACCGCTACGCGTTCGCCCTGGTCCACGAAGAGGCCCGGATCAGCAACTCGGAGTGGTCCTCGACAGCGTGCGTTTTCGGGTCCGTCGGCGCCGCGCGGCGCGACGCCGACGAGACCCTGAAATCCTGCGACAACGGGGGCTTCGACCCTGAAGACCTCCCGACCATGCTGAAGCTGACCCTGGAGATCCACCGACCGGGACAGCCCATCACCCGTTTCCCGGCCAAGCCCCTGAACGCGTCGTTCCTCATCGACTGGTCGGGGCTTCCGGAGGGCGAGCCCTTGGACCCGCCCCTGCCGCCCGGCCGGCCGGTCCGGATCGACGGTGAGACCTGCTTCCACGGCAGCCCTCGGTAGCCGGGTCTCGCTCCTTCAGACCGCCGATGCCGCCTGGGCCCGCTCCCGTACGACGCGGCGGCGCCGGCTCGGCATCCCGAGCGTCGGGTTGGCGACGCCCCAGGCCGCGCTTTTGCAGACCAGCTCCTTGTAGACGGCGGCGAGCCGTCCGGTCAGGGCCGCCCGGACGGCGCGGTCGTCGGCGGTGACGTACTGGATCACGCCTTCCTTGCGGCCCAGCGAGATGCACTGGTTGAAGTAGCGGGGCGACACGTTCGGGAGCTTCCCGCCGGTCAGGCGCGCCGCGATGGCGTCGGCGGCCTGCCACGCGGTGGGGACGCCCGAGGCGCACGACATCCGCAGCGGCTTGTCGCCGGGGCCCATCACCATGGCCGCGTCACCGATGGCGTACACATCCGGGTGCGAGACCGAGCGCATGGTCGCGTCGACCACGATCTGACCGGTGCCGGTGGCCTCCAGGGTGGTGGCCTTCGCGATCGGGTGGACCGCGAAGCCGGTGGTCCACACGGTGACCGCGGCCGGGATGGCCTTGCCGTCGGCGGTGGCGACGCGGTCGGCCTCGACGGCGGTGACGGCGCTGTGCTCGTGCACGGTGATGCCGAGCTTGTCGAAGACCTTCCGCACATGCCGGCGGCCCTTGGGCGAGAGCCAGTCGCCGAGGCCGCCGCGGGCGGCGAGGGCGACGGCGAGGTCCGGGCGGGCCTCGGCGATCTCGGTCGCGGCCTCCAGACCGGTGAGGCCGCCACCGACGACGACCACGGACTGTCCGGCGCCCAGGCGGGCCAGGCGCTCGCGCAGCTGGAGCGCTCCGGGGCGGCCGGCGACCTCATGAGCGTGCTCGGCGGTGCCGGGGACGCCCTGGTCGTTCCAGCCGCTGCCGAGGGCGTACACGAGGGTGTCGTACCCCAGTTCCCCTTCCTCGGCGGCGTTCGCGTCGATGACGGCGACGGTCTTACGGTCGACGTCGACGCCGGTGACCCTCGCGAGCTTCAGTTCGACGCCCGTGCCCGCGAACATCTCGTCGAAGGGCCGGAGCTTGAGGTCCTGGCCGACCGCCAGCTGGTGCATCCGGACGCGCTCGACGAAGTCGGGCTCGGCGTTGACGAGGGTGATGGCGACGTCCTCGCGGTGCAGCCGCTTGGCGAGGCGGCCGGCGGCGCTGGCTCCGGTGTATCCGGCTCCGAGGACGATGATGCGGTGCTGCATGTCCTTGCTCCTGTCTGTTCCTGTCCGTTCCTGTCTTCAGCGAGTCGCCCCTTGAACCGGGCGGCCCGCCGTTTCCTGACAGGAAGGCGATGTGAAGCACCTCACACCGGGTCAGCGGATCAGAAGGCGTGGAGCAGGGGTTCCCCGTGGTCGACGGCCGCCCACTGCTCGCTCGCACGTTCGAGCTTGTCGGGGTTGACCTGGTTACGGAACGCGGCGATGCCCTCGGCGGTGACCTCCAGGCACACGACGCCGACGACCCGGCCGTCGACGACCGCCACGACGGCGGGGTCGCCGTTGGCGGTCGTGGCGTAGACCTCGGGTGAGCCGCCGGCATAGGCGCGCTTGGCCTTGCTGGGCTTGAACAGGCCCCACATGAACTTCGCGACCGCGACGGCGCCCTCGAACGGCTTGGTGCGGGCCGGGATCTTCCCGCCGCCGTCGCCGATCGCGATGGCGTCCTGGGTGAGCAGCCGCACAAGCGGCTCGGTCCGGCCGCTGGTGGCGGCCGCGAGGAACTCCTCGACGATCCGCCGGGCGGCGGCCTCGTCGACCTCGGTACGGGCCTGGCCGTCCGCGACATGCTTCTTGGCGCGGTGGAAGATCTGCTGGCTGGAGGCCTCGGTGATGTCCAGGATCTCGGCGATCTCCCGGTGCGGGTAGTCGAAGGCCTCCCGCAGCACGTACACCGCCCGCTCGTTGGGGGACAGGCGCTCCATGAGGGTGAGGACCGCGTACGAGACCGATTCGCGCTGCTCGGCGGTGTCGGCCGGGCCGAGCATCACGTCCCCGGCGAGCAGCGGCTCGGGGAGCCATTGGCCCACATAGGTCTCGCGCCGCGCGCGGGCCGAAGTGAGCTGGTTGAGGCACAGGTTGGTGAGGACCTTCGTCAGCCAGGCCTCGGGGACCTCGATACGGTCGACGTCGGTGGCCTGCCAGCGCAGAAACGCCTCCTGCACGGCGTCCTCGGCCTCGCTCGCGGAACCGAGGAGGCGGTAGGCGATGGCCTCCAGACGGGGCCTGGATGCCTCGAACCGGTCCACGTCGCTCATGGTCAGGGCCATGGGCCCGATCCTACTAGCGGCCCATCGGCGGGCGGCGGTGCCCCGGGGCGGCCGGTCAGCGCCGGTCCTCGACCGTCCATCCTTCGCCCAACTCCCGGCGCAGGGCGGCCAATGCCGCGTCCGCCTGCTGTCCGAACCGGTCCCATTCCTCTTGGGGCCACGGCGACGGATCCGGTGGGTAATCCCAGTCGAGGGACGACTGGTACCACTCGCACAGCCTCGCCAGTTCGGCCTGGGTGGCCGGGCTGATCGGCAGTCGTTCCAGCTCGCAGGGGGAGCCGTACGGGCTGTCGACGTCGTCCGGCCACAGCGGGGTGTGCGGGACGCCGGCTTCGAAGAAGAAGCGCAGGTGGTGAGGCGGCATGGAGCACATTCTCGCGGCCGACGCGTCCGCCCGCGTGGTCAGGTGCGCCCCGTACGAACGTCACGCCGGCGGCGCGCCCTGGCCGTCGCCGGTGGCATACCCCCGCGATGCGCCGACTCCGGCCAGGGACACCTCGCCGCGCCCTGAGCCCCCGGGCGCGGCAGGCGGGCCAGGGATCAGCCGATGCTGTCCGCGGGGGCGTTGGACAGGTAGGTGTAGCGGGCCTGGAGGGCGCCGGTCCTGGGGGCGGTCTCCGTCTCCTCCAGGAGGTCTCCGGTCCTGGGGTTGACGATCAGGCGGAGGGTGCCGGAGTCGGTGGTCCACTCCAGGGCCGTGCCCGTGCGGCCGGTGGCGTCCTTGGCGGGGCCGGCGACCTCGACGCCGGGGAGGCCGGCCAGGACGCGGTAGAGCGCGGCGCGCAGGTCGGGGCGCGCCGGGGACTCGCCGAGGAGGGCGGTGGCGTTGTCGAAGGTGCTCTTGGCCTTGCCGTCGGCGGAGTTGGGGGAGGGCAGCAGCGCGGCGAGGGCCTTGGGGTCGGTGGGGAGCTTGTCGAGCTGGTTCCAGCCGAGGGTCCGGTCACCGACGGCGTATGCGCGGGCCGTGAGGGTGACCTGGGTGGACCCGTCCGGGTTCACCTCGGTGGACTTCCCCTTCCGGTCCAGATACCTGGTGTGGGTGCGCTCCTTCTCGCCGTCCGCCGGGACGGTGACGGTGAGGCTGGTCTTCCAGTACGGGGCCTTGGTGGCGGGGGTGGCGGCCGCGACCTGTGCCATGTCGTTGAGGAACGCCTTGGCCGAGACGGCCCGCGGGGGCTGCGACGGTGCGCTGTCGGTCGCGGTGAGGGCCGGGTAGGCGATGACCCCGGCGGCAACGGCCGCGGCCAGCGCCGTGACCACGACGCGGGGGCGGAAGAACAGCCCGGCGAAGCCCGCGCGGCGGCGGGGGCGCGCGGCCGACGGGGTGCCGGCGGCGGGGGTGCCGGCGGCAGGGGTGAGAGCGGCGACCTCGGCGTCCCGCTCGATCGCCGCGCGGACGACGGCCTGCGCCGCCGCCACGGTCTCGGCCTTCGGCGGCGCCACCCGGCCGGCGGCCATCAGGGTCTCCGCTCCGGGGAAGTCGAGGTGGTCCTGCGGGCGGTCGGAACCGAAGGTGTCGGAACCGAAGGTGTCGGTGCGGGTCATGCGGATTCTCCTGTCTTGGACATCTGGGCGGAGGAGACGAGGGCGCCGAGCCGCTCGCGCAGCCGGGTACGGGCGCGGTGCAGCCGGGAGCGGGCGGTGCCCGGAGGGACACCGATGACCGAGGCGGCCTCGGTGGGGGTGAGCTGCTCCCAGGCGATGAGCAGCAGCAACTCCCGTTCGACGGCGGGCAGTTTGGTCAGCGCGTGGCGCAGCACCGGCGCGACCGCCGCGGCGTCCAGCCGCTGGTCGACGGCCTGCCACGGGTCGCTGGCGATGCCCTCCGCGAACCGCGCCGAGCCCGGCGGCGCCTCGGTCTCCAGTCGGCGCCAGTGCGCCGCCAGGACGTTTCGGGCCACCCCGAACAGCCAGGCTCTGGCCGTCCCGCGCGCCGCGTCGAAGCCGTCCCGGCTCGCGTACGCGCGCAGCCACAGCTCCGACAGCAGGTCGTCCGCCGCGCCCGGGGCACGCCGTACGAGATAGCCGTGCAGCGCCGCCGAGTGGCGGGCCACCAGCGGTTCGAACGCGGTCGGGTCCCGCTGCGAGCGCCGCAGCAGCTCGCCGTCCGTATCGTCCGTATGTTGTTCCCTGGTCACAGGGCCTCCGTCTCCGACCGCCCAAGTGGACTGTCACACCCCCTACTTGTCGGGCGGAGCCGATAGCGTTCGCGCCGGGAGACGGGCCTGTCGGGGGCGGCCTGTCGGGGGCGGGTGCTTGAATGCGGCCATGGATCCAGAGAGCACACTCTCCGCCCTTCGCGATTTCTGCGCCGAGCGCCTGGGCCCGGAACTCGCCGCCCGCTACGTGGACTTGGCCCGGCCGGGTTTCGCGCTCACCGCGGCCGAGAACCCCGGGGAGGCCGCCGGGCACAGTCGCTTCGGGGGCAGAGCGATGCTCGAACCGGGCACTCCTTGGCCGACCTGTGACGGCTTTCCGCTGAGCCTGATCGCCGTCCTCGACGCCGACACCCTCTCCCCCTGGCTCGGCGATGTCCTCCCCGCCGGGACGGGCTTGCTCAACTTCTTCTATCTCGACACCGAATCCGAGCAGCACGACCCCGTTTCCTACGACCTGATGCAGAAATACAGCCACTACGAGGCCGAGGTGAGCAGCGTCATCCCGGCCCGCTTCGCGCACGCCGTCGAGACGGAACCGCCCGCCCGGTCGAGCGTCTTCGAGCCGATCCCGTGGGCGGCGAAGCCCGGGTTCGCGTTCCCCGACACCTGGGATCCTGCCTGGAACGGCTTCGATGTGGGGCCCGACGCCGACGACATGGCCAGGGCCATGCCCGGCGACTATGTGGAGAATCGGCTCACCGAGTGGTCGGAGCGGCCGGGCGCGCTCGACTCCGAGGACATGGCCTTCGGCAGGCCCCAGTTCCCCACCGGCAGCTCGCCGATGGTGCCGTTCGGCAAGGACCCGAACCGCTACCACCATCTGCTTCAGCTGTCCGGGCACGAAGAGTGGTCCATCGGCGGCGACGGCGGCTGGATGCACTGGGCGATACCCACCGACGCGCTGCGGATCGGCGACTTCGGCCAGGCGGTCCCGACCCCGGACATATGGTGAGGCCAGGCGCCCTGCCATGCCTTGGGGTGTCCGGGACTGTCCGGGACGCCTGAAGAACCTGGCAGGGCGCCACCGCGCCCCGTCAACATCCCTTCCAGGGCCGCAAGGCGACGGACGGAGGGGCATCATGCTGGCGGACGAGTACGGATATCAGGTGTCGGGCGGAACGGCGGCGACCCATCCGGGGGTCTACGAGCGGCTGCGGCGCGAGAGGACCGCGGCCCGCAACGGCATGCTGTTCGCCGTGGTGATGGTGGCGGCGACCGTCGCCGCCGTGAAGTGGGTGGTGCCGGTCTCGCTGAACGCGGGCGTGGCCGTGGCCGGCCTGGCGGGGACCTTGGCGTTCTTCTCCGGTCTTGGCGGTGCGGTCGGCCTCGCCGTGACCGCGCCGAAGCTCACCGTCGCCCTCAGCCACCCGTTCCAGGCCTGGCCGTGTCAGCTGGAGGAGACGAAGGACCACCAGCGGCTGATCCTGCTGCTGGCGCCCGACGGCAGCGTCGCCCGGGAGCTGGACTCGGCCGTGCCCGACACCGTATGGCACGGTACGCCCGACGGCCGCGGCATGCTCTGGATCGCCGGGGACCTGCGCTCGCAGTGCCTGGTCGCCACGCCGGACGCCAAGGAGCTGTGGCGTGCCAAGGGGCGGCCGTACGGGGCGTCGCCGGTGGCCGCCGGGGGCACGCTGCGGGCGGTGGAGGACGAGCTGCTGCGCACGGCGACCCAGCAGGCCTTCAGCGCCTGGATGCAGTGATGTACGGCGGTGATGTACGGCGGTGACGCGTGGCGGTGGCGGCTCCCGCGTCGGTTCTTGATGGCTTCTTCATAGGTTCTTCATAGGGCCCCTCATACGTTCGAGCCCGCCCGGCCGCACCAGCGTCCGGGCGGTCACGAGTGATTGAGGGATCTGTGTCCATGAAGGCATGTGCGCGGCGACGGTTCGCGGCTCGGGCGTGGCCGGCCGTGGTGGTGTCGGTGGTGGCGCTGGGGCTGAGCGGTTGTGGTGGGGGCGGCGGAGGCGGGGACGAGGTGGCCTCGGCGGGGGACGGAAGGACCAAGGCCGGTTCGTCGAAGGCCGGGGACGGCGAGATCGCGCGGTACGTCGAGGGGCAGCGCAGGTTCGTCAAGTGTCTCCGCGAGGAGGGGCTTGAGGTCCCCGACCCCGATGCGAAGGGCCACATCGACTTCGGCGACGCGCGGGAGTTGAAGGCGGACCCGAAGTTCACCCGGGCCCAGGTGAAGTGCGAGAAGTTCTCGCTCCCGGTGCCCGAGGAGCTGGAGCGGCAGGAGAGGCCGAAGCTGTCCGCCAAGGAGATCGCGACCAGGAAGCGCTACGCGAAGTGCATGCAGGAGAACGGGGTTCCCGAGGCCCCGGACGTGGGCGACGACGGCTACTCCGACGAGGACTTCCAGAATGACGGAAAGATGTCGTGGGACCCGACGTCGGCCCGCGCCAAACGGGCCATCCGCATCTGTGCGCCGATCATCGGGGACCCGGTCAACCCCGGTAAGGGCAAGGGCTGATGGGCATCGGGCGCAGGTCCGTCCTGGTGGCGGCGGGGGCCGTGGCGGTCACCGCCGTGGCGGTGGTCGGCGCGCTGGGGCTCGGCGGCGGGGACGGCTCGGACTCCGGCGGGTCGGACTCCGGGCGCGGGGACAGAACGGTACGGGTCACCCGCGGCACGCTGGTCGAAGAGACGGCGGTCGACGGGACGCTGGACCACGGGCCGGAGGTGCCGTTCGAGACACGGGCGGAGGGCACCATCACCTGGCTGCCGAAGGCCGAGAAGACCGTCACGCGCGGCCAGACGCTGCTGCGGGTGGACGAGAAGCCCGTCGTGTTGCTGTACGGGGACCTGCCGATGTACCGGGAGCTGGCGGTGGGCCGGGACCGGGACCGGCCCCTCCGGGGCCTGGACGTCAAGCAGTTCGAGTCCAACCTGGCCATGCTCGGCTACTCGGGCTTCACCGTGGACGACACGTACTCCCAACTGACCGCCGATGCGGTCAAGCGCTGGCAGAGGGACCTGGGCAGGCCCAGGACCGGCAAGGTGAGGACCGGGGACATCGCGTACGTGTCCGGGCCGATCCGGATCGCCCGCACGAGCGTCCGGGTGGGCGCCCGGGCCACGGGGAATGTGCTGACCTACACGAGCACCGCACGCTCAGTGACCGTCGAGGCACCGGCCGGGGAGACCGGCTGGGCGGAGCGCGGCAATCGGGTGACCGTCGAGCTGCCGGACGGGCATACGGTCAAGGGCCGGGTGGCGGAGGTCGGGCAGGACGCCTCCCCGGCACAGGGCGACGGGGGCGGCGAGGGCGGAGACGGGGGCGGCAACGGGGACGCGGCCAAGAACGCCAAGGTTCCTGTCCTCATCCGCATCGAGGACCAGGAGGCCCTGGGGCGGCTGAACAGCACCCCGGTGACCGTCCGCTACGTCGGCCGCAAGCGCGAGAACGTCCTGACCGTTCCCGTGGCCGCCCTGGTGGCGCTCGCCGAGGGCGGCCACGGGCTGGAAATCGCCGACGCCGGGGGTGCCGACGGGGACGGGAAGGGCAGTCGCTTCGTCGCCGTCAAGACCGGTCTGTTCGCGAACGGCAAGGTCGAGGTGAGCGGGGCCAGCGTGCGTGAGGGCCTGAAGGTGAGGATCCCCGAATGAGGCCCGTAGTCGTCTTCGAGGGGGTCACGAAGACCTACCCCGGCGGGGTCGCGGCGGTCCGTGACGCCGATCTGCTCGTCCGCTCCGGGGAACTGGTCGCCGTCGTGGGCCCGTCCGGCTCCGGGAAGTCGAGTCTGCTGCACCTCATGGGCACGCTCGACCGGCCGACCGCCGGGCGGGTCACCATCGACAGCCACGACGTGGCGTGGCTGTCCGACCGGGAGCTGTCCGCGCTGCGCGCGCAGCGGATCGGCTTTGTGTTCCAGCAGTTCCACCTGGCGGTGGGCGTGCCGGTGCTCGACACGGTCGCCGACGGGCTGCTGTACGCGGGCGTGCCCCTGCGGGAGCGCCGCCGCAGGGCCTCGGCGGCGCTGGCCCGGGTGGGGCTGGCCCACCGGTCCGGCCATCTGCCCCATCAGCTGTCCGGCGGCGAGCGCCAGCGGGCCGCCGTGGCGCGGGCGGTGATCGGGGAGCCGGCGCTGCTGCTGGCCGACGAGCCGACCGGCAATCTCGACTCGGCCTCGGGCGCGGCGGTGCTGGAGCTGCTGCGGGAGCTGCACGCGGCCGGTACGACGGTGGTGGTGATCACCCACGATCGGGAGCTGGCCGCGGCGCTTGACCGGCGGGTGGAGATCCACGACGGGCGGATCGTCGCCGACAGCGGGGCACATGAGCCCGGCAGGGCGGATGAGCCCGGCAGGGCGGATGAGCCCGGCAGGGCGGATGCGGCGGGCCCGGCGCACCCGGCGGTCTTCGGGAGGCGGCCATGAGCCGGGGACTGCGACCGGCCCGGCTGCGGCCCGCCGACGTCGTCCGCCTGGGTGGCACCGGTCTGCGCACCCGCCCGCTGCGCGTGCTCCTGTCCGCGCTGGGCATCGCGATCGGCGTGGCCGCGATGCTCGCGGTCGTCGGGATCTCCATGTCCGGGCGGGCCGAGGTGGACCGCCGTCTGGACCGGCTCGGCACCAATCTGCTGCGCGTCTCCCCCAGCCAGTCCACGGGCCAAAGCTCCCAGCTGCCCGAGGAGTCCACGGCGATGATCCGGCGGATCGGCCCGGTGCTACAGGTCGCGGCGACGGGCGCGGTCAAGGACGCCAAGGTGTACCGGAACGAGCACATGCCCAGCGGGCGCACCGGCAGCATCGAGGTGCTGGCGGCCGAACCGCGGCTGCTCGCGTCGGTGGGCGGGAAGGTCCGTACGGGCAGGTGGCTGGACTCGGCCACCGCCGAGTACCCGGGGGTGGTGCTCGGCCGGCAGGCGGCCCGGCGGTTGGACGTGCACACCCCGGGCACCCGGCTGTGGCTGGGCGGCACGTGGTTCTCGCTGGTGGGCATCGTGGACCCGGTGCCGCTCGCGCCCGAGATCGACCAGGCGGCGCTGGTCGGCTGGCCCGCGGCCCAGCGGTACCTGGGCTTCGACGGCCACCCGTCGACCGTGTATGTCCGCACGGAGGAAGACCGGGTGACGGCCGTACGGGACGTGCTCGCGGCGACCGCGAACCCCGAGCATCCGAATCAGGTGGTGGTCTCGCGGCCCTCGGACGCGCTGGCCGCGCGCGAGGCGGCCGAGTCGACGCTGACCGGGCTGCTGCTGGGGCTCGGCGGGGTGGCTCTGCTCGTGGGGGGCGTGGGGGTGGGCAACACCATGGTCATCTCCGTGCTGGAGCGCCGCCCGGAGATCGGGCTGCGCAGGGCGCTGGGCGCCACCAGCGGGCAGATCCGGGGGCAGTTCGTCACCGAGTCGCTGCTGCTGTGCGCGCTGGGCGGGGCGGCCGGGGCGGTGCTGGGCACGGGCATCACCGCCGTGTACGCGGGGGTGCGGGGCTGGCCGACCGAGGTGCCGCTGTGGGCCACGGGGGCCGGGGTCGGGGTGACGCTCGCCATCGGAGCCCTGGCCGGGCTGTATCCGGCGATACGGGCCGGACGGCTGGCCCCGACCCAGGCCCTCGCCGGGTCCTGAGCGGGTCCCGCGTCAAGCGGTGGGCGCGGCGGTCGTGGGGAGCTCGATGGTGAACGTCGTGCCGACCCCGGCCGCGCTCTCCACCCCGATCATCCCCTGATGGTCCTTCACGATCTGGCGGGCGATGGACAGCCCGAGCCCGCTGCCGCCGGTGGCCCTCCCCCGCGCGGCGTCGGCCCGCCAGAAGCGGTCGAAGACGTGCGGCAGATGCTCGGCGGGGATGCCGTGCCCGGTGTCGCCGACTTGGACCACGGCCCCCGCGCCGCGACGCGCCAGGGACAGCCGAACGGTGCCGCCGGGCCCGGTGGCCCGTACGGCGTTGCTCACCAGATTGCCGATGGCCTGCCGCAGCCGGTCCGCGTCGGCGTGCGCGTACACGGGGTCGCCGCCCGGCGTCTCGACGGTGAGGGCGACCCTGGCGCGCTCGGCCTGGGCCCGGTGGGCGGTGCGGCAGGTCTCCAGCAGTTCGCCCAGATCGATGTGGTCGCGGTGGTAGCTGAGCGCGCCCGCCTCGGCGAGCGCCAGGTCCTGTAGGTCGTCGACGATCCGCTGCTGGAGCAGGACCTCCTCGTGGAGCGAGTCCAACAGCTCGGGTTCCGGGTCGACGACCCCGTCGCGCAGCGCCTCCAGATAGCCGCGCAGATTGGCCAGCGGGGTGCGCAGCTCGTGGGCGACGTCGCCCACGAGCCGGCGCTGACGCTCCTCGCTGTCCTGCAGCGACGCGGCCATGCGGTTGAAGGAGCGGCCGAGTTCGGCGATCTCGTCCCGGCCGGTCACGGACACCCGCCGGGCCAGGTCGCCCTCGCCGAGGCCGCGGGAGGCGGCGGTCAGGGCGCTGACGGGGCGGAGCACCGTCCGGCTGAGCAGCAGCGCGCCGAGGATGGCCGCCACCGCGACGGCTACGGCCACGGTGACCGCGGGCGCGGCGGCGAGGGCGGACGGCGGTTCGTCGAGGGCGCCGAGGCGGACTTGGAGGGGCGGCGGGGCGGCGTCGCTGATCTGCTCGGCGAAGACCCGCTGGAGGCACGGGGCGATGCCCTCGTCCGTGGCCGACAGGCAGGGCCTCGCGGCCTTTGCGTACCGGGCGTACTGCGCCGATGTCGGCTTCGGACGCCGGCAGGACCCGCGCGACGCCGATGTGCCGCCGCTTCCCGTCTTCCGGCCCGCCGCGTACGTCGGCACGCCGTGGTCGTCCCGCCCGACCGTCACCTCGAAGCCGTTGCGGGTCAGACACGCCGCGTACGCCGTCCCGGAGCGGTATTTGGCGATCTCGGTAGCGGTGAGCTTGAACGCCGCCACCGGAACCAGCCCCTCGGGCAGCCGCAACTCGGGGCGCGGGTCCACCAGGAGCGGTGCGCCCGTGCCGGTCTTGCGGGGCTTATGACCCATCAGCACGTCCGAGTCGGCCAGCGGGGCACCGGAGCCGGTCGTGGTGGAGGCCTGTATGCGCTGCCCGGTGTCGGCGGCCAGTTCGCGCACGGCGGACGCGACGCCGTCCCAGGTGCCGTGCCGCAGGCCGTACTGGCGCAGCTCGCCGGTGATCCGGTTGATATCAGCCCGGTCCGCGGCGGCGGTCTCGTTCGCCTGCCGCGTGGCCTGGCGCAGCGTCAGCCAGGCGGTGGCCGCGGTGGCGGCGATCACGAGCAGCATGACGAGGGCGAGCGCCCGCAGCCGGAAGCTCATCGCGCGGGGCCCGGGCTCGGCATCGGGTCCGGGCCCGGGTCGGCGTCCGGGCCCGGGTCGGCGTCCGAGTCCGGGCCCGGGTCGGCGTCCGAGTCCGGGCCCGGGTCGGCGTCCGAGTCCGGGTCGGCCAGCCGGTAGCCGCGCCCGTAGACGGTCTCCACCATGCGGGGCGCCCCCGGCCCGCGCTCCAGCTTGCGGCGCAGGTTCATCACATGCGCGTCCACGGTGCGCTCCAATACGTCCTGCTCGAAGCCGAAGACCCGGTCGATGATCTGCGCCCGGGTGAAGGCGCGCCCCGGCTCGCCCGCCAGCAGGGCCAGGATGGCGAACTCCTTACCCGTCAGCGCGATCGTCTCGCCCGCGAGCCGCACCTCGTAGCGTGCGGTGTCGATCTCCAGCGCCCCGGCCCGGATGACCGTCGGCTCCCCCGAGGTGGCCCGGGACCGCCGCAGCAGGGCCCTGACGCGGGCGGTCAGCTCCCGGGGGCTGTACGGCTTGGTCATGTAGTCGTCGGCGCCGAGGTCGAGCCCGAGGAGCATGTCCTCCTCGGTGGCGCGCGCGGTCAGCAGCAGGATCGGCACCTGGGACTCGGTGCGCAGGATGCGGCATACGTCCAGGCCGTCGACCTGCGGCAGCATCACGTCGAGCACGATGAGGTCGGGGCGGGTGGTCCTGGCCCGGTCGATCGCCGAGCGGCCGTCGTGGACGGTCTGGACGGCGTTCCCCTCCCGCTCCAGATAGATCCGGATCAGCCGCGCCTGCTTCTCGTCGTCCTCCGCGACCAGGATGCGCGCGCTCAACAGCCCCCTCAAATCCCCCTCAGCCCGTGATCAGGCTCAGCCCGTGATCAGGCTCAGCCCGTGGTCAGGCTCTGTTGACGACTGCCGCCTGAGGCCGGATCGGCAGCCTGTTGACCGGGCGGCCGGACGCCGAGCGGACCGCCGCGGCCACCGCCGCCGGGGTGGTGACCACCGGCACCGCGCTGACGGCCTTGGCGCCGAAGGGGGCGACCACGTCCCGTTCCTCGACGAGTTTGACGATACGGATGTCGGGGACGTCCACGGCGGTCGGCAGGGTGTAGCCGGTGAGGTCCGGGTGCCGGACCACGCCGCGGGAGGTGCGCAGATTCTCGGTGAGGGCCGCGCCGATGCCCTGGGCGACGCCCGCCTCGATCCGGGCCGCCAGCTGGCGGGGGTTGAGCACCCGGCCCACGTCCTGGGCGATCGTCATGTCCACCACGCGCACCGCGCCGATCTCGATGTCCACGTCGACCACGGCGCGGATCGCGCAGAAGGCCAGACCCACGAAGGCGTCGCCCTGGCCCGTCTCGTCCAGCGGTTCGGTGGGGTGCGGGCGGCACTGCGCGGTGGCCCACAGCTCCTTGCCCTCCAGGGCCTCGTCGACGGTCGTGCTGAGCACCCCGTCGTACGAGGTGATCTTGCCGTCGGCGATGGTCAACAGCTCCGTCGACATGCCGAACTTATGCGCGAGCGGCTGCAGCAGCTGGGTGCGGACCATCTTCGCGGCCCGTTCCACCGCGCCGCCCGACACCCAGGTGTGGCGGCCGCGCGCCGCGGGCCCGGCCGGGGGCTGGTCGGTGTCGACCGGTGCGACATGCACCTCTTCGATGCCCAGGACCTCCTGGACGATCTGGCGGGCCAGGGTGGTGAACCCCTGGCCGGTCTCGACGGCGGCGCAGATGACGGTGGCCACCGAGCCGACGACCTTGACCGTGGCCGTGGAGACCTCGTCGGCCCCCTCCGCGCCGAGCATGTGCACCATGCCCAGGGCGTAGCCGACGCCGCGCCGCACCGCGCCCGGATCGCCCGCGCCCTCGGGGCCGCCGGGCAGCAGCCACTCCTCCTCGGGGTCGTCCTTGGGGAGCGGGGGCAGCGGGGTGTCCCGTACGGCGCGCAGCAGTTCGGCGACCGGGGCCGGGCAGGTGACGGTCTGGCCGGTGGGCAGCAGATCGCCGGTCGCCATGGCGTTGCGCAGCCGGATCTCGGCCGGGTCGAGGCCCAGCTTGGCCGCCAGCTTGTCCATCTGGCCCTCGTACGCGGCGCACACCTGCATCGCGCCCTCGCCGCGGACATGGCCGGAGGGCGGGTTGTTGGTGCGCACCGCCCAGCCCTCGATGAACGCGTGCGGTACGACGTACGGGCCGCAGGCGAAGGACACCGCGGCGGCCAGCGCGTCCCCGGAGGAGTCCGCGTACGCGCCCGCGTCCAGCAGGATCTGCGCCTCGACCTTCACCAACTTGCCCTCGGCGTCGGCGTGGTGGCGGTAGCGCAGCAGGGTCGGATGGCGGTGGGCGTGGCCGAGGAAGGACTCCTCGCGGGTCGCGGCGAGCTTGACCGGGTGGCCGGTGCGCAGCGCGAGCAGGCCCAGCGGCAGTTGCATACCGGGGTCCTCGCGCTCGCCCATGGCGCCGGGCACGCCCGTGACCACGACCTTGACCCGCTCCGGCTCCAGGCCGAAGCAGGCGGCGGCCAGGTCGCGGTCGGCGTGCGGGTCGGTGGAGGCGGTGTAGATCTCCACGCCGCCGTCGGGGCGCGGCACGGCCAGGCCCGCCTCGGCGCCGATGGGCGCCGGGTCCTGCCGGCCGATCCGGTACAGGCCCTCGACGATGACCTCGCCGACCACGTCCGGGTCGCCGAAGCTCAGCGGGATGTGGCGGACCAGATTGCCGTCGGGGTGCAGCGGCTCGGCCCCGAACGCCTGCTCGGGGTCGGTGACCGGCTCCAGCACCTCGTACTCGACGGCGATGGCCGCGGCGGCCAGCCGGGCGGTGTCGGGGTGGTCGGCGGCGACCGCGGCGATCGGCTCGCCGTGGTGGCGGACCAGGTCCTTGGCGAAGACGGGGCGGTCGGCGACGCGGCGGCCGTGCGCGGCGTCGCCGGGCACGTCGGCGTGGGTCACCACGGCCCGTACGCCCGGCATCTGGGCGGCGGGCGCGGTGTCGATGGAGACGATACGGGCGTGCGGATGCGGGGAGCGCAGCACGGCGGCCCACAGCAGCCCCTCGGCCCACAGGTCGGCGGCGTACGGGAAGGTGCCGGAGGTCTTGGCCGCCGCGTCCGCGGGCTGCAGCGACATCCCCAGGCCGATGGTCGGCGGCTCCTTGGGCGTGAGGGGGACCCCGGCGGCGGGGGTGGCGGTGGCGGCGCCGGTGCCGTCCGCGATTCCAGTCATGCCGTCGCCCTCCCGCTGCCGCTGCCGTCGAAGCCGCCGTCGCCGGTGCCGTGTATCCCCGGCGGGCCCGCCTGGTGCGGAATGCGGCCGGCAGCGTCCTGCCCGTCGTCCGCCGCCGCGGCCTCCTCCGCCTCGGCAGCGGCCGCCGCCTCCCGGCCCGCGACGACCTCGCGGACCGCGTTGACCACCCCGCGGTAGCCGGAGCAGCGGCACAGGTTGCCGCTGATCGCCTGCCGGGTCTCCAGGTCGGTCGGGGAGTGGTTGCCCTGCAGCAGGTCGTGCAGGGTCATGGCCATGCCCGGTACGCAGAACCCGCACTGCACCGCGCCGCAGGCGGCCAGCGCGCGCTGCACATCCGAGGGCTGCCCGTCCACGGCCAGGCCCTCGACCGTACGGACCTCACAGCCCGCGGCGGTCGCGGCGGGCACCAGGCACGAGGCGACCAGCCGCCCGTCGACCTGGACGGAACAGGCCCCGCACTCGCCCTGCGAGCAGCCGTCCTTGGCCCCGGCCAGGCCCAGGCGCTCGCGCAGCACATACAGCAGCGACTCGCCGATCCAGGCGTCGGTGACGGGGCGGTCGGTGCCGTTGACGTGCAGGACGTACGAGGCGCTGGGGTGCTCGCTGTCGGCCTGGGGGGCCGCATGCGGCTCCGCCTGGGCATCCGGCGTGTCGAGTGTGCCCGGTGCATCCGGTGTGTCGGGGGTGTCGGTCTGGGCGGCGGCGGGCTGCTCGGCGGGGGCCTCGATGGCCGCCTCCACCGTGGGCTGCGCCTCGCCGTCGGCGGGCTCGGGGGCCTCGGCCGACGGGTCGGGCTGGGCGAGGGGCACGCCCTGGCTGTCCAGCGCCAACTCGGCCGCGTCCCCGGCGTGTCCGGGGTCCGCGGGGGGCTGGGGGGCCTCGGGAGCGCCGTCGGCCGCGACGCCGTGCGGCGGGGTCGCGGGGCCCGCGTGCTCCTCGGGCCCGGCCATGCCCTCGCCCGCCGGACCGCCATGGCCGTCAAAGCCGCCGTCACCGTCGGCACCGTCATCGACGAACCCGCCACGGCCACCCGCAGGCGCCACGCCGTGCGGCGGGGTCGCCAGGCCCGCATGGGCCTCCGGCCCGGCCACGCCCTCGCCCGCCAGAGCGCCATGGGCTTCGTACCCGTCGGCACCCTCGGCACCGTCATCGACGAACCCGCCACGGACACCCACGGGCGCCACGCCGTGCGGCGGGGTCGTCTGGCCCGTATGGCCGCCGTCGGACCCGGCCGGGCGGCCCTGGCCGCCGTGCGTCAACTCTTCGGGCCAGTCGTCCACCTCGGGCACCTCGGTGCCCGCCGCCGGAGTGGACAGCGCGCCGGACGCGGCGGTGCTGCCGTGCGGCGGGGTGGGGGCGCCGCGGTGCTCGACGGGCACGTCGGCGCCGCCGGGCAGCCTCAGGCGCCGCCGGGCGGGGCCCCTGCCCTGCTGCGTCGGGGCCGCGGGGGCGCGGCGGACGGCGTGGTCGCCGAGCGCGTACTCGCCGGATTCCTCGGCGGAGCCGTCGTCACCGGCCACCGGAATCGACCACTGACCGGTCTGGCCGTGCTGCTGACCGGGCTGGCCAGGTTGCCCCGGCTCGCCCTGCGGCTGGTCTTGGTGCAGGCCCTGCTGCTCCTGTGCGCCGCCCGCGAAGGGCATCGTCCACTGCGCGGTGTCCTGCGCCCCGTACGGATGCGTCGACCTCTCGTCGACCCCGTCGTCACCCGCGGCCGGGACGGCCCACTGGCCGTCGGCCGACTCGGGCACCTGCCACTGGGCCGCGGCCGTCGGGTCGTTCACCTGGTACACGCCGGTCTCGTCGACGCCGTCGTCGGCGGCGAACGGGATCGACCACTGGCCGGTCTGACCGGTCTGCCCAGTCTGGCCCGGCTGACCGGGCTGCCCCGCGCCGGGCATATGCCACTGCGCGGTCGTGTGCGGGCCGTGCGGGTCATGTGCGCCGTGTGGGGCGTGCGGGTTCTGGTGTTCGCCGTACGCGTACTCGCCCGTATCGCCGGATCCGCCCGCCGGGCCGGGCTGGGTCCACTGGCCGGAGTCGTCCGCGCCGGCCTCCATCGGCACGGCCCAGTGCCCGGTCCCGGAACCAGGGGCGTGGGCCGTCGGCTGCCACTGGCCGCCCTCCGAGGGCGCGCCCGGACCACCCGTCATGGGCGGCGGGGTGTAGCCGGTGCCGGGGGCCGCGAGCGGGTCCCACCCGCCCGCGAGGGCGGCCGGGTCCTGAAGCGAGTGGTCGGGCGGCAGCTGCACGAACCCCGTGGCCTCCGCGTCGTACTCGGGGCCGTGTGGCATCGGCTGCCACCCGCTCCCGGGCTCCGGCCGGTGCGGCTGCTGTTCGTCACTCACGCGAGTGCCCTCCCCAATGCTCGGCGGGCCAAGGCTGCCACCGTACGCCTCAGATGGATGGCGGCGGGCGGCAGGGGCACCGGCTCGGAGCCGTCCGCCGGCGGAGCCGGGTCGGGAATGCAGGCGGCGGCCACGTACTCGCCGAAGGCCGCCGTCACCTGCGGGTCGAGGCGCCCCCGGTCGCCGTCCCAGTCGATGAGCGAGGCGACCCAGCGCTCGGCCTCCAGCGGCCGCAGCGGCATGGGCGCGACCGCGCCGACCGCGCAGCGCACACCCCGCCGCGCCGGGTCCAGCACGACGGCGCACGAGGCCGTGGACCGGCCCGGGCCGGTGCGCCCGGTGGCCTTGAGGAAGGCCTGGGGGGCGTGCAGGATCGGCACGCGTACGAAGCCGACGAGTTCGCCGGGGCGCAGCATCTCGACCCCGGCCAGCAGATGGCTGACCGGGATCTCGCGGCGCGCGCCCTCGGGCCCGGCGATGATGACCGTGGCCTCCAGCGCGGCGAGCACCGGCAGCGCGTCGCCCGAGGGGGCGGCGGTGACGATGTTGCCGCCGAGGGTGCCGGCGTTGCGGATCTGCGGCGGCCCGGCGGCGCGCGCCGCGGCGGCCAGCGCCGGGATGAGCGCGGCGAAGTCGGGGCGGCCCATACGGGCGTGGGAGAGTCCGGCGCCGAGCAGGGCGTGGCCGTCCAGGTAGCGCCAGCCGCGGATCTCGGTGATCCGGCCGAGGCCGACGAGTGCGGCGGGCCGCAGCAGCCCGGAGTTGACGGCGGCCATCAGATCGGTGCCGCCCGCGACGGGCACGGCGGCGGGCATGGCGGCCAGCGCCGCCACGGCCTCGTCGAGCGTGCCCGGCAACGTCACCGTGTGCGCCGTCTGCGGTGCGTGCGTGGTCAACCCAGCTGCCCCTTCCCCGGTGTCCCGGCTGTTGCGCCGTACGGTACGTGCTGACAGCCCGGACGTGGCAACTCTGGCACATCTTCCGAGTCCGCCGTCGCGAGGGTCCGTGAAGCATGGATCCGTCCCCGACCAGGGGGATGGTACGGGTTTAGGGCGACGTCTCCGCCAGGTGTGGATTGCCACGTTTCAGGGACCCTTGTACGACTTGGGGTTGAGCCGGGGCCCTACGGTCCCAGGGGTGCGCCGCCTGCGGGCGCACCTTCCGGCGTACCTCACACGATCGGGGGCGACCCGTCGATCGGACGTCCGGATACGCCAGGGCGCCGCTGCCACGGACGCGGGCCGCCGGGGGGCCGGTAGTCCACGCCGAGCGCGTCCAGGCGCGCGTAGTGGGCCGTCATGCGCTCCTGGAAGCCGGTGAAGTCCCGCTCGGGCGGGGGCGGAAGCGGCGACCAGACGGCTTCGGCGAAGGCGGCGAGGCGCGGGAAGGTCTGGTAGTCGACGCGCCGCCGGTCCTCGGTCACCTCCGTCCAGACGTTGGCCTGAGCGCCGAGTACGCGCTCCGCCTCCGCGCCGGTGAGCTCGGGTGGAACCGGCTCGAAGCGATAGACGTCCTCCAGGGTGCGCACGTAGCCGATGGGGACCGGCTCATCGTCGCCGGCGGCCTGGCGGTAGTCGAAGTAGACCTGCTGTTGTGGGCACATGACGACGTCGTGGCCGGCGCGGGCGGCAGCGATGCCGCCCGCGTAGCCGCGCCAGGACGACACGGCGGCGCCCTCGGCCAGATCGGCCCCCAGGGCGCTGGCCGCGCTGCCTTCCAGAATCTCGTCCCAGCCGATCAGGCGGCGGCCGCGCTCGGCCAGCCAGCGGCCGAAGTGACCCAGGAACCAGTTCTGCAGCTCGTCCTCGTCCGCCAGGCCCAGCTCCCGGATACGCGCCTGGGCGGCCGGGGAGGCCCGCCACTGCTCCTTGGGGCACTCGTCGCCGCCGACGTGGACGAAGCTGCCCGGGAAGAGCTCCAGGACCTCGTCCAGGACGTTCTCGTAGAAGCGCAGCGTGGTGTCGGCGGGTGAGAGTACGTTCGGATTGACGCCCCAGGTGGTCCAGACGCCGAGGGAGGCGGTGTCGACGGCGTCGGTGTTGCCCAGCTCCGGGTACGCGGCGATGGCGGCCTGCGAATGTCCGGGGATGTCGATCTCCGGGACGACGGTGATGTGCCGCTCGGCGGCGTAGGCGACGATCTCGCGGATGTCGTCCTGGGTGTAGTAGCCGCCGTGCGGGCGCTCGTCCCACAGCGGTGAGGCGCGGTGCCCGAATTTGGTGCGCTCGCGCCAGGCGCCGACCTCGGTGAGCCTGGGGTAGCGGCGGATCTCGATACGCCAGCCCTGGTCGTCGGTCAGATGCAGATGCAGCACATTGAGCTTGTGCGCGGCCAAGAGGTCGATATACGCGAGCACATCGCCCTTGGGCATGAAGTGCCGCGCGACGTCCAGCATGAGGCCGCGCCAGCCGAAGCGCGGGGCGTCCTCGATCAGCGCACACGGCACCCACCACGTCTCCCGGGGCGCGATCGGCGCCCGGCGGAAGGCGTCGGGGCCGAGCAGCTGGCGGAAGGTCTGCGCGCCCCAGAAGACCCCGGCCGGGCCGCCGCCCTCGATCCGGATCGCGTAGCCGTCAACGACGATGCGATACCCCTCGGGGCCGAGCTTCCGCTCGACCTCGGGGCTGATCGAGAGGAAGAAGTCGTGGCCTTCGCCGAGCGGGAGCGGCAGGCCGGTCGCGGCGCCGACGGTGGCGCTCAGCCAGCGCGCCGCGGCCTCGGTGCCAGGACCGGCGCCGAGCACGGTCTCGGAGTCCACGGGGTAGAGGGCGCCGAACTGCAACTCGCGGGCGAGGCGGGGCGCCGGGATCAGACCTGTGGCGTTCATGGCGAGGTTCACCCTTTCACGGCCCCGGCGAGCCCGGAGACCAGCCGACGTTGGACAAGCACGAAGAAGACCAGGACGGGGAGGGTCATAACGGTGGATCCGGCCATGATCCCGCCCCAGTCGTTCTGCTCGGGTTTGAAGAAGACCAGCAGCGCCATGGGCAGGGTCGAGTTCTCGGTGGCGCTGATGATGAAGGACTTCGGGAACAGGAAGTCGTTCCAGGCGCTGATGAACGAGAAGACGCTGGTCGCCACGAGGCCGGGCAGCATCAGCGGGAACAGCACCTGCCACAGGAATCGGGACCGGCTCGCGCCGTCGATCATCGCGGCCTCCTCCAGGGTCTCCGGCACCGCCTTGACGAATCCGCGCAGCATCCAGATCGCGAACGGCAGCGAGAAGGCGAGGTGCGGCAGGATCAGCGAGCCCAGGGTGTTGAGGCCGACCCCGGGGACGGCCGTGCCGAGGTCGCGCATCAGGAAGAACATCGGGATCGCGAGGGCCTCCACCGGCACCATCTGGGCGATCAGAAACATGATCAGCAGCGTGGTGCGGAAGCGGAACCGGAAGCGGGCGACGGCCGTGGCCGCCAGGAAGGCGATCAGCGCCGAGAGCACCACCACGGCCCCCGCCACGATGAGGCTGTTGACGAAGTAGCGGCCGAAGTCCTGCTGCACGAAGACCTGGTGATTGTTGATGGTGCATATCAAGGCTGGCGTGGATGTGTGGGCAATTCGGCGAACTGTCATGCGATTGTGCGTGGTTCGCGTTGGTTTTGGCTGTTCGGTGATGATGCGGTCATAGGGTGTGGTCATGGAGCTTCTTCGGTTGGTGCTGGCCGCGCGCAGGGTGGGTGTACGCCCAGGGGCACTGCGGCTGAGGATCGGCGATCCGATCCCCTGCACCGGCAGCGGAGGTCCGGGGCGCTTCCCCGCTACCGGGCGTGGGGAGGCTCGTGGCTAGGTTGATGGCGACGGCGACGTGTACCGCTTTCGGTGCGGTCCTGGAGGACAGCGAGCAGCAGGTTGGGCAGCGGGTGCTGTATGAACGGGTGGGGTTCCTCAGTGTTTTGTGCCGGGGTCTGACGGCTGGGCTGGTCGCGGCCCGGTGGGATGAGGCTTCGCTGGATGTGCTGGCCGCCGGGGTGGACGGGCGGGGCGAGGCGTTGCCGTCCAAGGGCTGGATGGCCTTGCGCCGCTTGGGCTGGAACACCCCCGCTCCGGCCTCTGCTGCTTCTGCTTCTGCTTCTGCTGAGTGTGCCGCAGCGGGTGGGACTGCGGGAGCGGGCGGGCGGGCGGGGGTGTATGTGTCGGATCGGGTGCGGCGGGCGGGTGAGGAGCAGGCGGCCCGTACCCTGCGGCTGGCCCTGCACCGCCGGGCCGTTGTCATGGCACTCCTGGCGACGTGGCCTGTTGACCCTTCCCGGCGCACCGGGGCGGAGTGGGCCGCGTTGCGCGCGATGCTGCCCGCCGGGGTCGGCGCGGCGGAGATCCGTAACCGGACCCGGCAGATCCGTGAGTTCACCCGGGCGCATGCGGGGCGGTTGCCGTCGGGGCTGTGTGTGCTGGAGGGGCCGCCGGCGGTGGCCTGCCAGGCGCTGCTGGCAGCGATGGACCGCCAGCAGACCACCCTGGAACGCCTGGACGCGGACCGGGCCCGGCTGCGGGTCAAGCTCCCGCTGTGCGCCGCTCCCCGCTCCCGCAGGGACTGGGCCTGGCACGTCATCGACCTGCGCCTACCCGCCACCGTCGAGGCGGACGCGCTGCTGCACGCCCCGACCCTGCGCCCCACCCCAGGCGGCCGGGTCGCGGTCGACCTGCCCCACTCCCGACCCCACCCCGCCACCCAGGCCACCGGGCACACCGTCGGGGTCGGTTTCGACTGGGGCGTGAACACCCTGCTGACCGGAGCGGTGGGCCGCCTGACGGGCCGGGGCGAGGCGGCCCGCGTGGTCACCGACGGCCGTCCGCTGATCTTCGACGCCACCGCGATCAGCGCGAAACTGCACCGGCTGCGCGGCCACCGCGAAGACCTGGCAGCCAAGCGCGACCACTACCTCGCGCTCGCCGAACCGCTTGGCGCCCCGCACCGCGCCTGGGGTGTCCTGCTGGACAAGGCGGCGGTGCTGGAGCGCGAGCATGAGCGGGTGTGCGCCCGCATCCGGCACCTCAACCACGCACTCGCGTGGTCGGCCGCCTGCTGGGCCGTCAACCAGGCAACCGCGCTCGGTGCGTCCGTGATCTACCTCGAAGACCTCACCACCCTCGAAGCCCGTGGGAAGCGCCGGGGCAATGCCCGGCTGTCCGGGCAGGTACGGGGCACCGTCACCGACGCGATACGACACCTGGCCGCCAAAGCAGGCATTACGGTGGTCACCGTCCCCGCTCGGGGCACCTCCGCACGGTGCCCCCAATGCGTGGGGCCACTCGGCCACCATCCCGCTCCCGACCGGCTGGGCGAGCGCGGCTGGGCATGGGCCCACTGCCCCGGTTGCGGCCTGTCCCTGGACCGCGACCACGCAGCCGCCCGTCGCATTGTCTCCCGCGGCCTGCTCGGCCAGGCCCACACCACCACCGAGCGTGCCACCGGTATCCGCACCATCCGCACCCCCGCCGAGGGCACCGTTACGGTGGTGCGCCGCCCGAAGAAGACCACCCGCCACCTGCGCCGCGCCCGCCGCACCACCACCCTCCCCACCCGGCCACGCGGACCGCGTACCACCCCCGGCAAGACCCGCCCCACCCCCACCCGGCCCGCGCACTCGCGCCGAACCCGCACCCCTGACAGGCCCCGAACGGCGGCCGTCCAGGGGGCGTTGAAGTCTTCCCGCCGTATGCCCGACGTGCGTACGGTCCCCGCCACCACCCCCACCGGGGCGGTACAGCGTCCGGCGGGGCATGGCACCCAGACCCCCACCCCCTTCCCGGGGCGCGGGCCAGGTCGTGGAGTACCCACCCCCGCCGGGCCGGAGCCTCCTCCGGCCCGGCGGGGACGGCTCTCCCGCGAAACCTGTCGACGGCGCACCCACGCCGCCGAGCGGACCGGCTTCCACCACGCGCACGCCACCCAAGTCCACACCCTCACCCCGAGGTTCGGACCCCACCGTGACGACGCACGGCCACGCCGCGCCCGAAAAGCCTGAAACCCACAGGCACACACAGAGTTCCGAGACGCTTGATCGCTTCATTGGCAGAACAACCCCTACGGCATTGCGTTGCACCCTGTGCAACGCACATTTCACCATGCACAACACGCAGGAGATTAAGGGTGGGTCCGTCCGCCCACAAGAGGTCTAAACCAGGTTTACGAAGGAGACTCGTCGTCCAGGAGGGAGACTCGTCGGCTACGAGGGCGACTCGTCGGCTACGAGGGAGAGTCGTCGGCTACGAGGGCGACTCGTCGGCCGGACAGGCCGGTTCGGGATACGGCACGGCCTCCACGCGCGCACCCGCCGCCGCCAGACGGACCACCAACTGGTCCCAGTCCGGCCAGCAGCTCCGCATCCGCTCCAGCACCCCGCGGCCGGCGATCAGCACGATCTCGCAGTCCGGCTCGTCGGCCCACTCCAGCAACCGGGGCAGGGTGGGCTGGGCGGCCGAGACGACACAGCTGCCCGCCGGGCTGTAGCCGCGCTCGGCGGCCAGCCGCTCGCACCGCTCCAGCTGGGCGTCCCAGTCCTTCTCGAACTGGCGGAACCGGCCCGCCGCTTCCCCGTCGGGCTCGTCTGGTTCGTCGATCTCTCGCGCCCCGAACACCAGGTACGCCGCCCGCTCGGCACCGCTCTCCCCGCGCCCGCTCATGGAGGCGACCCTAACGGCGCACTCCGCACCGCCGGAGCCGTATGCCGCGAGGTGCGCGGCATATGCCAAATAATGCGTACAGCGCGCTACGCCCGGCCCGCGCCCCCTGGTCGAGAGGGGCGCGGGCCGGGCGTGGTGCGCGCGAGGGCTCCGGCGGGTGGGGCCGGGGCGGCGGGGCTACTTCTTGCCGCCGCCGTCCTTGCCCTTGTCCTTGTCGCCGCCGGCTCCCATGCCGTCGAAGATCTCCTTGCACATCGGGCAGACCGGGTACTTCTTCGGGTCGCGGCCCGGGACCCAGACCTTGCCGCAGAGTGCGACCACCGGAGATCCGGAGAGCGCGCTCTCCATGATCTTGTCCTTCTGTACGTAATGGGCATAGCGCTCGTGGTCGCCGTCACCGTGCGACACCTGAGGTGTCGGCTCAACGAGGGTCCCCGTGCCTGCCCCGCGCTCGGGCTCAAGAGTGCTCATACAGCCCTAGGGTACTCACGCGCCGAGCGAACGACGGATCAGCGCCTCCCGCGGCGTCGCCCGGTGTCGCCGCCACCCGGCAAACACTGCCTCCAGTTGGGCACTGGCCCTAGTTGAGCGAGGGATCGTCCGGGTACGTGGCGACCATCGCCAGCTCGCTGCGCTGGCGACGCAGCACCGCCCGCCACAACCGCTCCGGGGCGGGCGAGGAGACATCGCCCGGCTCGGACTCCACGACGTACCAGGCGCCCTCGGAGAGCTCGTCCTCCAGCTGTCCGGGCCCCCACCCGGCGTAGCCCGCGAAGATCCGCAGCGAGCCGACCGCGGCGGCCAGCAGTTCGGGCGGCGCCTCCAGGTCGACCAGCCCGATCGCGCCGTGCACCCGGCGCCAGCCGAGCGGGCCGTCCTCGGTCCGCGAGGAGACCCTTCCGGCCTCGGCGGCTCTTCCGGCCTCGCCGGGGACCACGGCGACCCCCAGCGCGGAGTCCAGCGACACCGGGCCGCCCTGGAACACCACCCCCGGCTCCCCGGCCAGCGCGGCCCAGGACTCCAGGATGTCGCCGACCCCCACCGGGGTCGGGCGGTTGAGCACGACGCCCAGCGACCCCTCCTCGTCGTGGTCGAGGAGGAGCACCACCGCACGGTCGAAGTTCGGGTCCGCCAGCGCCGGTGTCGCGACAAGCAGCCGTCCTGTGAGCGAGGACACCTCGGTCATGGACACATGATCCCGCATGTTCGCCCCGGAGGGGGAGTGGAAGACGAGTCCCATGTGAGAGCAGGTCGGGGCGTACGACAGCAGGAACGGCGCACGTAACCGTACGCTTTCTGCTCTGAACCGAACGTGTTGTGACACATTCATGTCCGTTCGGTGGGTACGTCGGTCACACAGCGGTGCTCTCCACGGCTATTACTCTTTTCTCTTGCCCCCCGACCGTCCCAGGAACGCGAGACCAGATGACCCGCTCGAACGATGTCCTGCTCGTCCATGGCGGCACCCCGCTCGAAGGCGAGATCCGTGTCCGAGGCGCGAAGAACCTCGTGCCGAAGGCCATGGTCGCCGCGCTGCTCGGCAGTGGGCCGAGCCGGCTGCGCAACGTCCCCGACATCCGCGATGTGCGGGTGGTGCGCGGCCTGCTGCAGCTGCACGGCGTCACGGTTCGGCCGGGTGACGAGGCCGGCGAGCTGGTGCTGGACCCGACCCACGTGGAGAGCGCGAACGTCGCCGACATCGACGCGCACGCCGGCTCCTCGCGCATCCCGATCCTCTTCTGCGGCCCGCTGCTGCACCGCCTCGGCCACGCGTTCATCCCGGGTCTGGGCGGCTGCGACATCGGCGGTCGGCCGATCGACTTCCACTTCGACGTGCTGCGCCAGTTCGGCGCCACGATCGAGAAGCGGGCGGACGGCCAGTACCTGGAGGCCCCGCACCGGCTGCGCGGCGCCAAGATCCGCCTGCCGTACCCGTCGGTCGGCTCCACCGAGCAGGTGCTGCTGACGGCGGTGCTCGCCGAGGGTGTGACGGAGCTCTCCAACGCGGCCGTCGAACCGGAGATCGAGGACCTGATCTGCGTCCTGCAGAAAATGGGCGCGATCATCTCCATGGACACCGACCGTACGATCCGGATCACCGGCGTCGACAAGCTCGGCGGCTACAACCACCGTGCCCTGCCGGACCGCCTGGAGGCCGCCTCCTGGGCGAGCGCGGCGCTCGCGACCGAGGGCAGCATCTACGTACGCGGCGCCAGCCAGCGCGAGATGATGACCTTCCTCAACACCTACCGCAAGGTCGGCGGTGCCTTCGACATCGACGACGAGGGAATACGGTTCTGGCACCCGGGCAGCAAGCTCAACGCCATCGCCCTGGAGACGGACGTCCACCCCGGCTTCCAGACCGACTGGCAGCAGCCCCTGGTCGTGGCCCTCACCCAGGCCTCCGGGCTGTCCATCGTCCACGAGACGGTCTACGAGTCGCGCCTGGGCTTCACCTCCGCGCTCAACCAGATGGGCGCGCACATCCAGCTCTACCGCGAATGCCTGGGCGGCTCCGCCTGCCGCTTCGGCCAGCGGAACTTCCTGCACTCGGCGGTCGTGTCGGGCCCGACCAAGCTCCAGGGCGCCGACCTGGTCATCCCCGACCTGCGCGGCGGCTTCTCGTACCTGATCGCGGCCCTGGCGGCCCAGGGCACGTCCCGGGTCCACGGCATCGATCTGATCAACCGCGGATACGAGAACTTCATGAGCAAGCTGGGCGACCTTGGCGCCAAGGTCGAGCTCCCCGGCGCAGAAAAAACCGCCTGAGCCACGTCGGCGCCCCCGGCTGGGGGTCCGGGGGTTATCCCCCGGGTAGACACAGCATGAGCAAGCTGGGCGACCTTGGCGCCAAGGTCGAGCTCCCCGGCGCCGAGGGCGCCTCCCAAGCCTCCTAAGGGCCCGGGAAGGGCCTCCAGAGGCCGTAGGAACGCCGAAAGGGGCGACCACCCTCCGATGAGGTGGCCGCCCCTTCGTATGGGGCCTTACTTGCCCTTGGCGGCTTCCTTGAGCTTGGAGCCCGCGGAGACCTTCACGCTGTAGCCGGCCGGGATCTCGATCGGCTCACCGGTCTGCGGGTTACGCGCGGTGCGAGCGGCACGGTGGGTGCGCTCGAAGGTGAGGAAGCCGGGGATGGTGACCTTCTCGTCGCCCTTGGCGACGATCTCTCCGGTCACCTCGGCGAGGGCGGCCAGAACGGCGTCGGCGTCCTTTCGGGTCACCTCGGCGCGCTCCGACAGAGCGGCCACCAGCTCACTGCGGTTCATGTTGTACTCCCGTGTTCATCTTGCCATTAGGCGTGAGATCGAAGCCGATGCTGCCAGGGCCCTCGGACAGTCCCCGGACCCGGGTCTGCTGTTCAGACCCTCGCGCCCGGAACGCATCCTGCCCCCACCTGTGGCGGGAAAGCCAATCCGGTGCCCTGGTGAGTCGCGCGAAAAGCGCCGTGGCGGCCGTTTCTGCCCGACACCCTATGGGGGCCCGATCGGCTGAACGCCATGCGACGCGCCGTACGACGCGCCGAGCCCGGCCTAGACCGCCGTGGTACCGGTCACAGCCTTGGCGGCGACCCGTACCGCGCCGGCCACCGCGCCCGCGACCTTGTCGTTGAAGACGCTCGGAATGATGTAGTTGGCGTTCAGCTCGTCGTCGTGGACGACATCCGCGAGCGCCCGGGCCGCGGCCAGCATCATGTCGTCGTTCACAGTACGCGACTGCGCGTCCAGCAGGCCGCGGAAGACACCCGGGAAGACCAGCACGTTGTTGATCTGGTTCGGGAAGTCGGAGCGGCCGGTGGCGACCACGGCGGCGGTCTGGCGGGCGATCGCCGGGTCGACCTCGGGGTCGGGGTTGGCCAGCGCGAAGACGATCGCGCCGTCGGCCATGGCGGCCACGTCGTCGCCGGACAGCACGTTCGGGGCGGAGACGCCGATGAAGACGTCGGCGCCGCGCACGGCCTCCTTGAGGGTGCCGGTGACGCCCTCGGGGTTGGTGTTGTCGGCGATCCAGCGCAGCGCGGTCGTGTCGGAGTTGCCGTTCACGCCGGCCAGGTCGTCACGCCCGGCGTGCACCACGCCGTGGATGTCCGCGACCACCGCGTGCCGCACACCCGCGGCGATCAGCAGCTTGAGGATGGCGGTGCCGGCCGCGCCCGCGCCGGACATGACCACCCGCACATCGCCGATCTTCTTGTTGACCACACGCAGCGCGTTGGTCAGGGCGGCGAGCACCACGATGGCGGTGCCGTGCTGGTCGTCGTGGAAGACCGGGATGTCCAGGGCCTCGCGCAGCCGCGCCTCGATCTCGAAGCAGCGGGGGGCGGAGATGTCCTCCAGGTTGATGCCCGCGAAGCCGGGGGCGATGGCCTTGACGATCTCGACAATGGCATCGCTGTCCTGGGTGTCCAGGCAGAGCGGCCAGGCGTCGATGCCCGCGAAACGCTTGAAGAGGGCCGCCTTGCCCTCCATGACGGGCAGCGCGGCCTTGGGGCCGATATTGCCCAGGCCCAGGACCGCGGAGCCGTCGGTGACCACCGCGACGCTGTTGCGTTTGATGGTCAGCCGGCGGGCGTCCTCGGGGTTCTCGGCGATGGCCTGGCAGACGCGGGCGACGCCCGGGGTGTAGACCATGGACAGGTCGTCACGGTTGCGGATCGGGTGCTTCGACGACATCTCGATCTTGCCGCCGAGGTGCATCAGGAACGTACGGTCGGAGACCTTGCCGAGCGAGACGCCCTCGATACCGCGCAGCTTCTCGACGATCTCGTCGGCGTGCGCGGTGGACGTCGCGGCGATGGTGACGTCGATCCGCAGCTTCTCGTGGCCGGAAGCGGTCACGTCGAGGCCGGTGACCGAGCCGCCGGAGGACTCCACGGCCGTGGTGAGCTGGCTGACCGCAGTGCCGCTCGCGGGGACCTCCAGCCGGACCGTCATCGAGTACGAGACGCTGGGCGCCGTTGCCATGGCCGACTTCCTCTGCTTTCCCTTGTTCCAGGTTGTCCCGGGCCGCGGTGGTGGTTCGCCGGTCTGCCCTCGGACGGTGGTCTTCAGATGGTTACACCTACCTTCGGGTACCGGGTAACCGGGCTCGAGTTTCGGAGATATTGTTCAGCCCCGCGAATCCGCCGAGATGCGCAGAAGAGGCCCACGTCCCCAACAGCTGACGCGGACCTCTTGAAAGTCTTAGGTGGCACCGACCCGCCATGCTCGCCTCGCGGCAAGTGGTCGCTCGAAGCGACGAAGGTTGGGCCCGGGGGCTTGGATCGGGCCGGTGCCATCAGCAAGGCTAACAAACCATCCCCGGAAGTGATTCCTCCCCCACGGGTTGATTTCTCAGCCCCTCATCAGTCCCTGCCTCAGCCCCTCATCAGTCCCTACCTCAGTCCGTACCTCAGTCCCTGCCTCAGCCCCTCATCAGTCCCGCAGCAGATCGGGGACGCCGTGCTCATCCGGGTCGTCCCGCTCCCCCGGCACCACGGTCAGCCGCTGCGTCGCGCGCGTCAGCGCCACGTACAGCACCCGCAGCCCCGCCGGGGACTCGTCGGCGATCTCGGCCGGCGAGACCACGACCGTCGCGTCGTACTCCAGGCCCTTGGCCTCCAGGCTGCCCAGCGCCACCACCCGGTCGCCGAGCCCTTCCAGCCAGCGGCGCGCCGCGGCCCGCCGCCGCATGGCGACGACCACGCCGACCGTGCCGTCCACCTCGTCCAGCAGCCGCCCCGCCTCCTCGCGCACCCGCGCCGCCAGGTCTCCCGCACCCCTGTCGGCCGACCCGCCGCTTCCGTCCGGCAGCGGCGCGAAGCGCGGCACCAGGCCCGTGGAGCGGACCGCCTCGGGCGCCCGGGCGCCGGGCATCGCGAGCGCGAGGACCTTGGCGGCGAGCTCGGCGATCTCCGCCGGGTTGCGGTAGTTCACGGTCAGCGTGAAGCGGCGGCGCGGGCGGCTGCCCAGCGCCTCGGTGCGGGCCTCGGCCGCCTCCTCCGGATCCGACCAGGAGCTCTGCGCCGGGTCCCCGACCACCGTCCAGGTGGCGTGACGGCCGCGCCGCCCGATCATCCGCCACTGCATCGGGGTCAGGTCCTGCGCCTCGTCGACGATCACATGGGCGTAGTCCACGCGCTCCTGCTCCAGCCGGTCCGCGCGGGTGCGGCGGGGCGCGGAGCGGTCGGCGAAGGTCGTCAGCTCCTCGAGCCCGGTCAGCTGGTCGAGCGGATCGGCCTCGCGGGGCTTGGCGGGCCGGGCCGGGGCGCCCAGGACGGTGTACAGCTCGTCCAGCAGCGCCACGTCGTGCACCGACAGCGGGCCCTTGCCGTCCGCCCCCAGGCGGGTCAGCGAGCGGGCCAGCCGGCGCGCGTCGCGCTGGTTCAGCTCCCGCCGCGACCAGCGGGCCAGCCGCTTCTCGTCGGCCATCGCGGCCAGTACGGCGCGCGGGGTCAGCTCGGGCCACCAGGCGTCCAGGAAGCCGAGGAAGTCGTCCTCGGTGGAGATGTCCTCGTCGAACCCCTCGCGCGCCTCGGCGGCCAGCTCGGGGTCGGTGTAGCGGCGGGCATCCCCAGACATCGCAGACTTGGCCCACAGCGCGTCCAGCAGCAGCCGGCGGGCGCGCGGGCGCAGCAGGTTGACGGGCGCGGTGCCGCCCAGGGCGGCCTGCCGGATCCGGCGCAGCTCCTCGGCGTCCAGCTCGATCCGCGCGCCGAACGCCACGACGCGCAGCCGCTCCGGCGGCCCGGCCGCCCGGCCGGGGCCCGCGGGCAGCTCCAGGGCGCCGCGGGCGGCCTTGCGCAGCACCCGCGTCATCCGCGAGGAGCCCTTGACGCGGGCCACGGCCGGCTCGTCGTACGTGGTGGCCTCGGCGCCGTCCACCAGCGATCCGACGGCGCGGATCGCGACCTGCCCCTCCTCGCCGAGCGAGGGCAGCACGCCCTCGGTGTAGGCGACCAGCAGCGGGGTGGGGCTGACGATCAGGATCCCGCCCGCGTACCGGCGCCGGTCCTGGTAGAGCAGATACGCGGCGCGGTGCAGCGCGACCGCGGTCTTGCCGGTGCCCGGGCCGCCCTCCACCTCGGTGACGGAGGCGGCGGGCGCGCGGATCACCAGGTCCTGTTCGGCCTGGATGGAGGCGACGATGTCGCGCATGGTGTGGCCGCGGGCCTGGCCGAGCGCCGCCATCAGCGCGCCGTCGCCGACGACCGGCAGCTCCGCCCCGTCCAGGGTGGCGGTCAGCTCGGGGCGCAGCAGATCGTCCTCGACGCCGAGCACCCGGCGCCCCTTGCTGCGGATGACCCGGCGGCGCACGACCCGGCCGGGGGCGACGGGGGTGGAGCGGTAGAAGGGCGCGGCCGCGGGCGCGCGCCAGTCGATGACCAGCGGGGCGTATTCGGCGTCCAGGACGCCGATGCGGCCGATGTGCAGCGTCTCGGCGATCTCCGCGCGGCCGCCGCCGTCCTCGCCGTCCTCGCCGGGGCGGATCGCGTCGTCGGCGGGCTCGATGGAGGTGTACGCGCCGTCCGGGCCGCGCTCGCCGTCCTTGCCGAGCAGCAGGTCGATGCGGCCGAAGAGGAAGTCCTCGAACTCGCTGTTGAGCCGGTTGAGGTGCACCCCGGCCCGGAAGACCTGGGCGTCCCGCTCTGCGAGCGCACCGGGCGTGCCGACCTGGACGTGTTTGGCGGCGTCGTTCATCAGGAACTCCGCCTCGTGGATCTTCTCCTCGAGGCGGCGGTACACGCGGTCCAGATGCGCCTGCTCGATCCGCATCTCCCGCTCGCGGATCCCGTCCACGGCGTCCTGCTTTCGCGCGTCCCGCGGCCCGGCGTCTCTTTTCTCAGCTCCGCCGGGTTTCCCGGCTTCGCCGGCCCCGTCCGGTCTCGCCTTCCGGCTCGCGTGCGTGGCGTTGTGCGCGGCCACCCAAGCCCCCTTCTGTGTGCGTAGGGCAGCCGTCAACCGTACACCTTCACAACACGCTCCAGACCTTCACCGGCCAGACCTTCGTGCAGCGCCTAGACCTTCACGACCGCCAGCCGCTGGCCGTCCAGGGTGCGGACCTCGAAGCGGTCGATCTCGTCGGGGTTCATGGCCGCGCCGCCCAGGGCGAACAGCGGGTCCTTGCTCCAGCGGGACGCGTCGCCGTCCTTGATGCCGTAGCCGGTGCTGGGCACCGCCCAGGTGGTGATGGTCTCCTCATGGCCGTCCTTGCCGATGGCGACCAGGTCACAGGCCTTCGGGCCCTTCACATTGCCGAGCTTGAGGGCCACCGACGTACCCCAGCCCTTCGCCTGCAGCGAGACGGTGGCGTCGACCTTGGTGGTGGGGTCGACCGAGCCGGTCTTCTGGCCCTGGTCGAACGCCGCCTTCGCGGGGCTGGCCACCACCTTGCCGTCACCCCCGCCGCCACCATCGCCGTCGCCGGAGGTCAGCGCGGCACCGGCGAACGGACCGCCGATGATCAGGGCGGCGGCCGCGGCCACCAGGTACAGCCGGCGCTTGCGGCGCCCGCGGCGGCTGGTGGCGACGTCGTCCATCAGCCGGCCGAGCAGTTCGGGTCCGGGGCGTGCGGTGATGGTGGCGGGGTCCAGTACGGTCCGGCCGTCGTCGGAGGTGGCGAACTCGGCCAGCAGCGGCGGGATGCCCATCAGCTGATCCAGCTCCGCGCCGCATCGGTCGCAGCCGAGCAGATGCTCCTCGAAGCGGGCGGCTTCCGCCGGGTCCAGGACGCCGAGGGCGTAAGCGCCGACGGCGGTGTGCTGCTGATCCTCCGCTGCCGGCATCATGCCGTAACCCCCCGTTCCTCCAGCGAGAGCCGCAGGGCACGCAGCGCGTAAAAGACCCGGGACCGGACGGTCCCGGGCGGTACGCGCAGCACCTCAGCCGCTTCGTTCACCGTACGCCCCTTGAAGTATGTCTCGACCAGCGCCTCCCTATGCGCATCGGTGAGATCGGCGAGCGCGTCGGAGATCGTCATCATGCGCAGCGCCCGGTCGATTTCGTCGGCGGCGGGCACGGCGTGCAGCGGTGCGGCGTCCACTTCCTGGGGGCGGGCCCGGCGGCCGCGGTGACCGTCGATGACGATGCGCCGGGCCACGGTCACCAGCCAGGGGCGCAGCGATCCGCCGGTGGTCCGCAGTTGGTCAGCGTTGCGCCAGGCCCGCAGGAGCGTCTCCTGGACCACGTCCTCCGCCCGGTGCCGGTCGCCCGCGACCAGGCGCAGGACGAAGGCGAGAAGCGGGCCCGCGTGCTCTTCATAGAGCGCGCGCATGAGCGCGTCGTCCGGTGTCGTCCTCTCGGTCACGGGAGCATCTTTGCGTAATCTCCACCGCGCGGTCGAGGGGGTACGTGCGGTTACACTTCCAGGTTCAACAAAAACGCCGCGAGGTGTGCTCAATTGCGCTATACAGCATTCTTGTCGCGCGTATGTCCGCTAGTCTGACCTGGGCTGACGCGGCATCAGATGGCTCGGGCAGCTGCTTCGGTCAGGCCCGGGTGACGCGGCGGCGGTGCCGGGCCACGCGCTCGCGGTTGCCGCAGACCTCGCTGGAGCACCAGCGGCGGCGGCGACCGCGCGAGGTGTCGAGGTAGACCAGCGAGCAGGTCTCCCCCTCGCACTGCCGCAGCTGCCCGCGCGCCACCGGGTCGGTGAGCAGTTCCACTGCGTCCCGCGCCACCTGCGCCAGCAGCGCGCCGCAGTCGGGCACGGTGGCGAGCCTGCGCACGAGGGCGCCGTCGGCGGCGCGTACGGCCCGTACGGCGGGCGGGGCGGTGGCGGCCAGGGCGTTCACCCGCTCCAGGTCGGCGCCCGCGGCGCGGCCCTCGACCTCGTTGTGCACGATGCGGTGGAGCAGATCGCGGGCGGCGCGGAAGCGGGCGAGCCAGGCGCCGTCGACGATGTCGAGGGCGGTGCCGCGGGGCACCAGACCGGCGTCGACGAGCCACGCCTTCAGCCGGTCCACCCCGTCCAGCCGCTCGACCGGCGCCTCGCTCAGCCGCCCGCCGACCGTGGCCACCAGGTCCAGACAGAGCCGCCCGGAGTCGAACCGCAGGTCGTAGGCCGACGCCGACGCCATGTTCCTGTCACTCCTTCGGGGCTGAGCGGTCACATGGACATGCACGCAGTCCCAGAGTGCCCGTCCCGGCCCGAGCCCGGAACCCCGCGGACCCGCCCATCACCCCATGAAGACAAGGGAGTTCGGCCCCGGCGGC
Organism: Streptomyces sp. NPDC020845; assembly: GCF_044334165.1. Lineage (NCBI taxonomy): Bacteria > Bacillati > Actinomycetota > Actinomycetes > Kitasatosporales > Streptomycetaceae > Streptomyces > Streptomyces sp. NPDC020845. The sequence continues at coordinate 79,025 of NZ_JBIRSJ010000020.1, read as the reverse complement.
CGGTCAGCGGCCGATCAGTAGCCGGTCATACGTCGGCGTATTTGGTGTCCGCGACCGGATCCAGCGCCAGCCGGTAGCCGCGCTTGACGACCGTCTGGATGAGCTTCGGGGCGCCGAGGGCCGTACGGAGGCGGGCCATGGCCGTCTCGACGGCGTGCTCGTCGCGCCCCGCGCCCGGCAGGGAGCGCAGCAGGTCGGCGCGGGCGACGACCCAGCCCGGGCGGCGGGCCAGGGCGCGCAGCAGCGCCATACCGGCCGGCGGTACGGCGCGCAGCTCGCCGTCCACCAGGACCGCGTGGCCACGGATCTCCAGGCGGCGCCCGGCGACCGGCAACGGCCGTACCCGGCCCGGCAGTTCATGGGTCAGCAGCTGTACGAGCGGGCCGAGGCGGAAGCGTTCGGGCTGGCTGGTGGGGATGTCATGGGCCTCGAGCGGCAGCGCGGTGACCGGCCCGACGCAGGCGGGCAGCACATCATGGCGCAGCGCGTCCACCAGCTCGTCGCGCATGCCACGCCGCTCGGCCCGGTCCAGCAGGCTCGCGGCGGCCGGGGCGCTGGTGAAGGTGAGCGCGTCCAGGGCGCGGGCGACGGTCGCGTCGAGGAGGCGGTCCACGGGGCCGATGTCCTCGGGCGGCATCCACCGGTACACCGGTACGCCGACCACCTCCGCGCCCGCCGCGCGCAGCGACTCGACGAAGCCGGGCAGCGGCTCGCCGTGCAGCTGCACCGCGATCCGGCTGCCGTCGACCCCCTCCTCCAGCAGCCGGTCGAGCACTTCGGCCAGCGACTCGGACGCCGGGTACCACTCCTCGGTCAGCCCGGCGGCCCGGATCGCGCCCCGCACCTTGGGCCCGCGCGCCAGCAGCCGGGCGCCGCGCAGCCGGGCCAGCAGCGAGTCCCCGAGGCCCCATCCGTCGGCGGCCTCGACCCAGCCGCGGAAGCCGATGGCGGTGGTCGCGATCACCAAGTCGGGGGCGTGGTCGAGCAGCTGCTTGGTGGCGGTGAGCAGTTCCGCGTCGTCGGCGAGCGGCACGATGCGCAGCGCGGGCGCGTGCATGACGGCCGCGCCCCGCCGCCGCAGCAGCGCGGCGAGCTCGTCGGCGCGGCGGGCGGCGGTGACGCCGACGGTGAACCCGGCGAGCGGCCCGATGGGGGCGGGCGCGGGGGTGGCGGGGCCGGTGGTGGCGGCGGGGGCGGCAGGCGTAGGCGTGGACCCGGGCATGGCCAGGCCGGATGCCCCTGTCCCCTTCGACTCCTCCGGCTCTTTCGCTCCCCTTGACTCCGTCGAGGCCGTGGTCGCGGCGTTGTGGTCTCGGTGCATGGTTCTCGTCCCGATCCGCTGTTGTATGGGCGCCCTCCGCGACCTCATCTCGGCGGCCATCCTGTGGCCCCCCGGTGACGGTCACGGTTCGCGGAGGTTTCCCGGGTGTAACGGAGCGTACGGCCGGGGAGCGCGCGCCCTGTGCGCCGTACGCTCCCCGGCCGACCGGCCCCGTCCAGGGCCGTTTCCGCCTCGGCGGCTCGGCTCAGACGTCCGCGTACGCGGCCTGCCGCGCGCCATGCGGCTCAGCCGCCCCCGCCGCGGCGATGCGGCCGGCCGGCCGGGCGCCGCGGAGGTATACGGCCCAGGTCACGGCGGAGCACAGGGCGTAGAAGGCCAGGAAGGACACGAACGCCGGGGTCCCGGTGTGCGCGTTCAGGAAGGACTGGCGGAAGGCCAGGTTGATGCCGAGCCCGCCCAGCGCGCCCACCGCGCCGATCAGCCCCATCGAGGCGCCCGACAGCCGCCGCCCGTACGTCGCGGCCGCCTCGCCCGTAAGGCCCCGCGCGGCCGCCTTGGCCTGGAAGATGCCGGGGATCATCTTGAACGTCGAGCCGTTGCCGAGCCCACTGAAGACGAACAGGGCGATGAAGCCGACGAGGAAGACGGCCAGGGACTTCTCCGCGGAGGCGTAGACGACCACCACGGCCGCGACGGACATGGCGGCGAAGTTCCACAGCGTGATCCGCGCGCCGCCGTAGCTGTCGGCGAGACGGCCGCCGATGGGGCGGATGAGGGAGCCGAGCAGCGGGCCGATGAAGGTGAGCGAGGCGGCCTGCAGCGGGGTGCGGTCGAACTGGTTCTGCAGGACGAGCCCGAAGGCGAAGCTGTAGCCGATGAACGACCCGAAGGTGCCGATGTACAGCAACGACATGATCCAGGTGTGTGCGTCCCTGGCCGCCTCCTTCACCGCGCCCGTGTCGTTCCGTACCGGCGCCAGGTTGTCCATGAACAGGGCCGCGAGCAGCGCGGCGACCACGATCAGCGGGATGTAGACGCCGAGCACCACACGCGGATGGGCCGCGCCGGCCGTGCCGATGATCAGCAGGCCGATCAGCTGGATGACCGGTACGCCGATGTTGCCGCCGCCCGCGTTGAGGCCGAGCGCCCAGCCCTTCTTCCGCAGCGGGTAGAAGGAGTTGATATTCGTCATGGAGGAGGCGAAGTTTCCGCCGCCGACGCCGGTGAGCGCCGCGACGACCATGAAGGTGGTGTACGAGGTGCCGGGCTTCATCACCACGGCGGCGACGACGGTCGGCACCAGCAGCAGCAGCGCGCTGACGATCGTCCAGTTACGGCCGCCGAAGCGGGCGACGGCGAAGGTGTAGGGAACGCGCAGGATCCCGCCGACCAGGGTGGGCATCGCGACCAGGAAGAACTTCCCGGCCGGGTCCACCCCGTACTCCGGCCCCATGAACAGGACCATCACCGACCACAGGCTCCAGATGGAGAAGCCGATGTGCTCGGAGAGGATGGAGAACGCAAGGTTGCGGGTGGCGATCTTCTCGCCCTTCTCGTTCCAGAAGGTCTCGTCCTCCGGGTCCCACTGTTCTATCCAGTGGCCCCCCCTGCGTGCGGGGGTGGTGGTCGGAGCGGTCATCACGCCTCCACAGTTGTCGGGTGTAGCCCTGGTGCGCAGTTTCGCTGTCCGACGACCGTAGAAATGATGGATTTCCGGGCTGTGGCGGCACGTGACACCGACGAAACCTTGCTCTCACCCGGGAGCGCGGGGCGCGGTGAGGGTTTCGACCTGGGCCGGCTCGGCGATCCCGGCCGCCTCCGCCCCGCGTGTAACTTTGGTCACGCCCGCTGACTTGACGACCTCCGCCGCCTCCGCCGCCTCCGCCGCTGCTTCCGGGCTCGGCAGCCAGCTGCCGGGCGGGGCGTCGAGCCAGCCCCCGGCCGCCCCGAGCGCCGCCGCGGCCGCCCGCAGGGCGTCCAGACCCGGGTGGCGCAGCCCGCGCCGCCAGACCATGGAGACGGGCGACAGCGGCACGGGGCCGGTCAGCGGCCGGAGCACGGTGCCGGGCATCGAGATGAACACCGTGCTCGCCAGCACCGACCAGCGCCGCTTGGCCACCACCCGGGTGAACTCCTCGGCGCCCTCGATCTGCGGAAACGGCTCGGCCATGACGATGCCGCGCCCCGCGAACAGCTGCGCGGCCAGATCCGTCCACTCCGCGGTGGCGGCGTTGCCCGCCGCCGCGTACAGCGTCTCCCCCGCGAGCGCGTCCAGCGGGACCTCGGGGAGCCGGGCGAGCGGGTGGTCCTCGCGCAGCACCACGGCCATCCGCTCGTAGCGGACCAGTTGGTGGTCCAGGCGTGCGAGCACGGCCGGGTCGAGCCCGCCGACCCGCCCGAACGACACATCCAGCCGCCCCGCGAGCAGTTCGGCGGCGGCCCCGGTCAGCCCACTGTGGAAGTGCGCCACGAGCTCCCCCTCGGGCGCTATCCGCCCGCGCGCCTCGGCCAGCACCTCGTTCCCGGTGGACATCGGCGCACTGATATCCACGACCAACGGCCTTTCTGTCCCTGCTCCACCACCCCCGAACGCGGCAACCAGCTCCTCCTGCGCCGCCAACACCCGCCGCGCGTAGGGCAACAGCCGCTCCGCCTCGGCGGTCAGCGCCACCTGGCGGGTCGTCCGCAGGAACAACTCCACGCCCAGCTCGCGCTCCAGCCGCCGGATGTCACGGCTGAGCGCCTGCTGGGCGACGTACAGCCGCGCGGCGGCGCGGGTGAAGTGCAGCTCGTCGGCGACGGCGACGAAGGCACGCAGCAGGCGCGGCTCGATGTCCTGGGGCATACGGTGCAGTCAACCGCATGCACGGGATTTACAACACGGGTGCGTGAATGGCCGCGCATCAGGTGTTGGACCGGCCGCGGGCCCGCCCACGACCGTAGAACGGTGATCCTCTTCCTCGCCTCCCGGCCCGTGGTCCCGACTGTCCGCCGTCCGCAGAGCGGCGCGGCGCGCGGCGCCGCCCCCACGCCCCGTACCACGACGGACACCGCGCTCGGCCGACCGCGCGGCACGGGTGCCGCTTCCGGCCCCGGCCCGGCGCCCCGCACCGTGGACGGCACGCCCGCTCCCGCACAACAAATAACGGATGATCGCGGCCCCGGCCGCCGCCCGCCCCGCCGCCCGTTCCTCGCGCCCTACCGTCGGCTGTTCGCCGCGCCCGGGGCGCTCGCGTTCACGCTCGCCGCGCTCGCGGGGCGGGTGGCGGGGGCGATGCTGGGGGTCAGCATGGTGGTCATGATCGCCACCGTCCGGGACTCGTACGCCCTGGCGGGCGCGGTCTCGGCCACCGGCCTCGCAGTGACGGCCGCGACCGGGCCGCTGCTGGGCCGGCTCGTGGACTGCCACGGGCAGGCGCGGGTCGCGGTTCCGGCGGTCGCCGTGTTCGCGCTGGGGGCCACGGCGACACTGCTGTGCGTCCACTACGGGGCGCCCGCGTGGGCGCTGTTCGTCTGCGCGGCGGGCTCCTCGGGCGTACCCAGCCTCGGCTCGATGACGCGCGCCCGCTGGGCGGACGTCCACCGCGACGACGCGGCCGCACGGCACACCGCCAACTCCTTCGAGCAGGTCGTCGACGAGGTCTGCTTCATGGCCGGTCCGGCGCTCGCGATGGTGCTGTGCACGGCGGTGTTCCCGGAGGCGGGGCTGGCGACGGCGGCGGTGCTGCTGGTCGTCGGCACCCTGCTCTTCGCGGCGCAGCGCCGCACCGAACCCCCGCCGCAGCCGCGTACGGACACTGCGGCCGGATCGCCGCTGCGCTCGCCGGGCCTGCGGATCGTGGTCATCACCTTCCTGGCGACCGGCGCGGTCTTCGGCTCGATGGAGGTCGCGACGGTCGCGGCCGTGGAGTCGTACGGCCACGGCTCGGCGAGCAGCGCGGTCCTCGCGCTGCAGGCGGCCGGTTCCTGCGCGGCGGGCCTGGTCTTCGGCGCGCTGCCGATGCGCGGGTCGGCGGTGACGCGCTTCCTGGCGGGGGTGGCGGCCATGGCCGTGGCCATCCTCCCCCTGCTGACGGCGACTGGGCTGGCGACGCTGGCACCGCTGCTGTTCGTCGCGGGCATGGCGACCGCCCCGACGATGATCAGCGGCATGACCCTCGTCCACCGGCTGACCCCGCCCGCCCGCCTCAACGAGGGCATGACCACCGCGTACACCGGCCTCCTCATCGGCATCTCGGCGGGCGCGGCGGCAGCCGGCTGGACGGTCGACCACCTCGGCCCAACCGCGGGCTACACGGCCCCCGCGACGGCGGCGGCGCTGGCCCTGCTGGCCGCGGCGGGGGGCGCGGGGCGGCTGCGGCGGTCGCCAGGCGGGGCCTGACGCCGCGCATGCGTTTTCGCGTTGCGTGGGGGTGACACGCGGCCAATACGGTTCGTACGGATCCCGACCGGCTCGGAAGACGACAGCCCAGATACACCCAGTCATTTTGTCAACGCCATTGACGTACCCATAGGACCCCCTTACCTTCCTCCATCGAAGCGCTTCGACGATCGTGCGTGACCCCTCCAACCCTCCCGGAGGCAGCGGATGTTGAAGGCACGGAAACGGACGGCAGCCCTCCTGGCCGCCGCCCTGGTGGGAGCCGCGGCGCTCACCGGGTGCGGCTCGGACAGCGGGGACAGCGACGGCAAGACGCTCAAGCTCTGGCACTACGAGGCCCCGAACGGCGCGATGGGCGCGGCCTGGAAGCAGGCGATCGAGGAGTTCAAGAAGAGCCACCCGGGCGTCACAGTGAAGTTCGAGGAGAAGGGCTTCGAACAGATCCAGAAGACGGCCTCGATGGTGCTCAACTCCAACGACGCCCCGGACGTCCTGGAGTACAACAAGGGCAACGCCACGGCCGGTCTGGCCGCCAAGCAGGGCCTGCTCACCGATCTCACGCCCGAAGTCACCAAGCGCGGCTGGGACAAACCGCTGAGCGCCGGGGTGCAGACCACCAGCCGGTACGACGCGCAGGGCGTGATGGGCTCCGGCAACTGGTACGGGGTGCCCAATTACGCCGAGTACACGATGGTCTTCTACAACAAGGACCTCTTCGACAAGTACAAGGTGAAGGTCCCGTCCACCTTCGAGGAATTCACCGCCGCCCTGGACACCTTCACCTCCAAGGGCGTCACCCCGCTGGCGAACGCGGGCGCCGAATACCCCGCCCACCAGTACGTCTACCAACTGGCGCTCAGCAAAGCGGACCGCTCCTGGGTGGACTCGTACGAGCTCTACAAGGGCAAGCCCAACTTCCATGACGCGGCCTGGACATACGGCGCCGAGACCTTCGCCGACTGGGTGAAGAAGGGCTATATCGCCAAGAGCACCAGCGGCGCCAAGGCCGAGGACGCGGGGACGGCGTTCATCTCGGGCAAGTATCCGATGTTCTTCTCCGGCAGCTGGTGGTTCGGCCGCTTCAAGTCGGAGATGAAGGACCAGTGGGGCACCTTCCTGTGGCCCGGCTCCAAGCTGACGCTCGGCTCCGGCGGCAATCTGTGGGTGGTCCCCAAGGGCGCCAAGAACAAGAAGCTCGCCTATGACTTCATCGACATCACGATGAAGAAGGGCATCCAGAACGTCCTCGGCAACAAGGGCGGCGTACCCGTGGCCGCCGATTCCTCGGCGATCACCGACCCGCAGTCCAAGAGCCTGATCGAGAACTTCGACAAGCTCGCCAAGGACGACGGGCTCGCCTTCTACCCGGACTGGCCGGTCTCCGGCTTCTACGACACCCTCGTCTCCGAGACGCAGAAGCTGATCAACGACAGCACGGATCCCGACGACTATCTGGACGCGCTGAAGACAGCGTACGACTCTGGCGCACCGAAGACATGAAACCCGCCGAAAGCGTGAAATCCGCTGATGGCGCGAGAACAGCCGGAACCACAAACCCCGCCGCAACCACGAAAGGCGCGGGGCGGCCGCCCCGCGAGTACCCGTACGCGCTCTTCCTGATCCCCGGCGCCCTCGCCTTCCTCGTCGTCATCGTCGTCCCGTTCCTGATGAACACAGGGCTGAGCTTCACCCACTGGCAGGGCGTCGGCACCCCCTCCTGGGCCGGGCTCGACAACTACCGCACACTGCTCGACGACTCCGCCTTCTGGGAGTCCTTCCGGCACAGCCTCGCGATGGTCCTGGCGATGGCGGTGATCCCCACCGCCCTCGGCCTGGTCCTGGCCGCCGCGCTCTTCGACTACATCGCCAAGCACATCGGCACCCGCGTCGCGACCGTGCTGCGCGCGTGCTTCTATCTGCCGCAGGTGCTGCCGATCGCGGTGGCCGGCATCGTATGGAGCTGGATCCTCGCCCCCGACAACGGCGCCCTGAACGAGCTGCTGGACGCGGTCGGCCTCGGCTCCCTCCGGCACGACTGGCTGGGCGACCCGGATCTCGCGCTCTACAGCGTGATGGGCGTGATGGTGTGGGTCCAGCTCGGCTTTCCGCTGGTGGTCTTCATGGCCGGAATGCAGCGCGCCGACCCGGCCCTGCACGAGGCCGCCGAGCTGGACGGGGCCTCCTGGTGGCGGCGGCTGTGGCATGTGACGCTGCCGCAGATCCGCCCGGAGATCTACGTCGTGCTGCTGTGGTGCACCATCGCCGCGCTCAAGGTCTTCGGCGCCGTCTACGTACTGACCAAGGGCGGACCCGGCGGGGCCACCAATGTGCCCTCGTACTTCTCCTTCCAGAGCTTCTTCGAGAAGACGCAGGTCGGCTACGGCTCCGCGGTGTCGACCGTGCTGACCGTACTCATCCTGGCGCTGGCCCTCGTGGGCTTAAGCCTGCAGACCCGGGCGGAGGACCAGGACCGGTGAAGGCCGTCACGCGATACCCGGTACTGGCCGCGCTGGTCGTGGCGGCCCTCTTCATGGTGGCGCCGTTCGTCATCGTCGCGCTCAACGCGGTCAAGTCACCCACCGAGTACTCCGCCCACGGACCGCTGAGCCTGCCCGACGGGCTGTATCTCGACGGGTTGAAGGACTTCTGGGAACGGGTGGACTTCGGCCAGAAGCTGCTCAACTCGGTGCTGATCTCCGGCTCGGTGGCGGTGTTCGCGGTGGTGCTGTCGGTGCTCAACGCGTACGCGATCGGCATCGGCCGGATCAAGGGCCGCCCCTGGGTGCTGGCCTTCTTCGTACTGGCGAACATGCTGCCGCAGGAGGCGCTGGTCTACCCCATCTACTACCTGTTGAAGGAGGTGGGCCTGTACGACACCCGGCTCAGCGTCATCCTCGTCTTCACCGTCATCCAGTCCGCCTTCGGCACCTATCTGCTCTCCTCCGTCCTCGGCGCCTTTCCCAAGGAGGTCATCGAGGCGGCCAGGATCGACGGTGCGAACAAGTGGCAGGTGCTGTGGCGGGTCGTGGTGCCGGTCAGCCGGCCCACGATCGGGGTGCTGCTGGTCTTCTTCTTCATCTGGACCTGGAACGAGTTTCTGCTGCCCCTGGTCATGCTGATCTCCAACGACAACCAGACGGTGTCGGTGGCCCTCGGCGTCCTCCAGGGCCAGCGGCTGATGGATGCCACCATGACCAACGCGGCCGCCCTGCTCGGTGTTCTGCCCGCGTTCCTGTTCTTCCTGATCTTCCAGCGGACGCTGGCCCGCGGCATCGCCGTGGGCGCCGTCAAATGAACCCCGCCAAGGAGGGGGCTCCATGGTCAGGATCACGGATGTGGCCAGGCACGCCGGGGTCTCGCCCAGCACCGTCAGCTATGCGCTGAGCGGCAAGCGGCCGATCTCCGAGGCCACCCGGCGGCGGGTCCACACCAGCATCCGCGAACTCGGCTACCGCCCACACGCCGGAGCCCGCGCCCTGGCCAGCAGCCGCACCCGGGTCCTGGCGCTGGTGACCCCGCTGCGCGAGGGCGGCGACGTCACGGCCGCGATGCGGTTCGCCGCCCACGTCGTCACCGCCGCCCGGCGGCACGACCACGACGTTCTGCTGCTCACCCAGGAGGAGGGTGAGGAGGGGCTGCGCCGCGTCGCGGACAGCGCGATGGCGGACGGCATCATCATCGTGGCCGCCCGTCCGCACGACGCCCCCCTGCCGCTGCTGCGCGGGCTGGGGCGGCCCTGCGTCCTCGTCGGCTCCCTGAGCGGCGCCACGGGCCCGGCCGGGCCGGTCTGCGTCGGCCTCCCCGACCCCGGCAACCCCGGCGACGGCCGGCTCGGGGCCCTACTCGGCCCGCCCGAGCCCGGCGATCTCGCCGAGCGGTGCGTCGCCCTGCTCATGGCAAGGCCCATCCCCGCCCCCCGAGCCCCCCAACGCGACGAGGGCCCCGCGGTCAGCTGACCGCACATACGACTGGCCGCCGGCCCCTGTGTATGGCGCGCGTCACATAGGCGCGCTGTCACGGGGATCCGGTCGCCGCTGTCTCGGCGACCCGGCCGCCGCGCCCAGGCACTCCTCAAGATCGTCTACTACGACAACCCGCCCCTGCGGGTGCTCTTCGGCCAGGGCTTCCACCCGATGTTCCAGCAGGCATACGCCGACCGGCTCAAGACCTGGGCCGACTACGACACCGACACTGTCCTCGCCCCGGCCGGCGGGACTTCCGGGCCGCGTTCTCGTTCGGCCGCAACAAGGCGTTCCGGATACGGCTCGCGCCCGCGTGATCAGCCGGAACCGGAACTGTCCGCCGCCTCGCTCGCGGCACGGCGGTACTCGGCGTTGATGCGCTGAGCTTCCTCGAGCTGGTCCTCAAGGATGACGATGCGGCAGGCAGCCTCGATCGGGGTCCCCCTGTCGACGAGCTCGCGGGCGCGAGCGGCGATCCGCAGTTGGTAGCGGGAGTACCGGCGATGTCCTCCCTCCGAGCGGAGCGGGGTGATCAGACGAGCCTCACCGATGGCTCGGAGGAAGCCTGGGGTGGTGCCGAGCATCTCGGCTGCCCGGCCCATCGTGTACGCGGGGTAGTCGTCGTCGTCCAGACGATCACTAAGAGGGTTATCCGCTGTCATGTCACCTCGCTGTGCAACGCGTCGAGGGGCCCTGGTGCCGTACGGCACCAGGGCCCCGAAGGGAATTCAACACCATCTGTCGGCCCTACTGCTGTGCCGACCTTCTGTTTCCGCTACCTCGGCCCGGCAGAGGGGGAGGAAGCGGGGGATCGCAGCTGCGTGACCGGGGACCACCATCCATTCCGGGGTCTTGCGGTACCCGGGCCGAGTGCTTCTCGGACCGGGCGATCCTGATGGCGTCTGCTCCTCCGTTCCTCTCCGAACCAACCACTGTGCGAATCGGTACTGCTGTTGGCGGCTCCTCGACATGCGAGCCGCCCAGTGCGGCTCTCAGTCCCGTCACCGTTCTGGGAACAACCTTGGCTTCGAGGCTCGAGAGCCGCACTGACCTGCGAACTTCGTGTTCAGCCACCCGCCAGTTCGTGTCTGGCGGGTCTCATTCGACCGTGTCTACGAGATGAAGCGTAACCATGCCGGAAACGAATGTCTACTCTGCCAAGAGTAGATTTCACCTTTCCGGGGGAGGAAGAACTTTGCCACCTGCGGCAATGACTCGCGCAGGTCGTCGTGCGCGGCGATGCGGCGGCGGATCGGCCCTCACCGCTCGATCGGGAGCCGCCTTCTGTCGCCCGCGCAACCACTTCACGCCCCGCGGGGCGGTTCAGGGGCAGTCGGCTGAATAAGCTGTGCTGCCATGTCGAACACTGATGAGCTGCTCGTCGCCATCTCCGCCGCGGTGGAGTCCGAACGAAGCAATCAGATGTCGCTGACCGTCGTCGTCGGTGGTGCTGTCATCACCGGTCGGCTGGCTCCCGAGGCCGTGTGGAGGGAGCGGGTGGCGGAGGTCCTCGAGGACTCGGACCGTCTCGGCCCGTTCTCCGACGTCTTCGCCCGCGGCCCGCGAGAGAACCGGCCCGGTCGCGGCGAGGCTCCCACGCATCTGCACTTTCATCTCGCCCGGATCCTGCAGGGCAGCCTCGGGATCCCGGAGACGGGCGGCATGTACCGAGTCGCGATCAAGGACGTCAGCGCATGGACCGTGGGCGATCTCAGCTACTTCGACCGGTGAGGCGCCGTCTTTGCCCCGTTGCCCGGCCAGGAGTTCCCGAGCGGACGACGACACAGCGGTGGGGCCCTGCCGACGCGCGTCGGCAGGGCCCCACCAAGATCCTGAAGGCGGTTTCCCGCCCGTCCTCATACGCCCACGGAACCGGTGCCGCCGAACAGTGCCGACGCGGTCCCGAGCGGAGTGCCCACGCCCACGGGCGCGGCCTCGGGGCGGTCGTGGCAGGTGAAGCCGAGGCGCGCCAAGGCCCGGGTGACTTCGCCGACGGTGAAGTCACGGCGGTCCTGTCGCGTGATGACCTGGCCCACCTGCATGACGGGGTAGCGGCGGCGGCCGATGGTCACGGACTCACCTGTGACGAGCTCGGGCCTGACGCCCTTCATCGAGGCCAGCACCCCGGCCTTGGTCAGGTCGAACGGATACCGGGCGATGACACAGCGCATGATGCCTCACAGGAGAGAAGTCGCGGAGAAAAGGAGAACGGGCTGTCCGACGGGCGGGGCGGATCGGTGGAAGAGGGCGAGGGCAGCGATCCGCCGAGGACGTCCCGCAGACGGATCCGGTCCGTGTACGTGGAACTGTCGCGGAGAACGGTGAGCCGGACCAGGGTGATCAAGCCCGTGCTCTGGTCGTCCCTGTCGCACACGGTCAGGTACTCGACACGGGCACCCGCCATGACGGCCAGAGCCACCTCGACGGTCATGTCGTCACAAACCCGAGGCCCGTACGCTTCGATGTCGTCGACCACGGTCACGGGGGCGGGGTCCGGCATGCGGTACTGCGTCTGAGTCGGCGTCAAGGGTGCCTCCTGCGGTAAGGGTTGGTCGGCTTGGCGGCCATTGCGGCCCCAGGGAGACCACGGTGGTTCCAGGGAGACCACGGTGGCCCCGGGGACCGCGCCGGGCCTAGGCAGCCGAGTCGTTGCCGGGCCTCCGCTGTGCCCTGCGGCGCACCCCCACGCCGACTGGTCGGCCGCCCTTGCCGGTGCGGCCCCGGCGGTCTCCGGAGGGTGAAGACGCGCGGCGGGGGCGTTCCACGACCGGCACGGCGATGACCACCGGGACGCCGGAGGGCGCCTGGGCACCTGTGATGCGGCTCAGCTCCGCCTCGCCCGAGCGGACCGGGGTGATGTGCGGGGTAATTCCGGCCGAAGCCATCAGCCGACTCATGGCTCGGCGCTGGCTGGGGGTCACGAGGGTGACGACGCTGCCGGACTCGCCGGCGCGGGCCGTACGACCGCCACGGTGCAGGTAATCCTTGTGGTCGCTGGGCGGATCCACGTTGACGACCAGGTCGAGGCTGTCGACGTGGATGCCACGGGCCGCGACGTTGGTGGCCACCAGGACCGTGACGTGACCGTCCTTGAACTGCGCCAGGGTCCGGGTGCGCTGCGGCTGCGACCTGCCACCGTGCAGGGCCGCGGCGCGGACACCGCTGTTCAGCAGGTGCTTGGCCAGCCGGTCCACGGCGTGCTTGGTGTCCAGGAACATGATGACCCGGCCGTCCCGGGCCGCGATTTCAGTGGTCGTGCGGTGCTTGTCCGCGTCGTGCACGTGGAGTACGTGGTGCTCCATCGTGGTGACGGCACCGGCCGACGGGTCGACGGAGTGGACCACCGGGTCGGTCAGGTAGCGGCGGACCAGCAGGTCGACGTTGCGGTCCAGGGTGGCCGAGAAGAGCATCCGCTGCCCCTCGGGGCGCACCTGGTCGAGCAGGGCGGTGACCTGGGGCATGAAGCCCATGTCGGTCATCTGGTCGGCCTCGTCGAGAACCGTGATGCCAACGTCGACGAGGCGGCAGTCGCCCCGGTCGATGAGGTCCTTGAGCCGACCAGGCGTCGCGACGACCACCTCCGCGCCGGCGCGCAGCGCCCCGGCCTGCCTGCCGATGGACATTCCGCCGACGACGGTGGCGAGCCGCAGTCTCACGGAGCGGGCGTAGGGAGCGAGCGCGTCGGTGACCTGCTGGGCCAGTTCACGGGTGGGGACGAGGACCAGCGCCAGTGGCCGGCGCGGCTCGGCGCGCCGACCCGCCGTACGGGCCAGTACCGCGAGGCCGAAGGCGAGGGTCTTGCCCGACCCGGTGCGGCCGCGACCGAGTACGTCACGGCCGGTCAGGGAGTTCGGCAGGGTCGCCGCCTGGATCGGGAACGGTACGGTCAGGCCTTCCTGGCCGAGCGTGGTCAGCAACGGCGCCGGCATGACGAGATCGGCGAACGACTCGACAGCGGGCAACGCGGGCCTGACCGCCTTCGGCAGCGCGAACTCGCCCTGCGCGGCCTGTCGGCTTCCGTAACCGTTGGAACGGCGCGGAACGCCGGAGCGGCCTGCGGCAGCGCTTCCTCCGAAGCGGTCATATGTGCGAGTGGTGCGGGTGCGGTTCATACGGGACCTTCCTCGACGTGGGCACGTATCAAGGAATTTCCGCAGCAAACCGAGCGGCGCAGAGAATCGCGAGAACGAGCCGGAAATGGCAGGGTTGAATCACCCTCAAAATAAAGCCAGTTGGGGCCCGCACCCCAAGGTGCGGGCCCCAACGGCGAAGTATGCGTCAGTGCCGGTGCGTCAGGCGGGAACGATGTTCTCGGCCGTCGGGCCCTTCTGGCCCTGCGCGATGTCGAACGACACCTTCTGGCCTTCCCGCAGCTCGCGGAAGCCCTGGGCGGCGATGTTCGAGTAGTGGGCGAAGACGTCGGCGCCGCCGCCGTCCTGCTCGATGAAGCCGAAGCCCTTTTCCGCGTTGAACCACTTCACAGTGCCAGTAGCCATTTGATTTCTCCTTCGGAGGCGGTATCAGGAATACGCACTGTGCGGATTCCGTGTCGCCGTGATGATCAGCCGTCGAAAAAATCTTCTGGCAACCACACCTGCAACTGATGCCGACAGTAGCACGTCACCATCGACCCTGCGCGGTGAACAATTCCACGCCGCCTGCCGCCTCAGGAATATTTCTCGCGCGCCGTGTCCATTTCTTACCCCGCGACCACAGATATTGTTTTCCGGGGTGCGGTGTTGCCCTCGAGCGTTTCCGCTCACAGCGCTGTGACCTCCTTCGACGGCTTGCACGCGGCCGCTGTCGTCATCGGCGGACGAGATCCCGACGAACGCGCCGAGACGGGCGCTGATGCGCACTCACCAACACCCGGAGTCACGGTCAGTGGCCGGGGGCGGCGGCGATCACGAGGCGACAAGGGCCCTTCGGTCGGCTGACAGCCCTCGCCATTTGCCCGGCCACCCCGCGGTCGGCCATATCATCACCCGCACTGCTCCAATCGGAGCAATCCGGGCGACTGGGGACGTGTCGCCCGGCCGACCGTGCCCATCGCGGGAAAGCTACCGGCGCAGCATGTCCACTGGTGTGGGAGACGGCGAGGAGCATCGTGGTGCAGCAGTCCGACCGTGCCCCGGCGGTACGGCATCGTTCGTCCCTGGCCGCGCTGGTGGTGTTCGGAGCCGTCCTGCTCGGTGCTGTGGGCTGGCACTTTGCCGCGGTGATCCTGGCCACCGTGCCCCCGAACCACGTCAGCCACCGCTACGCACCGCTGGTCAGCAGTTACGTCGATCCCGAGCTGGACCAGAACTGGAAGCTTTTCGCACCCGATCCGCCCCAGGAGACCATCCGGGTCCAGGCCCGCGTACGGACGACCGGAGGCGAGGGCCCTGCCCGAACGGGACGGTGGCTGGACCTCAGCGCCTCCGACCTGGCGGCGATGAGGGGCACGCTGCCGAGCCACGCGTACGAGGACGTCCTTCCGATGGCATGGTCCTTCTACCAGGTGTGGCACACCCCGCACGAAAAGCCCTTGGGCTCGGAAGGCCGGCTGTCGACCACGCATCTCAAACGGGCGGTGCTGCAACGCCTGATGGGGCGGTACAAGGGAGAGCAGATCACCGGCCTACAGGTCCGGTGCCGGACCGACCAGGTGCCACCGCCGCCGTGGGACAGGGGGCCGGTCACGGCTCGCCGCCCCGACTACCGGGTACTTCCCTGGTGGCCGGTGCGGGACCGGGACCACGAGCGGTTGTGAGCCGCCAGGGAGCCACGCGACCGGCCCCGTACCGCCGTCCGGGCGAACGCACCGCCCCCTCAGGTGTCGATCCCCCGCCTGGCCGCCTGCCAAGTGGAGGCTACGACGGCAGAACTCCCCCTTTCCCGACAAGAGGCTGTCCAATGAAGAAGTACTTCCGTGTGCTGGGTGCACTCGTCGTAGCCGTAGGAGCGCTGGCGTACGGAGGCGTCGCCAGTCACGCCGAGACATACCGGTGGCCCTTCTCCGGAGCGGGCACCGTCTTCTCCCCCTTCCCCACCCACGACCCCACCAGCGGTGTCGGCTCACGTTGCGCCAACGTCAACTCCGACGAGGGGCTCCAGCGCAACGACTGCGACAGCCGCAGCAGCGTTCCCTCGCCCGTAGGAGGCAAGCCCGGGCCCGTCCCGGTGCCGAAGCCGGTCTGAAGCAGCGAGCAGAGATTTCAGGGAGCAGGGTGAAGCAGCAGGACAACCGCGCCCCGGTGGCGTGGTCCCGTTCCTCGATGGCCGTGCTCGTCGCCTTCGGCACCGCGCTGATCGGCGCCGCCGCGTGGCACCTGGCAGCGGTCTCGCTGAGCGTCGCGCCGCCGAACTCGCTCAGCAGGCACTATCCGCAGTGGATCGCCGACCACATCCACCCGGAGCTGGAGCAGAACTGGAAGTTGTTCGCCCCGGAACCACCGCAGACGAACACAGAGATCGAGGCCCGGGTGAGGACGGTGAACGGCACAGGTGCCCGACACACGGGCGGCTGGACCGACCTCACGGCCCCCGACGTCGCCGCCCTCCGGAGCAATCTGCTGCCCAGCCGCGCGGACCAGGACCTTCTCCTCTACGCCTGGGACTACTACACGCTCTGGCACGACCGGCTGACCGGGCACCCCCGGCAGGCCCGGCTGATGGCCGCGAACCTGAAGCGCACCGCTCTGCAACGCCTCGTGCCTCGGCAGCGCGGGCGGCAGATCACCGGCTTGCAGCTGCGGCTCCGGTTCGACCCCGTGCCACCGCCGCACTGGGCTTCCCCGACCACCACCACCAACCGACCCGCGACCAAGGTGCTGCCCTGGTGGCGGGTACAGAGCAAGGATTATCAAGGGCTCTGACGTGCACTCCGAGACCACTGACAGGGCTTCGGCCCTCCCCGCACCCTCCGGCCCGGCCCGGGTCCCCGGCCCCACCGCCCCCGCGGCCCTGCCCGGGAATGCCGCCGCCCCGCCCGACACGGGTCTCCCCGGTCGGCTGGCGGCACTCGTCGCCTGGGCCGCCCGGGTCCACGTGCCCCATCAGGCCGCGGTGCTGCGGATCGGGCTCGCCTTCGTCGTCGCCGCCGGGCTGCTCCGGGAGTGGCCCCACCGCCGGGTGCTGTTCGGTGACCGCAGCCCCTGGTCGTGGGACATGGCCGGCTCGGTGCTCGCCGAGAACCACGCCTTCTCCGTGCTGATCTGGTGGGACGGGCGGTGGTGGTTCGAACTGGTCTACCACGCCACGATCATCGTGGCCGTGCTGCTCATGCTCGGCTGGCACACCCGCGGAACATCCGTGCTGTTCATGGTCGGCGTCCTCTCCATTCATGCCCGCAACCCCTTCGTCATGGACGGCGGCGACAACGCCGTCCACCTCCTGGCGATCTACCTGGTGTTCGTCCGCTGCGGGGCGGTCTGGTCACTCGACGCGCGCCGCAATCGGCGATACGGACCTCAGGCCCGCTGCCGGCGGGCAGGCGTGGCGATGTGGCAGCTGCTCGGACTGCTGCTGCTCTGGGTGTACGGAACCCGGGCGGAAGCCTGGTCCGTGTTCTTCTGGACGCTCTGGGGCGCCCAGGGGCTGTGGTACGCGGCGAACCGCTGGTTCCCCTGGCACCGGACCCGCGCCCTGCTGAACGGCGCCACCGCCATGCTGCACAACTGCGCCATGCTGGTGGTGGCCGGCCAGATCTGCCTGATCTACCTGACGTCGAGCTGGTACAAGATCCAGGGTTCCCGCTGGCAGGACGGCACCGCCGTCTACTACGCACTGCACCTGGACTACTACCGTCCATGGCCGTGGCTCAGCGACCTGCTCTCGTCCAACATGCTGGTGGTCTTCCTGCTCACCTACGGCACGGTGCTGGTGCAGGCATCCTTCCCCTTCACCCTGCTCAACCGCAGAGCCAAGAACATCATGCTGGTGCTCCTGACGCTGGAGCACGCGGGGATCGGAATCCTCATCGGTATCCCCTTCATGTCGCTGACCATCATCGTCTGCGACGCCGTCTTCCTGCCCACCTCTTTCCTGGCCCGCGTCGGCGACGGCTGCGCCCGTGCCGCACACAAGCTGCGCGGATCCCTCACCAGGGCTGCCAGGCGGCCGACGAGGCGGAAACCGGTGGCGGCTGACTGACGCTGCTGCGGTGCGCTACCCGGCGGCCGTCTCAGGCCGCACAGGGCGCACCATCACCGTCAGGACCGGCGCCTCCGGCGAAGACCGCGCAGTGCCCACCACCGCGTATCCCCACGACGCGTACAGGGCCTGCACCTTCCCGTCCTGGTTCAGCGGGTTCACCATCAAGGACACCTGTTTCTCGGGCCACCCGGCCTAAAGCGCGTCGTGCAGCCTGCGGGCGAACCCCTGTCTGCGCCACTGCCGGCGAACCATCATCTCTTGACCGCGACCGTAGAAGCCCTTGTGACGGTCGGCTCGGGCTCCGGGCGGGTGCGGTGCCACCAGCGGTCATCCGCTCCGGCCCGAACGTCTCCGGGGCGTGGTGGGGCAGGTGAAGCTTGTGCGCCCAGCACTCCTTGTAAAGGCCCACCAGGTCATCCCACACGGACTCGACGTCGCCGATGCGGACGAGGCTCACGCTGCTCTTTCCACTGCTGCTCCCACGAGTCGTAAAGGGGGCCGGGAGCGACCCGGCGACGGGACCGTCCAGCCCCAGCCCGCGGCGAGGACGGTCACGATCGCGCGCCGCGCGGTGACGATCCCGTCGTGCGCCATGGTGTAGACGCGCGTCGTTCATCTTCGGCCGCTCGTCCCGGTCCGGCTGGTTGTCGGCCATCAGCGGCCCTCCTCTCCCCCGACCAGCACGTAGAGCTGGAGCAGGCTGTACAGGCTCCGCTTCACCGCGCCCAGGTGGTAGGCCAGTTCTTCCGGCGCGGCGTCGGCCAGGTCGAGGGCTTCGGCTCCGGCGGACGGGACGGGCCTGATCCAGCCGTCGGCGGTCACCGGATCACCACCATCCCGTGCGGCGCACGCACCAACTCCACCCGCGGGCGATCCTCGCTCCGCTGTTCGTCGGCCACGACGTAGGACCGCACCATGTCGGCACCGTGGCCGTCCGGTGGGCCGGAGACTGGGCGGAACGCCGCGGCGGAGGCGATCACGCACTCCGCCGCCGACGGCGGTGACAACAGCCGTAGCAGTGCGGTAGCGGCCTGGGATGGCAGATTCGAGGGGCCGTCGTCATATGGGCACGCTGCTACCCCCTGAGCGTGGCGTGGGCGGCGGTGCGTGTCAGCTCGGGGCGGCTGAGGACGTCGGTGCTGTCGATGAACTGGTCGATGGTCCCGATCACCGGGAGGGCGCGGACGGTGGGGTCGGTGATGCGGGCGGTCAGGGCGGCGGTGAAGCGTTCGGCGTGCAGGACCTGGAAGGGGCGGCCGTGGTAGGGCCGTGTGGCCGGGTCGACCGGGTCGGTGAGGGCGAGTTGGTTGTGCAGGGCGGCGAGGGCTTCGTAGGCGTAGGCCAGGTGCTGTTCGCGGGTGTGCCAGTCGGTGGCGGCGAGGGCGGCGGTGAGGTGCGGGGTGAGGGCGGCCGCTTGGGGGGTGCGGGCGAACGCGCTGCCGAGCCATTTGCTGTAGGGCGGGTAGCGGCGGTCCATCAGCAGGCAGAGCCGCATCAGGTCGCGCACCAGCCGTGCGGCAACGACAGCGGAGCCGAGTTCGTCGCGCACTTCGCCGCAGCGGCCGACGAAGGCTTCTTCCTGGGAGAGGCGCTGCCACTGGCAGGCGAGCAGGTAGAGCCAGAGATCGTGGGGATACCAGCCGAGGTTGGCGCGGGCCGGGGCGAGCTGTCCGAGCCCGTCGTGGAAGACGGCACCAGCGGTGACCTCGGCGAGGCGCTGGGTGGGTGTGGCCAGCCAGTCCGCCAGGGTGACGTCCTTGCGCGGGTCGAAGCCCAGGTGCGCGGTGAACCAGGTGGCCGGGTCGGTGATGTCGACGCGGTGGTGGATGGGCCCGTCGGTCACCTGCATGACCCCGATGCCCACCTCGCCTGTGGAGGCGAAGTGGGTCGGGTAGCCGCAGAAGGTCTTCGGCAGGCGCTCGGCGAGCAGTGCGCTGAGCCGCTCGCCGTGGCGAGTGGCGTCCTGCGGGGGCAGGAAGATCTGTAGGCGGGGACCCCACTCGTGGTCCGCGGAGCGGGCGGTGTCGAATCCGAGGACTTCCGAGCCGCTGCCGAGACGGGCGGCGGAGTGCGCCACCCCCGGGGCCGCCTCGTCCAGCACGGGACGTACGGCTTCCAGGTAGAAGCGGCGGGAGAGCTCCAGGCCGGGAATGAAGACGGGCGTGCTCATGCCGGGGAGGGTGCCGGATCGACACGTGTTGGTCCAAGGGTTTTCCCGCCTGGCGGGTCAGCGGTTCAGCCAGGTCATCAGGTCACGGTTGGCAGCGCGTGCGGCCGGTTCCTCGGCCCGTTCCGCCAGCTGACCAAAACCACGGCCGGCCGCCGACACCCGCCTATGGCGCGCGTCACACAGGTGCGCTGTCACAGGGATCGGATCGCCGGTGTCTCAGGGGCAATCACGTACCTGGTGCAGCAGCCACCAACGACAGAACGGAACGACATCGTGAGCAAGATCTGGTTCGTCACCGGTTCCTCGCGCGGCCTGGGCCGCTGCTTCGTCGAGGCCGCCCTGTCCCGCGGCGACAAGGTGGCCGCGACCGCCCGGACCACCGCAAGCCTCGACGACCTGGTCTCCACGTACGGCGCCGCGGTGCTCCCGCTCCCGATGGACGTGACCGACAAGGCCGCCGTCTTCGAGAGCGTGAAGCGGGCCAAGGAGCACTTCGGCCGTCTCGACGTCATCGTCAACAACGCCGGCTACGCCCAGATCGGCGCGATCGAGGAGCTGACCGAGCAGGATCTGCGCGACCAGCTGGAGACCAACCTGTTCGGCGCGGTGTGGGTCGTCCAGGCCGCGCTGCCCCACCTGCGCGAGCAGGACTCGGGGCACATCATCCAGCTGTCCTCGGCGGCCGGGCTCATCGCCATGCCGCTCGGCGGCGCGTACCACGTCTCCAAGTGGGCCGTCGAAGCCCTGAACGAAACCCTCGCCCAGGAGGTCGCCGGCTTCGGCATCAAGGTGACCGTCATCGAGCCCGCCGGCTTCGCCACCAGGGACGGCAAGAACCCCGATCCCCTCGCCAACGGCCACATGTCCGAGCCCAGCCCGGTCTACGACAGCCTCCGCCGGCGCCTTGCCGGCGTCATGGGCAAGCAGCCCTCCGGCGACCCGGCCGCCGCAGCCCAGGCACTCCTCAAGATCGTCGACTCCGACAACCCGCCCCTGCGCGTGCTCTTCGGCCAGGGCTTCTACCAGATGCTCCGGCAGGCCTACGCCGACCGGCTCAAGACCTGGGCCGACTGGCAGGACCTCTCCGCCGAGGCACACGGCAACCTCGCCCAGGCAGATCGGTGACTCCGGCCGAGCATCCGGGGGTGTCACCAGGTCGCGGTCGTCATGTCACGGCCAGGTGGCTGCGGTGGTGCCGTGGGGTCTCGGCCTCGTCGAGCAGGACGAGGGCGAAGTCCGCGTAGGAGATGCGCGCCGCGAGGTCACCGTGTTCGTGGATCTCATAACGGCCGGTGCGCTCCCCCTCATGGTCGAAGTCGCCGACCGGGCTGACATACACCCAGTCCAGCGCGGCGCCTTCGGCCCGAAGCGCCTCGAGCCCGTCGGCGTGGGCCAGGCAGAAGGGCCGGAACTCGGCGGGGAAGCCGGGCATGTCCAGCAGGCGGGTCCCGTCGGGGCCGGGCAGCAGCGTTGCGATCCCAACCGCGACGAGCCTGTCCACCCCGGCCTGCCGCAGGCCCTTGATGAGGGCATGGGCGGCGCTGGTGAAGAATGCCCCCGGGTCTGTTGTCGCCGCCGCGTTGATCGCGGCGTCATGCCCGGCCGCGAGGGCGGCGACATCCGCCGCGTCGGTGACATCCCCGGCGGCGATCCGTACGCCGCCGTCCGCCAAGCCGCCGTAGCGGGACGGGTCGCGGACCACCGCGGTGACCTGGTGTCCACGCCGACGCGCTTCAGCGACAGCCTGCCGGCCGGCCCGGCCACCGGCTCCGAAAATCACGAACCTGCCCATCGTCGGAATACCTCCCGTTGAGTCGATGCTCCGGAAGGTATCCGCAAGGGCAGTTACCTCCTGGATACCGAGACCGGATGCCGAGGCCGGATACCGAGGCCGGCCAACGGCCCCAGCCGACAGGCAGGAGAGAGAGCATGACACGCCGCCAGCCGCTGCCTCCGGACATGTTCGACGAACTGTGTCCGTCCTCGCTGTTGCCATTCCGCTTCGGCGACAAGTGGGGGGCCCTGGTCATTCGCTGCCTGGAAGACGGTCCCCGCCGATTCTCCGAGCTGCGTGTACCACTGCACCGCGTCACTCCGAAGGTGCTCACACAGTCACTGCGTGGCCTGGAGCGGAACGGGCTCATCACACGCACGGTGCACGCCGACCCGAGACTCGGGGTGGAGTACGCGCTGACCCAGCTGGGTCGCAGCATGTTGGAGCCGCTGTATTTCGCATGCGCGTGGGCAGCGGAGCACTGGGACGAGTTGCTTGACGCACGGGACAGGTCCTAGCCGCCCGAGCCCGAACGCGACGAGGGCCCCGCGGTCTGCTGACCGCGGGGCCCTCGTCGTACATGGGATGAGTGGAGATGGCGGGAATCGAACCCGCGTCCAACGGTGTGGAACCAGGACTTCTCCGAGCGCAGTCCGCTGTGATTTTCTCGGCCCCGGAGATCACGCGGACAAGTCTCCGACGGGCTCAGTCACTGTTTGATTTCCCACCAGGCCCCGTGACCGGGTCTAGTGGTTTAGTCCCCTAGCTGATGCCAGGATCCGGGTCGGGAACAGCCCCGGGCTGACACTTCGCAAGTCGCTACTTAGGCAGCGAGGGCGAAGGAATCGCGCTTGGTGTTGGCGATTATTGGTTTCGGCATATGGTTTACGAGATCATTGCCGCTTCCTCGGCTCGCTTCCCCTGCTTCGACAGCCGCTGTCGAAACCGATCATCCCCATGTGGTGTTATCAAGGTGGTGCCGCACCCCTCTGCGGGGGCGCAGCCCTTATCGTACGTGAACAACGCACGGTAGTGCCAGCGTATTCCCGCCGGTCAGGCCCGTCCGGACAGACCCGTCCGGCCAGACCCGCCCCGTCAGGCCCGCTGCCGTCGCCGCGCCGCGGAGATCGCCCGGTCGGACTCGCGGCGGTCCTGCTTCTCGCGCAGGGTCTGCCGCTTGTCGTACTCCTTCTTGCCCTTGGCGAGGGCGACCTCGACCTTGGCCCGGCCGTCCTTGAAGTACAGCGCCAGCGGGACCAGGGTGTGGCCGGTCTCCTGGGTCTTGGCGACCAGCTTGTCGATCTCCGCGCGGTGGAGCAGCAGCTTGCGCTTGCGGCGGGCCGCGTGGTTGGTCCACGTGCCCTGGCTGTACTCCGGAATGTGCACGTTGTGCAGCCACGCCTCGCCGCCGTCGAGCTGTGCGAAGCCGTCCACCAGCGAGGCCCGACCCTGCCGCAGCGACTTGACCTCGGTGCCGGTCAGCACCAGACCGGCCTCGTAGGTGTCGAGGATGTGGTAGTCGTGCCGCGCCTTCTTGTTCTGCGCGATCAGCTTGCGCCCCGTCTCTTTTGCCATAGCGCTGTCATTCTCGCACTATGACCCGCCCCCGAGGCCACTCAATACTGTCCGCGCGCGCGTTTCGGCGCTCTTCTCGTCGTCGCCGCGTACGGACAGGTCGGGGGTGATCCCCTTGCCGTCGACGCCGCGCCCGGTGGGGGTGCGGTAGTGGCCGACGGTGAGCTCGGCGACCGAGCCGTCGGGGAGCTCGCTGGGCATCTGGACGGAGCCCTTGCCGAAGGTGCGGGAGCCGACGACCACGGCCCGGCGGCGGTCCTGGAGGGCGCCGGTGAGCATTTCGGCGGCGCTCATGGTGCCGCCGTCGACGAGGACGACGAGGGGGGAGTCGGTGTCGCCGCCGCGCCGGGCCTCGAGCACCCGCTGCTCCCCCCGTACGTCGTACGTGGCGACCAGCCCGCCGTCGAGGAAGGTGGAGGCGGTGGTGACGGCCTCGGAGACCAGGCCGCCGGAGTTGCCGCGCAGGTCGAGCAGGATGCCCTGGCCTTCGGGGATGGCCCGCACCGCGCGGCGCACCTGGTCGCCCGAGCCCCGGGTGAAGGCCTCGATCTTGATCCGGACGGCGGCGGGGTGCTGATCGGTGAGGCGGTCGACGGTGACCGGCTCGGTGGCCAGCCGCGCCCGCCGCAGGGTCTGCCGCCAGCTGTGGTCGCCGCGCTGCAGGCCGACCTCGACCCGGCTGCCCACGGCCTCGCCCGCGCCGCCGCGCAGCCAGGACACCACCTGGGTGACGGGGCGGCCGGTCGTCGTCCGGCCGTCGACGGTGCGCAGCCGGTCACCGGCGCGGATGCCGGCCTTCGCGGCGGGGCTGCCGGGCTGGACGCGGTCCACCGCGATCCGGCCGCCGGTGCTCAGGCGGGCGGAGATCCCCACGCCCACGTACTCGCCGTCGAGATTGCGGCGGAAGCCCTCGTACTCGCGGGCGCTGTAGACCGCGCCCCATCGGTCGCCGCTGCGGCTGACCACTTCCCGGGCGGCCTTGGAGCCGGACTTGCCGTCCTCCTCGGCCTGTGCGGCGGCCGCTTTGACCTCGTCGCTCTCGACGGTGCTCGATACCGAACGGGACGCTATCCGGGCGTCGGCCGGGTCCCGGCCGTCCTCGGCCTCGGCGCCCCAGGAGCCGACGGCGGCTCCCGTGGCCAGCAAGCTCACGAAGACCACTGTCAGGGTGGCCCCACGGCGAATGCGGCGGGGCGGGACGAACAAACACGGGCCCGACATGCCGGTGAGTGTAGGGCAACACAGGGCGCCGTACCGGAGGTTGTGAGGTACGGCGCCCTGGACGAATGTCACACCTTGAGGTACTTGCGGAGCGCGAAGAACGCCGCGAAGGCGGGCATCAGCAGCCCGATCGCCAGCACCAGCGGCAGCTTGGCCAGCACCGCGTCCCAGCCGATGAAGTTGATCACGTCGATCCGGTTCACCAGCCAGTTGTTGACCAGGAAGTACTGTCCGCTCACCAGCAGCACACAGGCGAAGCCCGCGCCGAGCAGACCCGCGATGGCGGCCTCCATGATGAACGGCATCTGGATATAGAAGCTGGACGCGCCGACCAGCCGCATGATCCCGGTCTCCCGGCGGCGGGAGAACGCCGACACCCGCACCGTGTTGACGATCAGCATCAGCGCGACGATCAGCATGAGCGACATCACCCCCAGCGCCGCGTAGTTCATGCCGTTGAGGAGGTTGAAGAGGTCATCGACCAGCTTCTGCTGGTCCTGGACCTCCTGCACCCCGGGGCGGCCGGCGAAGGCTGTCGTGATCACCTTGTACTTCTCGGGGTCCTTGAGCTTGATCCGGAAGGACTCCTGCATCTGGTCCGGGGTCAGCGAGTTGGCCAGCGGCGAGTCGCCGAACTGCTCCTTGTAGTGCTTGTACGCCTGCTCCGAGGTCTCGAACTGGACGCTCTCCACGATGCTCATCTGCTTGAGCTCGGAGCGGATCTCGTTCCTCTGCGCGTCGGTGACGGCGCCCTTGGAGCAGTTGGGCGAGGTCTCCTTGTCCTGCTTGTTGCACAGGAAGACGGAGACGTTGACCTTGTCGTACCAGTAACCCTTCATCGTGCTCACCTGCTCGCGCATGAGCAGGGACCCGCCGAACAGGGCGAGCGAAAGGGCGACGGAGACGATCACCGCGAAGGTCATGGTCAGATTGCGGCGGAGACCGACGCCGATCTCCGACAGGACGAACTGGGCGCGCATGGCGTCCTTTCAGTGCTGGTAGCCGTAAACGCCGCGGGACTGGTCGCGCACGAGACGGCCCTTTTCAAGTTCGATCACGCGCTTGCGCATCTGGTCGACGATCTGCTGGTCGTGAGTGGCCATCACGACCGTGGTCCCGGTCCGGTTGATCCGGTCCAGCAGCTTCATAATGCCGACGGAGGTCTGCGGATCCAGGTTTCCGGTCGGTTCGTCGGCGATCAGCAGCAGCGGCCGGTTGACGAACGCGCGGGCGATGGCGACCCGCTGCTGCTCACCGCCGGAGAGCTCACCGGGCATACGGTCTTCTTTTCCGCCCAGTCCCACCAGGTCGAGCACTTCGGGGACGGTCTTGCGGATGGCGCCGCGCGGCTTGCCGATCACCTCCAGCGCGAAGGCCACGTTCTCCCCCACCGTCTTGTTGGGGAGCAGCCGGAAGTCCTGGAAAACCGTGCCCAGCTGGCGGCGCATCTGCGGCACCTTCCAGTTGGACAGCCGCGCCAGGTCCTTGCCCAGCACATGGACCGCGCCATGGCTGGCCCGCTCCTCGCGCAGCAACAGACGGAGAAAGGTGGATTTGCCCGACCCCGAGGAGCCCACCAAAAAGACGAACTCCCCCTTCTCGATCTCGAGCGAAACATCCCGAAGTGCGGGACGGTTCTGCTTGGGGTAGGTCTTGGATACGTTGTCGAATCGGATCACTGAAGCACCACGGTCGACCTGGGTAGGGGTACGGGTGGCCGCGAGGGCTCCCGTCGGTGTGCGTGACCATACGCGAACCGCACGCGACCTCGCAGTCGCCGTTCGGGGTTGGTGCGCTTATTCACGGCACTATTGGGGGCAAACGGTTGACAACCTGCCCCGCCGGGCTGTCCGAAACAGCCACGGAACCGGTACGGATGCGGTACGGAATCGTGCGGGGCGCGCCGAACCGGGCGGAAGCTGGCACAGTGGAAGGGGAACCAACACATTTCCCAGAGCGTTGGCCCCGTGTCTACTGCGGCATCGCCGCGCGGGAGGAGAAGAGCGCATGACGTATGACAGGCTTGTCTGCGCCAACTGCGCGAGCCCCGTCAGCGAGGGCCGGTGCCCGGTCTGCCGGGCCAGCAGGGAGCGTCTGCAGCAGGCCGGCGGCTTCGGCGGACTGACGCCGACCGCCCTGATAGCGCTGCTGGTGGCGCTGATCGCGGTGGCGCTGCTCGCTCACCAGGTCGCCACGGTGTAACGGACCGTAGCGGGCCGTAGCGGGCTATAGCGCTATGTTGATGTGTTTCATTTCTCACAAGCACAGCACAAGCACAAGCACGCACGAGGGGCCCGGAGTGACGCCGCACTCCGGGCCCCTACGCGTCGCTGCACCGCACCCGGTCCGGCCGGGTGCGTGATCAGGCCGCGGTGTTGCGGTTGACCAGACGCGGCATGAGGCGGAAGCCAATGCCGCCCGCGATCATCGTCGCGGCGCCGACCAGCAGGAAGGTCGTCTCGGAGGCACCGGTCTCGGCCAGCTCCTCCTTCTTGGCCAGCGCCTCCTTGGGCTTGCTCTGCTCGACCGGCTTGCTGCCGGCGCTGTCGGTGTCGGTGTTGTCCTGGCACTCGGTGCCGTCGAGCTCCACCGTGCAGGTGTTGGAGTCGTCGCTGCCGCCGCCACCGCCGGTGCCGGGCGACTTGGTCGGCTCGGCGGTCGGCTTGCCGGTGGGCTTGCCCGTCGGCTCGCCGGTCGGCGGCTGCGTCGGGTCGCCCGTCGGCGGGTTGGTCGTCGGCGGGTTGGTGGTCGGGTCGTCCGTCGGCGGGTTCGTCGTCGGCGGGTTGGTGGTCGGCGGGTCCGTCGGCTCGTCCGTCGGGGTCGGCTCGCCCGTCGGGATCGTCGTCGGGTCGTCGGTCGGGTCGTCGACACCGACGCCGACGTCCACGCCCTTGTCGTCAGCCTTGACCGAGGCCTCCACGCCGCCGATGCCGACGTCGATACCCACAGCCGATGCGGCACCCGCCGCCGTCAGCGAGGCGCCGGCGGCGATCACGGCGCTCGCCGCGATCCGCGCGACGCGCAGCCGCGTCTTCTTCGTCATCTGCCTGCTACCCCCAGTAGCTGTACTCGTCAATGGAGCAGCTATGCACAAGGCAACGGTCTGCGGGGGGTTCTGATCCGCGGGACCGGCCACACAAGGCGGTCCGCGAGCCCCCGTTCACACGCGCCCCAGTCATACGCATGCCGCGCGTCAGCTTTCCCACTTTTCATATGACCGTCAAGGTCATTGCGTACGACATGTCCGCTATGGAGGTGGTTGGCGGATGCATGGGTACAGGACTGTGACCAACTGGCCGTCACGTCATGGGCGGGCGGCGTGGGCGGGCGGCCGTCGGGCCGCAGGCAGGGCCTTGTCTTACTTCTGCTGCTCCTGCTGCTTGCGCCAGCGGATCCCCGCCTCCAAGAAGCCGTCCAACTCGCCGTCGAGCACCGACTGCGGGTTGCCGACCTCGAACTCCGTCCGCAGGTCCTTGACCATCTGGTACGGGTGCAGGACGTACGAACGCATCTGGTTGCCCCAGGAATTGCCGCCGTCGCCCTTGAGCGCGTCCATCTTGGCCTGCTCCTCCTGGCGGCGCCGCTCGAGCAGCTTGGCCTGGAGGACGTTCATCGCGGTCGCCTTGTTCTGGATCTGCGAGCGCTCGTTCTGGCAGGAGACCACGATGCCGGTCGGGATGTGGGTCAAGCGCACCGCGGAGTCCGTGGTGTTGACGCCCTGGCCGCCGGGGCCCGAGGAGCGGTAGACGTCGACGCGCAGCTCGGACTCGTCGATCTCGATGTGGTCGGTCTGCTCGACGACCGGCAGCACCTCGACGCCCGCGAAGGACGTCTGGCGGCGGCCCTGGTTGTCGAACGGCGAGATACGCACCAGGCGGTGGGTGCCCTGCTCGACGGAGAGGGTGCCGTAGGCGTACGGGACCTGGACAGCGAAGGTGGTCGACTTGATGCCGGCCTCTTCTGCGTACGAGGTCTCGTAAACCTCGGTCTTGTAGCCATGGCGCTCGGCCCAGCGCAGATACATCCGCTGCAGCTGCTCGGCGAAGTCGGCGGCGTCCACTCCACCGGCCTCGGCCCGGATGTTGACGAGCGCCTCACGGGCGTCGTACTCGCCGGACAGGAGGGTGCGCACCTCCATCTCGTCGACCGCCTTGCGCACCGAGTCCAGCTCGGCGACCGCCTCGGCGCGGGCGTCGGCGTCGTCCTCGGCGTCGGCGAGCTCGAAGAGCACTTCGAGATCGTCGATGCGGCCGCGGAGCTCCTCCGCCTTGCGCAGCTGGCCCTGCAGATAGGACAGCCGACTGGTGATCTTCTGCGCGTTCTCCGGGTCGTCCCAGAGGGAGGGGGCCGCCGCCTGCTCCTCGAGCACGGCGATGTCGGCCCTCATCTTGTCGAGGTCCAGGACGGCCTCAATCGACCCCATGGTCGAGGAGAGGGACTTCAGCTCTTCGGATACATCGACGACTGCCACGGCACCAGCGTAACCGGCCGGACGGGCGACCGGGCGCACGGGCGGGCGCCCCCCCCCCCCGGCGGGGGGCGCCGGGGGCCGGGGGCCCCGCCGGGGCCCCGGCCGGCGGGGGGGGGGGCCCCCCCGGCGGGCCGCCGCGCCCGGCGGGGGGGGGGGCCGAGTGTTCGCCGCCCTTGGGGGGCTCGCCGTCGTCGTCACCGCCCGATGCGAGCCAGCCGCCGATCCCCACCGCGGCCAGCAGCGCGCCCGCGACCACCGCGAGCCTGACCCGGCGGCGGCGCACCGCCTCCGAGACCGGGCGGTTACGGGCCGAGCCCGCGCGGCGCTGACCGCTGACCCGGGGGGCGCGGGCGGTGCCGTGCGGGCCGCCGGCGAGCTCGTCCGCGCTGGGCACCCGCATGCTGGTGTGCGTCTCCCGGCTGGAGTCGGGCACCGCCCCGGGCACCAGCGGCACCGCGCCGCGGCGCCGCGGCGGCTCCTCGGCGGCCGGGGCGCGGTGCGGCGTCGGCGCCTCGTCGTACCGGCCCTCCGGCTCGGCCCCGGGCTCGTCGGGCTCGTCGATGTCCAGCGGCGGGTAGCCGGTCAGCGACGGCAGCAGCTCGCGCAGCCGGGCCGCCAGCTCGGAGGCGCGCAGCCGGGAGGCCGGCGCCTTGGCGAGGCACTGGAGCAGCAGCTGCCACAGCTCGTCGGGGATGCCGGGCAGCGGCGCGACGGTCTCCGTCACATGGCGGCGCAGGATCGCGCCGGGGTGGCCGCCGCCGAAGGGGGTGAAGCCCGCCAGGAGCTCGTACAGGACGGTGGCGAGGGCGTATACGTCCACGCTGGCCCGCGGCGGCAGCCCCTCGACGATCTCGGGGGCGAGGTAGTCCGGAGTGCCGATGACACTGCGCGGGTTCTGGACCCGGCCCTGGGCGGTGCCCTGCGGGCGCACCCGGCGCGGCGCGTCGACGAGCCGGGCCACACCGAAGTCGGTGAGCAGGGCCGGGTGGGAGCCGCCGGGGCCGAGCGGTCCCTGCATGTCCAGCAGGACGTTCTCCGGCTTGACGTCGCGGTGCACGATCCCGGCCGCATGGGCCGCGGCCAGGGCGTCGGCGATGTCCGCGGCGATGGCGACCGCCGCCTCGGGGGCCAGCCGCCGCTCGCGGTCGAGCCGGGTGCGCAGATCGGTGCCGCGCACCAGGTCCATGACCAGGGCCAAGTCGTTTCCGTCGACGACGAGGTCGCGTACGCCCACCACCCGGGGGTGGTCCAGGCTCAGCAGCGCGGTGCGCTCCTGTACGAAGCGGCCGACGAGCTCCTGGTCGGAGGAGAGCTCCTCGTGCAGGAGCTTGATGGCGACCGGGCCCTCGGGACCCTCGCCCAGCCACACCGTGCCGGCACTGCCGCGGCCCAGGACCTGGTTGGCGGTGTACCGGCTGCCGATCTTCCGTGACAAGACTGCTCCGACTCCTCCGACAGGGGCACGTTGGCGACAAAGCTACGCGGCTACCGGCAGGTTGGGGGCCTCGGGCAGCGTCAACTGTCCGCTTCTGCGCGGAAAACACCCTTCAGATGTCGACAAATCCCCTTAGTGGCGGGGCCCTTGGCCGCGGGCCCCGCGTCGTACATGGGGCTGGGTCAGCTGGGCCCGCCGAGCTTGGAGATCCAGTCCTTCACCTCGGTGATCCAGTCGGTGACCGCGTCCCAGTAGCTCTTGCCCTCGGCGACCCAGTCCTTGAGCGGGGTCAGCTCCCAGATCAGCCAGGAGCCCACGATCAGGATCACGATCACGAACAGACAGCCCTTGAGGCACCCCATACCGGGGATCTTCATCGGGCTGGAGCTGCGCTGCCGGGGCTGGCGCGGCTCGGGCTGCTGCGGCTGCGGGGGCGGCGCGTACCGCTGGGGCTGCGGTTGCTGGGGGTGGTGCGGCGCCGGGGCGTAGTTCTGGGGCTGCTGCTGGGCGTACGGGGGCGGCTGCTGGCGCCTCTGCTGCCTGCGCGGCGGCTGCTGGGGCTGCTGCGGCTGGTACTGATGGGGCTGCTGGTACTGCGGCGGCTGCTGCGGGGCGGGGCGGCGCTGGGGGCGGCGGCGCAGCGGGTCCTGGCTCGGGTCGAGGTACTGGACCTGCGTCTGCTCGTTGCGGTCGCGGGCCGCGCGCAGCTGGTTCTGCCAGGGGTGCGGATCGTCCGGCCCCTGGCCGGGCGGCACGGGCGGCATCGCGCGGGTCGGGTCGGCGCCGGAGGCCGGGCCGGAGCCCGCGGGCAGCACCTGGGTGGGATCGGCGTTCGCACCGCCGCCGGGGCCGCCGGTCTGGGGCAGCACGCTGGTGGCCGCGGCGGGGTCGAAGGCACCCGACGCGTTGGACGGGAGCACCTGGGTCGGGTCGGCGGCGCCCCCGGGGTCGGCGTCCGGCACCGGGGCGGGCGCCGGGTCCGGGGCGAGCAGCGCGCCGACGCCGAGCGCGGCCTCGGCCTGCGCGGGCGTGGCGTGCACCCCGACGCCCGCGGCGACCACGCGCAGCCCGCGGGCCAGGCTCTCGGCGCTGGGCCGTTCCTCCGGGCTCTTGCGCAGACAGCGCTCTATGACCGTCCACAGGGGCTCGGGCACGGTGGTGGGGCGGCGCGGCTCCTCGCTCAGATGCCGGTGCAGCACCTCGAGCGCCGTGTTGCCCGCGAACGGCGGACGGCCGGTGACCAGCTCGTACAGCATGATCCCGGCGCCGTAGATGTCCACCGCGGAGGTCTGCGGGCGGCCCTCGGCCGACTCCGGCGCCACATAGGCGGGCGTGCCGACGAACTCATGGGTGCGGGTGAGGCCCGGCGAGTCCGCGAGGCGCGCGATGCCGAAGTCGGTCAGCATCGGGTGCATCTCCTCGCCCTCGCCCGTGCCGGCCAGCAGCACGTTGGCGGGTTTGAGGTCGCGGTGCACGACGCCGTCCGCGTGGCTGGCGGCGAGCGCGTCGGCGATCTGGGCCATCAGCAGGGCGGCGGCCACGGGGGTGAACGGGCCGTTGCTACGCAGGTAGTTGTGCAGGTCCGGGCCGTCGACCAGGTCCATGACCAGGGCGAGCAGATCGCCCTCGACGACCAGGTCGCGGGTGCGGACGATGTTGGGGTGGGTGAGCCGCAGCAGCACGGAACGCTCGCGCAGGAAGCGCATCACGATCTCCGCGTCGTTTGCCAGCTCCTCCTTGAGGACCTTGATCGCGACGGTCTCGCCGGGCTGCCCGGCCACGGCGGCCTCGGAGCCCGCCGCCTCCCGCTGGCGGGCTCGCCAGACGGTGCCCGTGGCTCCGCGTCCGAGCGGCTCCTCGAGCAGGTACTTGCTGCCTACCGGCCGCACGTCATGCGCTCCCTGGTCGTGGTCCATGTTGTCTGCGTTGTCTGCGTTGACTGCGTCCTGCCGACGGCTGGTTGTTCATGTCGCCGACATCGCCTGCGTCGGCCCCACTGTAGTGGGGCCGTACGACATGCCGTACTGATCTCCGTACGAGCCGCGGATGAGCCGCGGATGAGCCGCGCAGAGCACGGCTTGCGGGGAAGACGCACGATCCGGACAGATGGTTGCCAAGGTCGGGCGGATCCGTAGCATTCGACGCCGTCCGATGCCACAAAGGACAACCGACAGACAGCCGACCCAGTCACAATCAACCACTTTCGGCCAGTCCGCCAACCAATCAAGATCATGAAGCCACGGTCGGCGGGCGGAATGTCAGTGGCAGGTGCGAGGATGCAGGCAGCACGGATGCGGTGGGGAGCCGGGGGGACCCGCGCGCGCCGTGCCCGTACGCGCGTGCCCGTGCGCCCGTACGGAGCTTGTACGTGCCGACGCGCCTGGGGGCGGTGGGGGGAAACGGCGCCCCTGCCCGGCCCCCCGGACAGAAGGGACCGTTGACGGCTATGCAGATTCGGCTGACCGTCCTCGGGCCGCGCAGCGCCCACCCGAGCCGTCCGGGCCAGGCCGCGCCCGGCCACGCTCACACCGGACCCTGCACGGTGGATGTGCTGGTGACCGCCCCGGCCGGCACCGCCCTCGCTTCGGTGGCCAGCGGGCTGGCCGCCGCCCTCGCCGCGTCCGGCTGCGACGCGGGCGGCAGCGGCGGCGCCGTGCTGTACGCGGGGGCCGAGCGGCTTGACGCGCAGCGCTGCGCGGTCGGCGAGCCGCCCCTGGTGGATGGCGCGGTCCTCGCGCTGAACGGCCCGGCGGACCCTGACCGCTATCCCGGTTACCCCGGTTACCCGGGCCTGCCGGAGGCCGCGGCGCCGGACGCGACCGTCCGGCTCGACGTGGTGGCGGGGCCCGACGCGGGCGGCGTCCATCTGCTGCACGGCGGCCAGGTCCGCATCGGCCGCTCCGCCGACGCGGACGTCCCCCTCGACGACCCCGATGTGTCCCGGCTGCACTGCGCGGTGACGGTCGCCGACGACGGCCGGGTCACCATCACCGACCTCGGCTCGACGAACGGCACGGCGGTCGACGGCGCGCCCGTCGGCCCCCACGCCGTCCCCCTGCCTCCGGGCGCCCTGCTGCGCATCGGCGAATCCGCCCTGCGGCTGCACACCCCGTCGCCCTCCCCCGCCCCGCCCGAGCGCCTTCCGGCCCACCCGGACGGCGAGGGCCACCTACGGGTCGTCCCTGGGGCACACCCGGGCACGGCCCCCGAGCCTCCGTCCCACACCCCCGCGGCCACCACGACGGGCCAGGGCGACTGGCTCCCCGCCGAGCGGGCCTCCGCTGGGCACGGCGCGATGTCCGGCCACCCCACGACGGCCGGGGGCGCGTTCGAGCCATACGCGGCCCAGGACGGCCGCGACCGCGCCGGGCGCCCCGCGCCGGGCGCCGGCCCCGCCGGGCGCGGCGGCATGACGGGCCACCCCGCCCCCGGTGGTGCCTCGGACGGCCGGTCCGGCGGCGTGCCGGCCGCCCCGGGCGGCGACCGGAGCCACGGCAACCGAAGCCGCAGCGACCGAAGCCAAGGACACGGCTCGGCCGCGCGCGGCGACGGCGGATGGCAGCCTGCCGACGACCGCGTCCTGCCGGGGACGGATGAGAGCCCGACGCACTTCGGCGCCGCCGGAATGAGCCAGGGGCCGTGGGCCGCCACCGGAGGAGGAGCGGCGTGGGCGGAGTCCGCTCCGGGGCACGACCGGGCCGACGGCCCGGCGTCGCGCCCGGGGGCGCCGGGCGGCCCGGCCATGGGCGGCGGCGCGGCCCGTTCGCATACGACACCGCACCATCCACAAGCAGACCCCCGGCAGGCCGGGTCACCAGGCGAGGCGTCGGCCACGGGCGGCGGCGCCCAGGACGACCGGGGCGCCGGAGCGCGTGGCGGCCGGCCGGGCGCCTATGACATCGCTGACGTCGCCGGGGCGCAGGTGCGGCGGCGCGGCGGCATAGGGGCCTGGGCGCGGCGGCTCGCCTCCGGGCTCGGCGCGGGCGAGCGGGACGAGGCGTGCGGCGACGGGCCGGGCGGAGGCGCCGCGGGGCAGGCGGCCGCCGAGGCCGCCGCGCTGCACCGGCGGTGGCCGGATCCCGCCGCCGTACTGATGACGGCGCTCGGTCCGGGTCCGCGCCTGTGGGAGCGCGGCCCGGGGCACCCGGACGCGCTGAGCGTGCGGCTGGGGTCGGCCGACCGGCCCGCCGCGGGCGGTGGGCTGCTGCCCGCCGCACCCGTGACCGTCGATCTGCGGGAGGCCGGCTCGCTGGGCCTGGCAGGCCCGCGCGCCCGGCTGGCCGGACTCGCCCGCTCCGTCGTGGCGCAGCTGGCGGCCCTCCACTCGCCCGCCGCGCTGGAGATCATCCTGGTCAGCACGGACAGCCGGCGCCCCGTCGGCGAACGGCTCGCGCAGTGGTCCTGGCTCGGCTGGCTGCCTCACCTCCAGCCGCTCCGCGGGCAGGACTGCCGACTGCTGCTGGCGTACGACCCGGAGCAGGCCACGGCCCGTACGAACGAGCTGGTGCGGAGGCTGGAGGACGGGCGGCCGGGCCCGGGCTGGGCGACCGCGTCCCCGGCGGCCGTGGCCGCCGCCGCGGCCCGCCACTCCGGCCCGCACACCGTGGTCGTCGTGGACGGCGACCCCGGCCCCGCGGCGCTGCGCGAAACGCTCGCGGCGCTGGCGCTGGGCGGCCCGGCGGCCGGAATTC
Organism: Streptomyces sp. NPDC020845; assembly: GCF_044334165.1. NCBI lineage: Bacteria > Bacillati > Actinomycetota > Actinomycetes > Kitasatosporales > Streptomycetaceae > Streptomyces > Streptomyces sp. NPDC020845. The sequence goes on along the minus strand of NZ_JBIRSJ010000020.1, from coordinate 43,924 downwards.
ATCTTCTGTCCCTGGTGGAGGCGCCCGCAGCGTCCTCTATGGCTTCCGCGTCTCCGCTGTCGGCGAGCTATGGGGCCGCCCGTGCCGCGTCTCCGGTGTTCGCCGCCTGCGGGATGGCGGCGCTGCTCAGCGGCGACGTGGCGACGGGGCTCCAGATCGTGCGCCGCGGCGGCCACGACGGGGCGGCGGGCGCGACCGTGGACGCGGTGTCGGTGGCCTGGGCCGAGCGGTTCGCACGGGCCCTGGCGCCCCTGCGCCCGGCCGACTCCGCCCTGGAGGGCGGCGCCCCCGGCTCCGGCCGCCCGGCGGCCGCCCCGCTGCCGCGCGCGTCGCGGCTGCTGGACGAGCTGGGTCTGGCGCGGGCCACCCCCGCCTCGCTGCTGGCCCGCTGGGCGGCCGCCGCGGACGAGGTCCCGGCCGGCGGCCGGGCCCTGGCCGTGCTGGGCGCGGGCCCGCGCGGCCCGCTCGCCGTCGACCTGGTGGCCGACGGCCCGCATCTGCTGATCGGCGGCGGCCCCGGCACCGGCAAGACAGAGCTGCTGCGTTCCGTTGCCGCCTCCCTCGCGGCCGCCGAGCGCCCGGACCGGCTCGGCCTCGTGCTCGTCGACGGCGGCGGCGCGGAGCGCGGCGAGGGGCTGCGGGTGTGCACGGACCTGCCGCAGGTCTCGACGTATCTGGCGGCCTCCGACCCGGTACGGATGCGGGAGTTCGCCCAGGCGCTGAGCTCGGAGCTCAAGCACCGCGCCGAACTGCTGGGCGGCCAGGACTTCACCACCTGGCACGCCCAGCGCTCCAGCGCCGCCTCGGCGCGCAGCGCAAGCGGCGTCAGCGGGCACCTGCCCGGGGGCCCGCGCTCGGACGGCGCCGCGGACGCCGACGGCGTCGGCGGTACGCCCCGACGCCCCGACGCCCACGCCTGGAGCGCGGGCTACGCCCCCGCCCGCGGCGCAGCCGAACCCAGCGCCGGCGACGCGTCGGCCCGCGGCGCGTACGTGGCCGCCGAGGACGGCCCGGCCCGCCGCCCCGACGCCTCGGACCGGAGCGTGGGCAGAGACGCGAGCGGACGTGCAGGCGCGAGTGACGCCCCGTCGCGAGGTACCAGCGGCATCAGCGGGCACGCGGGCGCCGGCGACGCCTCGCCGCGAGGCGCGAGCGGACGCCTGGGTGGCGCTGCCGTCAGCACCACGGCCCGGCATCCCGACGCCCCGGCCGGAGGCACGGGCGGGGGCGGGGCGCGAGTGGTCGCGCCGCGGCGGGCCGGTGACCTCGACTCCGCCTCCAGCGGCACCTTGCGGCTGCGCACCCAGCCCGGCAGCGAGCACACGGAGGAGGCGGCAGGGGCCTCGCTGCCCCGGCTCGTCGTCCTCGTCGACGACTTCGACGCGCTGGTCGCCCCCTCCCTGGGCAGCACCGGTCGGCCGGCGGCCGGGTCGGTCGTCCGGGCGCTGGAGGCCGTCGCCCGCGACGGTGCGCGCCTCGGGGTGCATCTGGTCGCGGCGTCCGGTCGCCCGGACCGTACGGCGGACACGGCGGCGGCCGAGCGCGCCGGGCTGTGGATCACGCTGGAGGCCCGCCCGCTGTCCGCCACGGCCTCCGGAGCACCCACCGGCTCCGCAGACTCGCCCACCGGCTCCGGGGCGGCGGAAGCGGCCATCGGCCGCGGCCGGCTGTACCGGCGGCGCGACGGCATGTCCAGCCCCTCCACGCCGTTCCAGGCGGGCCGGGTGACCGGGCGCATACCGCGTACGGCGACGCAGCGTCCCACCGTCGTGGCCGTCGACTGGGAGCGTACGGGCGACCCGCCCACCCGGCGCCCGGTACGGGAGCTGGGCAACGGGCCGACGGACCTGGCCCTGCTCGCCAGCGCGCTGCAGCGCGCGGCGCAGTCGGCTGGCGCGCCGACCGCGCCCGCTCTGATCTGACCGCTACCGTCCAAGTCTCACCGCAACCACAAACAGCGACCGCAAACGGCAACCGCAAACCGCGACCGCAAACCGCGACCGCAAACGGCGACCACAACACCGCGACCACGGCCTCAACCGCTCAAGCGCGGTGCCCAGAACGCCCCTCCCCCATCCGACCCGTCCGACTTTCGGAATTGATCGTCCGATCCTCCTGTCTGACCGCCCTGCCCCGTTCCTTCCTGACTGTTCATCACGGCCCGGTCACAATCGGAGAGTTACCGCAGAAAACGGTATTGCGACGGACCGTGACCGGGCGTAGGACTGTCGGCACGGGATACGGCCGCGGCGGGGGACGGCCGATTTGGGAGGAAAACGGGGATGCTCACACCGCTTCGCAGGAAGCGCCAGCAGCGCCAGCCGGGCCAGACTCGCCAGCAGCGCACGAGGCGTTCGGCGCGAGCCGCGCTCGCCCTCTGTTCGGCGGGGGCGCTGATGCTCACCGCCGCGGGCTGCGGCACCGACGACGGGGAGGCCGACAGCGGCAGCCCGCCGCCCGTGACCGTCAAGCTGCCCAACCTCAAGGGCAAGCATCTCGAGGTCACGGCCGTATGGACGGGCACCGAACAGAAGAACTTCACCAAGGTGCTGAAGGAGTTCGAGAAGCGCACCGGCGCCAAGGTGTCGTTCGTGCCCAGCGGCGACGACATGGCGGGCTTCGTCGGCTCGAAGATGGCGGGCGGCCAGCCGCCCGATGTCGCGCTGGTCGGGCAGGTCGGCGTGTTGCGCGAGTTCGCGCAGAAGGGCTGGGCCAAGCCGGTCAACGCCGCCACCAAGGCGCAGCTGTCCAAGAACTTCTCGAAGGGCTGGCAGGAGCTCGGCGCGTACAAGGGCAAGCAGTACGGCGTCTATTTCAAGGTCAGCAACAAGTCGCTGATCTGGTACAACACCTCCGCGTTCGAGTACGCGGGGGCCAGGGAGGCGAAGACCTGGAAGGACTTTCTCGCCCAGGCGCAGCTGATCTCCGACTCCGGCACCGACCCGGTCTCGGTCGGCGGTGCGGACGGCTGGACGCTCACCGACTGGTTCGAGAACGTCTATCTCTCCCAGGCGGGGCCGGAGAAGTACGATCAGCTGGCCCAGCACAAGATCAAGTGGACCGATCCCTCGGTGACTCGGGCGCTCAAGACGCTGGCCGAGCTGTGGGGCGCCAAGGGGCTGCTCGCGGGGGGCAGGTCCGGCGCGCTGCAGACGGCGTTCCCGGATTCGGTCGTCAAGGCTTTCGCCGACGCCGCCCAGCCGGACGCCGCGATGGTCTTCGAGGGGGACTTCGCCGCGGCCAATGTCTCCGACGCGGGGGCGAAGCTGGGCTCGGAGGCGAAGGTCTTCCCGTTCCCGAAGGTGGGTGCGACCGCCCCGGTGGTCACCGGCGGCGATGTGGCCGTGGCGCTCAAGGACAGCGAGGCCTCGCAGGCGCTGCTGACCTTCCTGGCCTCGCCCGACGCCGCCCACATCTGGGCCCAGGCGGGCGGCTTCATCTCGGCGAACAAGAAGCTCAGCCTGAGCGTCTACCCCAATGAACCGCTGCGCAAGATCGCCAAAGCGGTGATAGACGCGGGCGACAACTTCCGCTTCGACATGTCCGACCAGGCCCCGGCCTCGTTCGGCGGCAAGCCGGCCCAGGGCGAGTGGAAAGCGCTCCAGGACTTCCTGAAGAACCCCAAGGATGTCGAGGGCATCCAGCGCCAGCTGGAGCGCGATGCCGCCAAGGCGTACGGGAACTGACGACGCGACCGGGAGATCCACATCATGTCGACCGCGACAGCGGGCGGCGCGGCAGCACCTGGCCGCGTAGCGCCTGCGCAGGACAAGAACAAGAAGAGGAAAAGCATTACGGGCACCCGGCTGTGGGTGGCGGGGATCTTCCTGCTGCCCGCGCTGGTGCTGCTCGGCGCGCTCGTCGTCTACCCGATCGGCTACTCCGTCTACCGCAGTCTCTTCGACGCGTCGGGCGACGGCTTTGTCGGGCTGGACAACTACCGCGAGATGTTCAGCGACGACGCGACGATGACGGCGATCAAGAACAACATCGTCTGGGTCATCGTCGCCCCGTCCGTGGCCACCGCACTCGGCCTGATCTTCGCCGTGCTCACCGAGCGCGTGCGCTGGGGCACGGCCTTCAAACTGGTCGTCTTCATGCCGATGGCGATCTCGATGCTGGCGGCGGGCATCATCTTCCGGCTGGTGTACGAGGCCGATCCGGACCGGGGCGTGGCCAACGCCATCTGGGTGAGCGTGCATGACACCTTCAAGGAGTCGCCGCCCTTCCCCGGCGCCCATCCACGGCCCAACGCCGGGTTGACCGAGTCGTCGAACGGGTCGTTCACCACCGATGCGACGGCGAAGGCGGGCACCCCCGTCTCGCTGCCGCTGGTCGCCGCCAAGCGCGACGATGTGAGCGGCGCGCAGGAGGCCAAGGCCGCGAAGCCGGAAGCCGGGAAGGTCACCGGCACGGTCTGGTTCGACTTCACCAAGGGCGACCGCGGTCAGCACAATGTGCTCGACAAGGGCGAGAAGGCGCTCGCCGACGTCAAGATCGAGGCGGTCAAGGACGGCAAGGTCGTCGCCACGACCACGTCCCGCGCCGACGGTACGTACACCCTGCCGGCCAAGGCGGACGGCGCCGAGCTGCGGCTGCCCGCCTGGAACTTCGGCCAGCCGTACAACGGGGTGGACTGGCTCGGCCCGTCGCTGGTCACCCCGGCCATCATCGGCTCGTACGTCTGGATTTGGGCCGGTTTCGCGATGGTGCTGATCGCGGCGGGGCTCGCGGGCGTGCCGCGCGAGCTGCTGGAGGCGGCGCGGATGGACGGCGCCAATGAGTGGCAGGTCTTCCGGCGGGTGACGGTGCCACTGCTGGCGCCGGTGCTGTCGGTGGTCGTCGTCACGCTCATGATCAACGTCTTGAAGATCTTCGACCTGGTGTACATCATCGCGCCGCAGACCAGTCAGGACGAGGCCAATGTGCTCGCCCTCCAGCTGTATCAGTCGTCCTTCGGGACGGACGTCAACCAGGGCCTCGGCAGCGCGATCGCCGTGTTCCTGCTGGTGTTCGTGATGCCCGTCATGTTCTTCAACATCCGCCGGATCCGAAGGGAGCGCCGCCGATGACCAGCGCGGACACGGTCGTACAAGCCAAGCAGTCGCTTGCCGCGCGGATCGCGGCCCGGGCCGGCGGCGGGGTGATGCGGGTCGTCCTCATCCTGATCGGGCTGTTCTGGCTGATGCCCACGGTCGGGCTGCTGCTCTCCTCGCTGCGCGACCCCTCCGAGGTGGCCGTCTCGGGCTGGTGGAAGGTCTTCACCGATCCGGGGCAGCTCACCTTCAGCGCCTACGACGATCTGCTGTCCAACCAGCAGATCACCGACTCGCTGTGGACCACCCTCGCGATCACCATTCCGGCCACGGTCCTGGTGGTGGTGCTCGGTGCGCTGGCGGGCTACGCCTTCGCCTGGATGGACTTCCCCGGCCGCGACTGGTGGTTCCTGGTCGTCGTCGGCCTCCTCGTCGTCCCGGTGCAGGTCGCGCTGATCCCCGTCGCCAAGCTCTTCGGCGAGATCGGCATCTTCCAGACGACGACGGGCGTGGTGCTCTTCCACACCGCCTTCGGCCTGCCCTTCGCGATATTCCTGCTGCGGAACTTCTTCGCGGAGATCCCGCGTGAGCTGCTGGAGGCGGCGCGGCTGGACGGGGCGGGCGAGCTGCGGCTGTTCGTACGGGTCGTGATGCCGCTGGGCGGGCCGGCCATCGCCTCGCTCGGCATCTTCCAGTTCCTGTGGGTGTGGAACGACATGCTGATCGCGCTGATCTTCGCGGACAGCGGCAACCCGCCCATCACGGTGGCGCTGCAGCAGCAGGTGCGGCAGTTCGGCAACAACATCGACATCCTGGGTCCTGGCGCCTTCATCTCGATGGTGATCCCGCTGGCCGTCTTCTTCGCCTTCCAGCGGCAGTTCGTCGCCGGGGTGATGGCGGGCGCGGTGAAGTGACCAGAGCCTGCTGAACCACAAGCGCCACAAGCACTGAGCCGGTCGGCCCGTCGAGGGCCGGCCGGCTCAGTGCTGTACGGGCGGCTCAGCGCTGTACGGCCGCTCAGTGCTGTACGGGCGGTTCAGTGCTGTACGCGCGGCACGGCTGCGCCGAACGGGTTGCTTTCCGCGCCTCCCCGGCACGCGTCGCCCGGCATTGTGCGTACGTTCCGATGATGCTGATAAACCACATCCGCACCGCCTCAACCGATGGGATGCGCTTTGCCCCGGTTCAGCGTCATCGTGCCCGCGTATCAGGTCCAGCCCTTCCTCCATGACTGCCTGCGCTCGGTACTCACGCAGGACTTCACCGACCTCGAGCTGATCGCGGTCGACGACCGCTCCCCCGACGCCTGCGGCTCGATCATCGACGACGCCGCGGCCCGCGACCCGCGGGTGCGGCCCGTGCATCTCAGCGACAACATGGGGCTCGGCCCGGCCCGTAACGTCGGGATGGGGCAGGCCACCGGGGACTATGTGCTGTTCCTCGACGGGGACGACACGCTCGTGCCCGGGGCGCTGCGGGCGATCGCCGAGCGGCTGGCGGCCACCGGGGATCCGGAGGTGCTGCTGTTCGACTACGCACGGGTGTACTGGACGGGCCGGGCGGAGCGGAACGTACGGGCCGACCTGCTGCGCCAGAGCGGGCCCCGGACGTTCCGGCTGGACGACCGGCCCGAGCTGCTGCGGCTGCTGATGGTGGCGTGGAACAAGGCGTACCGGCGGGACTTCCTGGAGCGGGAGGGGTTCACCTTCCCGCCGGGGTTCTACGAGGACACGCCCTGGACCTATCCCGTGCTGCTGACCGCCCGTTCGCTCGCCGTACTGGACCGGGTGTGCGTGCACTACCGGCAGCGGCGGCGCGGTGGCATCCTGCGCACGCCCAGCCGCCGCCACCTGGACGTCTTCGACCAGTACGACCGGGTCTTCCTGTTCCTGGACAGCCGCCCGGACCTGGCGCACTGGCGGCCCGCGCTGTTCCAGCGGATGCTCGACCACCTCGCCGCCGTCTTCACCGCGCCCGGGCGGCTGCCGCGCGGGGCGCGCGCCGAGTTCTTCCGCCGGGCCGGGGCGCACCACCGGCGCTACCGGCCCGGCGGCGCGGCCAGCCCGCCGGGGCGCGCCTGGTGGCGGGGGCTGCTGGTGCGCATCGGGGCCCGCCGGGCGTTCCAGTTCCTGCGCGGCGCCGACCGGATGCGGCGGCGGGCGGGGGAGCTGGGGGCGGCCGGGTATGTCCGGGCGCGCGCGGTGGCGCTGCGGGCGCACTACCGGTTGCAGCGACTGCGCCCGATCGACCGCCGGCTCGCGGTGTTCGCGGCGTACTGGCACAAGGGCTACGCCTGTAATCCGGCGGCGATCGAGGCGAAGGTCCGCGAACTCGCCCCGCATATCCGCACCGCCTGGATCACCACCCGCGAATACGCGCACACCCTGCCGCCCGGCGTGCGCCGGCTGCACCCCGGCTCGCCCGCGTACTGGACCGCGCTCGCCCGCGCCGCGTACCTGGTCAACAACGTCAACTTCACGCCACGGCTGCGCAAGCGGCCCGGCCAGATCCATCTCCAGACCCACCACGGCACCCCGCTCAAGCACATGGGCCTGGATCTGCTCGACCGCCCGGCCGCCGCCCGCTCCACTGATTTCAATGAGCTGCTGGAGCGGGTGGACAGCTGGGACTACAGCCTCTCCGCCAACCGCCACTCCACCCTGGTGTGGGAGCGGGTCTATCCGTCCGGCTACGCCACGCTCGAGTTCGGCTTTCCGCGCAACGACGTCTTCCACCGCGCCACCGCCGAGGACGTGGCGCGGCTGCGGAAGCGGCTCGGCGTCCCGGAGGGCAGCACGGCGGTGCTGTACGCGCCCACGCACCGCGACTACCAGCGCGGCTATCTGCCGCGTCTTGACCTGGAGCGGATGGCCCGCGCGCTGGGGCCCGGCTTCACCTTCCTGGTGCGGCCGCACTACTTCTACGAGGCACACGGCGGCCAGGACGAGGCGCGGAGTGGCCAGGTCATCGACGTCTCGGGGCACGCAAGCGTCGAGGAACTGTGCCTGGCCGCCGACGCGCTGCTCACCGACTACTCGTCGATCATGTTCGACTACGCCAACCTCGACCGCCCCATCGTCGTCCACGCCGACGACTGGGACGTCTACCGCGCCGCCCGCGGCACCTACTTCGACATCACCGCCGCCCCGCCGGGACCGGTCTCCCGCTCCGAGGACGAGCTGATCGACCTCTTCGCCGGCTCCGCCTGGTGCGACCCCCGCTACGACGCCCCGCGCGCCGCCTTCCGGGCGCGCTTCTGCCCGCACGACGACGGGCGGGCCGCCGAGCGCGTGGTGCGGCGGGTCTTCCTCGGCGCGGCCTCCGACGCCCTGCCGCCCATCGTCCCGCTCGCCGACCGCCGCCCCGCCCCCGCCGCGCACCGCCCGGCGCCGGCCGCCTCCTCGGCCCAGGTGCCCTCGTAGCCCGCCCGGCAGCCCCCACCCGCCACCACCAACGGCTCCCCCGCCGACTCCCCCGCAGCCTTCCCTGACGCAAGAAGCAGCACCGACGCAAGAACCAGGACCCAGGATGCCCCGTACCGCACCGCCCGCCCCCCACCTGCCCTGGCGCTCCGACGTCCCGCCCCTGGTGCGCCGCTACCGGCGCCGGGTCCCGTACCGCATCCGCCGCGCCGTCGTCGCGGTGACCGGCGCCGGGCTGCGCCGGGCGGCCATGCGGGGCCTGGGCCGCCTCTCGGCGGCGTCCGGCGCGCTGCGGCTGCGGTGGGGGCGGCGCCGGCTGCGCCGGGCGGGGCTGCTGTCCGAACCGAACCGGATCGTGGTCGTCGACCGGCACGGGCCGCGGGTCGCCCAGGTCGCCACCGTGCCCACCCCGCTGCACGCACGCGCCGAGAATCTGCGGCTGGTGTGCGAGGCGCTGGAGCAGGCGGGGATCGACCACTTCGTGGTCCGCGCGTACGGCAATGTGTCCTCGGCCGTCGGGGTGCCCGCCGATGAGCGGCCCCGGGTGGTCGCGGCGCTCAGCGAGCTGTGCGCCCGGGAGGCCGGCTATGTGTCACTGCCCGGGCGCGGCAAGCGCCCCGGGACGGTGCCCCGGGACGGCCGGACCGCGCGGACCTGGCGGCGGCTGTCCACTGCCCCCGTCGTCCGCTTCACCCGCTTCTACGCAAGCCCTGGCGCAAACCCCGGCGCAAGCCCTGGCGCAGGCACCGGCGCGGGTCTGGTGCTCGGTGTGGCGCACGGCTGCGATATCGAGTTCTGGCGGCGGGGCAGGGCCGAGGATGAGGACCAGGGCGGAGGCGGTGACCTGCTCATCGCGCCCCGCCCCAACCGCACAACCGCTTTCGTGCCCGCCGCCTGCACCGCCGTACACGCTCCGGGCCACCTCTTCACCCGACTGGCCCCCGCCGAGGGGTGGCAGCCAGGCCCGCTGGTGCGTACCCGCCCCGAGTTCACCACCCGCCTGCCCGACGAGGTCCGCTTCCCCATCGACGTCGTCTACACCTGGGTCGACGGCGCCGACCCCGCGTGGCGCAGCCGCCGCGCCGAATGGACGGCCGAAGGCGACGACACGGCCGGTCCGTACCACGAGCAGGCGGCCAACGAGGCCCGCTACGCCAACCGGGACGAGCTGCGCTACTCCCTGCGCTCCCTGCATATGTACGCCCCCTGGGTGCGCCATATCTATCTGGTGACCGACGACCAGGTGCCGCCGTGGCTGGCGAGCGCGCACCCCGGGATCACCGTCGTCGACCACCGCGACATCTTCGACGACCCGCGGGCCCTGCCCACCTTCAACTCCCAGGCCATCGAGACCCGGCTGCACCATATCGACGGGCTGGCCGAGCACTTCCTGTACTTCAACGACGATGTGTTCCTCGGCTCCCCGGTGACCCCTCAGGACTTCTTCCTGGCCAACGGCATGACGAAGTTCTTCCTCTCCCGCGCGCTGATCCCGCTCGGCCCCACCCACCCCGGCGACGTCCCGGTCTCGGCGGCCGGGAAGAACAACCGGGCGCTGCTGGAAGAGAGGTTTGGCACGACGGTGACGCAGAAGCTCAAGCACACCCCGCACGCGCTGCGCAGAAGCGTCCTCGCCGAGATCGAGCGCGAGTTCCCCGGCCCGTACCGCACCACCATGGCCAGCCGGGTGCGCAGCGTCTCGGACATCTCGCTGCCCTCCGCGCTCCACCACTACTACGCCTTCCTGACCGGCCGGGCCGTGCCCGCGCCGCTGCGCTACGACTACTTCGACCTGGCCCAGCCCGGTATCCCGGCCCGGCTGGCCCGGCTGCTGCGGTTGCGGCACCGCCAGGCGTTCTGCCTCAACGACACGGTCTCGTGCGAGCGGGATCTCGCGGATCAGCTGGCGCTGCTCCGCCCCTTCCTCGACGCCTACTTCCCGGTCCCCAGCCCGCTGGAGCGGGCCATCGCCCGTCAGGAGGTCCGTCAGCCATGCCCCTCGCCATCACCCTCCCGCTGAATCCGGACGTCATCGCCGCCGAGGGCCCCTACCCGCGGGCGCTGAACGTGCTCAGCCGCAAACAGACGGCGGTGCAGCGGCAGTTGCGCCGGGCGGGGCTCGCCGGGTACGAGCCGACCACGCAGGCCACCCTGCTGGCCCTGGCCCAGCGGGCGCCGACGGGCAGCGCGGTGTACGACATCGGCGCGCATATCGGGCTGTACTCGGCGCTGATCAGCGCGGTCTACGGGCGCGGCAGCAGGCTGCGGACGTACGCGTTCGAGCCGACGCCGGACACCGCAGGGCTCTGCCGTCGCATCCGCGCGTCCAACCGGCTGTCCTACGAGGTGGTGGAGTCCGCGGTCTCCTCGGCGCCCGGGACCGCCGAGCTGTATCTGTCGGAGAAGTCGGAGTCCTCGAACTCGCTGAACAGCGCGCACCGCAGGCACAGCGGCTCGGTGCGGGTCCCGGTCACCACGGTCGACGCGTTCACGGCGGAGCGGGGCGCCGCCCCGTACCTCGTCAAGATCGACGTGGAGACCTTCGAGGCGGCCGTGCTGGAGGGCGCGCTGCACACCGCCGACCGCCACCGCCCCTGGATCGTCTGCGAACTGCTGCCCAGCGCCGACCACGACGCCCTGCGCCGCGCCCTGGCCCCGCTGGTCGCCCGCGGATACGGGCTGCACCCCATCACCCCCGAGGCGCCCTGGCTGCGCTACGACGAGAGCGGCTACCGGCGCGCCGTCAGCGGCCAGTGCCGCGACTGGCTGCTCGCTCCGGCCCCGCTGACCCCGGACTTCCACCGGGCCGTACGGCGGTGGCTGATCGCGATCCTGGCGTGCGACGAGACGACGAACCTTCTCACGCCCGGCGGCTCGCCCTTCCCCGGCGGCTGGAACGCCCCGTACCTCCCGTCCGCCCGCGCCCCGGGCCCCCGCCGGCCGTACGCCGCCCGCAGGCTCCGGGCGGGCCTGGCCGCCCTGGCGGCCCTGGCCCGCCGCGCACCGAGGCCGTAGGGCCGCTGCTGCATCGCCCGCGAGCGCCCCCAGGATCTCGAGGAGGACGGCACGGTCGGTGGCCGTGTTCGTGGACGATGACGGCGGCGACCAGCAGGGTCATCGAATCGAGGGCGGGCCTGGGCCTTGCGCCGTCGCAGCACAAGCACCGCCACCAGCAGGACGGGGACACTGGCCACCGCCAGTTCGATGGTCATCTCCGGCGGTACGTGCATGGGCTCCAGCCGACGACTTCGGGAAACCCGCCTTGAGGATCGGTGAGTGGCGCCGCCTCTCATGGTGAGACGAGATCAGACCTTCTCCGTCCAAATGGCTTGTCCTTTAATGGTGCCTTCTCCACGCCAGCGTCCCACCCCCTCTTCTCTCGGGAATTCGGCGCCCCTCATAAAGATCGACTGGCTGTGGCGGTGGGTATTCAGAGAACGACTTGGGTCAGGAGTCCTAGGTCCAGGGTGCTGCGGCCTTCCCGCACCCGCTTCATCAGCTCGTTCTCATGGGCCACGCGCGCGTCGGCGCGGTCGAGGATCTCCTCGGCCCTGGCCGAGGGGAGGGCCACGACGCCGTCGACGTCCCCGACGACGAGGTCGCCGGTGTGGACCGTGATGCCGCCGACCGTGACGGGACGCCCGAACACGCCGCGGAAGTCCTTGCGGGTGCCGAGGATCGCGTTGCTGCGTGAGAAGACCGGGAAGCCGAGGCCTTCGATCTCGTCCGCGTCGCGGACGCCGCCGTCGATGAGCAGGCCCGCGATCCCCCGATGCTGAGCGGCCACGGTGAGGATCTCGCCCCAGTGGCCGAAGCGGGCGCCGCCGACGTCGGCGACCAGGACGGAACCGGGCGGGGCCTGCAGTACGGCGTGGTGCAGGGCGAGGTTGTCGCCGCCGGCGCCCTGCACGGTGAACGCCGGGCCGCACAGCCGGGCGCCGGACCACAGCGACCGCAGTTCGGGGGAAAGGGCGATGCCGAGCTTGGACGCCTCCAGCAGCGTCGCGCTGGAGTGTCCGCGGGCGAGGTCGTTCACGAGGCGTCCTTCCGGGTCTGGAGCGAGTGGTAGCCGTGCAGGGCGCGCGCCTCGGCGAGCGTGGCGCCGCCGCGGACTGCCTCGACGATGGCCTCCTCGACACTGTCGATACGGCGCGCGAGGTCCGCGACCTCGTCCCAGCGGGCGGCCGGGACGACGACCGCACCGTCGTCGTCGGCCACGAGGATGTCGCCGGGGCGGATGGGGACGTCGTCGATGGTGACGGGTGTCTGGACGGCGGCCACTCGGACGCGGTCCTTGCCGGTGCGCATGAACCGGGAGACCGACCAGATCGGGTAACCGGCGGTGGTCGCGACGGCGACGTCGCGGCAGGTGCCGTTGATGACGGTGCCCGCGATGCCGCGCTCGTGGGCGGTCTGGCTCATGATGCCGCCCCACACCGTGCAGTCGCTGCGGCCGGCGTTGTCGATGAGGATCACAGCCCCCGCGGGGACGTCGTCCAGGAAGTCGCCCACCGTACCGCCGGCCTCGTCGACCGGTTCGTAGGCGACGGTGAAGACCGGTCCCACGGTCCGCTGGCCCTGGCGCAGCGCGCCGATGCCGTGGAGGGATCCGGGGAGCCCGAGCGAGTCCAGAGCATCGGAGACGGAGGCGGTGGACAGGTCGGTGGTGAGGTTCGGGGCGGCGGTGGGGTCACTCATCGGGCCGACTCCTTCTCTCCGGTGAGGCGGGCGTCGTGCATGGCCTGGGAGAGGGCCGCGCCCGCGCGCACCTCGTCTGCGATGGCACGCTCACGGGCGACGATCGCGGTCGCGACCAGCGCCACTTCCTCGGCCCGGGCCCGCGGGATGACGACGAGACCGGTCTCGTCGGCGACGACGACGTCGCCCTGCTCGACCATGAGCCCGGCCACGCTGACCGGTTCGCCGGTGGAGCGCTGCTGCAGCCTGCCCCGCGCCGTAGCCGGGATCGAACCCCGCGAGAACACCGGGAAACCCAGCTCACGGGCCTCCGCCACGTCACGGCACACGCCGTCGGCGACGACACCGCGAACACCACGAAGGGACGCACCCAGACTCAGGATGCCGCCCCAGCACGACACGTCGGTGCGGCCCTGGTTGTCGACGACGATCACGCTCTGGTCGTCCGAGCTCTCGACGGCCGTGGTGGCGATGTGGGCTCCGGCAGGGCCTTCGGTGCGCGGTTCGAGTCCCACGGTGACGGCGAATCCCACGACGGCCGCGGGGCCCCACACCGGACGGATGCCGCCGACTCCGGAGGGAAGCCCGAGCTGGTCGAGCGCGTCGCTGACCGCGGCGGAGTCGAGCGCCGCGAAACGGTCCAGAAGAGATGAGTTGCTCATGCCTTCCACTTCAACAGCCTCCAGATATATTTGGAAGGTCTGAATTCCTCTATCAGTAAGAGGCTGCACGAATCATGGGTGAGATCCGGCAGGTGTTCACCGCCCAGAACATCGCCGTCATCCCATCTGCGCGTCTGCCGGCGTCGGCCGGCACGGCGGCGTGATCAACGCCAGTAACCCGCGGATTCGCCTTCCGAACCTCCCACGCCCGACGGCTCACCCTTCCCCGGCGGCCGGAACGCCCCGTACCCGGCGCCCGGCCACCGGGGGTACGCCTCCGGCAGGCTCCGGGCAGGCCCTGGCCCCCAGGTGGCCTTGGCCCGCCGCGCGCCCGGGCCAAAGGGTCATACCACTCTGGAGTGGCACAAAAGGTATAGATCAGAGCATTCGCCTAGAGTGATCAGTCGGTACAACTGATCAACGGTGAAGGGCAGACGTGTCATGGAGCGCCTAGGCATACGAAGTACCGTCGGCCTCGCGGCCTTCGTCCTGATGGCCGGCTGCCTGGCGGCCACCCCCTTCACCGCACTGTGCGGCGCGGGCTGGCCCTTCGCCGCGGCAGCGCTGCTCGGCGTGGTGTGCGACCTGTTTCTGCACCGCACCGAACCGGGGCTGATGGACCGGCTGAGCCGGCTGCACGTCGGCGAGACCCACCGCTTCGAGGTGCGCAGCGTCGTCCTGCTGTTGCTGCTCGCCCGGCTGGACCTGGCGGGCCATACGGGTCTGACCGCCGCCATCACGCTGGTCACGTGCCTGCTGGGCGGCCAGGCGCTGCACTCCGCGATGCGCACGATGATTCGCAGACGGCTCCGCTTTCCGCTCGCGGCCTGCGATGTCGCACCGCGTCTTCCGGGCATCGCCGACCGGCCGCTGCGGTCGCTCACCGAATGGCCGGGGCAGCGGATGCTCGTATACGAGCTGACCGCGCTGCTCGGCCTCACCGGGACGCTGGCCACCGGCGACGCCCGATGGGTGGTGGCAGGGCTGACGGCCGCCACCGGGGCCTGTCTGCTCACCCTGCTGGCGCTCGCCCCGTACCTCGTACGGGCGATCCACCTGTCCCGTCTGTCCCGGGCCGCGCAATACCCCGCCGCGGCGCGCGGCGCCGCACGGCGCGGGAAGGACGGAGCCGCCGCAGTCGCCGCCGCGCGGCCGTGGCGACCCTGACCGGCGCCACCTCGAAGGCGAGCGCCATGGCCGGGCCCCAGCACAGCGGTTTGGCGTAGTACGGGCGGCCGAAGCGGAACCAGCGGGTCCCGGCCAGACCGCCGAAGCGGGGCACGGCCGTGGCGCGGCACGGCTCGGGGCCGTCGCCGCCCGTCACCAGGGTCAGCGTCCACAGACCCCGGGTGAGCCTTCTGACGGGCAGCAGGACCGTGAAATCACCCGACGGCTCGTCATGCCACCGCGCCGGTATCTCGCGCACCTCGCCGCTTCCGTTTTCCGCACGCAGCAGCACCTCCCCCGCGTCCGCGGCGGTCAGCCGCCCGCTGACGGCCAGGACGCCGCTCCGGCCCCCGCGCCAGGACGCCTCGGTGACCTGGCACGGGGCGTCGAGGTGGTGGGCGACCTGGCCGACGTCGAGGGAGAAATTGCCGTACGGGGTGAAGTACGGCGTGACGACGGTGGTCCGCCCGTCGGACCCCTCCGTGACGCTGACGCTCCGTGGCTTCGGATGGGTGGCCTCGCCGCCCTCGCGGGTGCCGCCGAACCGTACGGTCCGGCTGACGCCCTGCGCGCGCACGTCCAGGTAGACGTTCCACAGACCGCGCTCCAGCGGTGCCCCGCCGTCGGCGGTGGCCGGGTCGATATCGGCGGTGAAGCCCGCGTCCTCGTACGCGCCGTCGCCGGGCAGACCGGCGGCGGCACGGGGGGTGGTGGGCACCCGGACCTCGGGGCGGTCCGACTGGTACTTGCGCAGGACCACTTCGGTGCACGGCTGGAGGGCGGCGACATGCTCGACATAGGCGTGGCCGGTCAGCCGGAGCACGCCGCCGTCGCCGCCGCCGTCGTGCCAGCGCGCCGCGTCGAGGCGGTGGTGGACCGGCAGCCGGTCGGTGACGTCGAAGCAGTCGTCGGGGACCGCGGCGTCCGGGTCGCGGAAGAAGGGGTGCGCCCAGTAGACGCGGCCCTTGTCGATCACATGGCCGCGCCGCGCGTCCTCCTTGGCGTTCCTTGCGACCGTCAGGACGTCCGCGAAGCGGTCGGCGCGCAGCAGATGGATCAGCAGCCGGTCGGGCGCGTCGATCTGCCGGCAGATCTCGTCGCTCGCCCAGGTCCGCGCCCAGTGCCGGAACCGCGGATAGAAGCGCTCGCGCGCGTCTTGTTGGCTCTCGCGGGGCAGCAGTCCGCGCAGCGGTCCGCACAGCTCCCATTCGACGTGGCGGCGCATGACGCGGTCGCGGCGCGGACCGGGTTCCAGATAGCGGGCCACGGTCTCGAAGCACAGCCCGATGCCGTCCATGCGGTGGACGAGGTCGCCGGCGGTGAGGGTGAGATTGCTGCGGTCCTCGCGGTAGCGGACGTAGTAGCAGTCGTAGTCGGCGACCACGGAGATACCGGCGGCGTTGAGATAGGCGGCCACGGTGAACGGCTTGTCCTCGCAGTTGCGGAAGAGCGGAAAACGCAGCCGCAGCCGTTCGATGAGGGAGCGGCGGAACAGCTTCCACGGGCCCAGGGTCAGATAGGCGGCGGAGGAGAAGACGTCGGTGCGGGGCTGGTTGTGGCTGAAGACGGCCCGGGGGACGGCGCGCCCGCCGACCGAGGCGATCCTGCCCAGGACGACGTCGGTGCCGTTCTCGTCGGCCATGGCGACCATGCGGCGCAGCGCGTCAGGACCCAGGTAGTCGTCGGAGTCGAGGAAGAACACGAAGTCGCCGCGCGCGAGGTCGAGACCGGTGTTGCGCGGGCCGCCCGCACAGCCGGAGTTGTCCTGGTGGACGACGCGGAGCGCGGGCCGCCCCTGGGCAAGGCGCTCCAGCTCCGCCCCGGTGCCGTCGGTCGAGCCGTCGTTCACCGCGATGATCTCGATACGGTCCGGGCCGAGCGTCTGGTCGAGCGCGGAGGTGATGGCGCGGGTCAGCTCCGGCATGGCGTTGTAGGCGGGGACGATCACGCTGACGCGGGGAGGGGGCGCAGAGGGCATGGGTGCTCCGGTCTCCGGGTTCACGGCATGGTCGTGGCGGGGTCGGCCGCAGGGTCGGCTGCGGGGTCAGTTGTGGTCGGGAGACAGCGGCGTGGGCCGCGCCGCATGCGACGGCACGCCGGTGATCAGGCCCCGTTTGACGGGGAGGTCATGGCGCTGGAACACCGACGGCTGGGCTGCGCTGTCAGCGACCTCGGCCGCGTCCTGGCCCAGCATCAGGGTCCGTACCACCCGCTCGGCCGCGTGGCCGTCGTCGAACTGGCAGAAGCGGGCCCGGAAGGCGGTGCGCAGCGCGGTCGCGTCGTCGTCGCGCCAGCGGTCGTCGCGGAAGACGGCGATCAGCTCGTCCTCCGTACGGGCGACGGGCCCCGGCGTATCGCCCGGCCGCCCCGAGAGCAGGTCGAAGTAGACGCCGCGGGTGGCCTGGTAGATGTCCCAGTCGTCCGCGTAGACGACGATGGGGCGGTCCAGGTTGGCGTAGTCGAACATGATCGACGAGTAGTCCGTGACCAGCACATCGGCGGCCAGGCACAGCTCCTCCACCGACGGGTGGCGCGAGACGTCGACCACAAGACCCGCCTCCTGGAGCTGCCGGAGCCCGGCCTGCGGCTGGTACGAGTAGTGGGCCCGCACCAGCAGCACCGCGTCCGGGCCCAGGGCGCGGCTGAAGCGCTCGAGGTCCAGGCGGAGCGTGAAGCCCTTCTGGTAGTCGCGGATCGTGGGGGCGTACAGGACCGTGCGGGCTCCGTCCGGGATCTCCAGCTCCTTGCGGATGCGCCGGACGTCCTCGGCCGAGGCCGAGAAGAAGACGTCGTTGCGCGGATATCCGTACTCCAGCAGCCGGTACGAGGCGGGATAGACGCGCTCCCACACCTCGCTCGAATGCCGGTTGGAGGAGAGCGCGTAGTCCCAGCGGTCGACGCGTTTGAGGAGATTGCCGAAGCTCATCCCCGACGCGGCGGCCGGATAGCGCTGCTGGTCGAGGCCCATGCATTTGAGCGGCGTGCCGTGGAAGGTCTGCAAATGCACCGTGCCCGGCCGCTTGACCACGTCATTGGCGAAATTGACGTTGTTGATGAAGTACTTGGCGCGGGCCATCGCCCAATAGAAGTCCCGGGTCCCGGAGATGACGTAGTCGACGCCTTCCGGGAGCGAGTCGACCGCCGCCTTGCGCACCACCCACAGGCCGTGCACCTCCGGGGCCAGCTCCTTGGCCTTGTAGTAGATCGCCCCCGGGTTGCACAGCACTCCACGGCCCCAGTACGCGGAGTACACGGCCAGGTTGGGGTCGACCGACCGCCGCCGGTGGACCCGGTACAGGCTCCGCTTGGCGCGGGCGGCCAGGGGCCGCCGGGTCATCCGCTTGAGCTTGCGGGCCCCGGCCGCCGCCCGCTCCGTCAGCTCGTGCTCCCGGTAGCGGACGAAGGACCCGCGCGCCAGCGCCTCGAAGCGCCATTCGGCGTCGGCGGGCGGGGTGAATCCGTCCGGCACATGGTCGCGGTACCACGCGGCGGCCCGGTCGAAGAAGCGGGGCCGGTCCTGGGCCGCCACCCGGGAGCGGCGGCCCAGACAGAACAGGAAGTGCGAGACGGCCCGTTCGAAGAGCATCGGGCGCAGCGGCTCCAGATGCGGTCTGCCGTCGAGGAATTCGAAGAGTCGGGCGTACTGCTTGAAGATGGCGAAGTGTTTCTCGCCGGGGGTGCTGGTGCTGGCGCCGGCGCGCCGCTGGCGGTATTCCAGGCCCACCAGGTCCACGCAGGCTATTCGTTCGGCGGTCAGCATCGTCTTGTACGAGAGCAGGGCGTCCTCGTAGATGCCCTCGCTGAACGCGAAGCCGTGGCGTGTGTAGAAGGCGCGGTTGTAGACGCGATTGGACGACATCGCGAATATCCGCAGGAATTCCGGGCGCTCCTGGATGGCGAAGACATCGGTCCCGGCCGAGGCCAGCAGCCCGCCGAAGAGGCTGGGTTCCGTGCGGTCCCACCAGTACGTGCGGACGTGGTTGAAGTAGAGGATGTCCGGGTCCTCACAGAGGTCCAGCCGGTCGGCGAGGCCCTGGAGGGTGCCGGGGGCGAGGGTGTCGTCGCCGTCCAGGAAGAGCAGATAGTCGCCGGTGGCCTGGTCGACCCCGGCGTTACGGGCGTGGCCGGGCCCGGAGTTGACCTGCTGGTGGACGGGGACGACCCGGCTGTCCCGGGCCGCGTACTCGTCGACGATCGTGCCGCAGTGGTCCGGAGAGCAGTCGTCGACCGCCACCACCTCGATGTCCTCGAACGACTGGGTCAGCACCGAGTCCAGGCAGCTGCTCAGAAAACCCTGCACTCGATAGGCGGCGATGACGATGCTGAATCGGGGCATGGGACACCTCCGGACAGGAGAGAACAGCGCTCACCGTCTGCCCACTATAGGGTGACGCGTCCGGATAGGCCCGATAAGGCGATGTATGGGGTGAAAAGATCGCGAAGCGCTGACGGGAGCGCCCTGATGAACGCGCCGCGCCGCCCGGGGCGGGCCCCGGGCGGCGCGGCAAATGGGTCAACGCTCGTCAATGCTCGTCAACGCTCGGCGGTGCCGATCAGCGCTCTACAGCGAGCGCCTCACGGCAGCCCCCTCAGCGCTGGGTGCGCAGCAGCGTGCGCATGGTGCGCATGGCGACGGAGAGATTCGCCAGGTCGAAGGTCTCCGACCCCTGGATCTCGTCCAGCGTGGTGCGCGCCCGCTGCAGGATCGACGCGTTCTTCTCCTCCCACGCCTTGAACCGCTGCTCGGGCGTGGCACCCCCGTCGCCCGCCGACAGCACATCGGAGGTGAGGGCGGCGTGCGCCGCGTACAGCTCCTCGCGGATGGAGGCGCGGGCCATGGACTGCCACCGGTCGGCGCGCGGCAGGTCGATGATCCGGTCCATCAGCTGGCTGATCCGCAGCCGGTCGGCGAGGTCGTAGTACACCTCGGCGACGGACAGCGGCTCGTTGCCCGCCCGGTCGGCGATGGCGACGATGTCCAGCGTCGGGAAGGCGGAGGAGAAGCCCGCCACCCGCGAGGACAGGTCGTCCGGCACCCCGGCGGCGGTCAGCTCGTCGTGGATCTTCTGGTACCACTCCACATCCGCGCCGCGCAGCAGCTTGGACAGCTGGGAGCGGACCGCCGCGACCCGCTCACCGAAGAACTCGATGGTCTCGGCGAGCTCCAGCGGCTGCGGGCGGTTGCCGAGCAGCCAGCGGGTGCCGCGCTCGACCAGGCGCCGGGAGTGCAGCCGCATCCGGGTCTGGACCTCGGCCGGGACCTTGTTGTCGAGGGATTCGACCTCGTCCCAGACCTCCCCGAGCTCGAAGATCGCGCGCGCCGCGGTCTGGGCGCGCACCACCTCTTCGGTCGAGGCGCCGGTCTCCTCGCGCATCCGGTGCAGGAAGGTCGTACCGGCGGTGTTGACCGTGTCGTTGACCAGCACCGTGGTGACGATCTCCCGGCGCAGCGCATGGCCGTCGACGTGCTCGGAGAACTTCTGGCGCAGCGCCTGCGGGAAGTACGCGTGCAGCAGCCGCTGCAGATACGGGTCGTCCGGCAGGTCGGTGGTGATCAGCTCCTCGGCCACCGTGATCTTGATGTACGCGAGCAGCACGGCCAGTTCGGGCTGGGTCAGCCCGCGCCCGGCGGCCAGCCGCTCCCGGATCTGGCGGTCGGTGGGCAGGAACTCCAGCGAGCGGTCCAGACGCCCCTCGCGCCCCAGCCGGCGCATCACCCGCTGGTGGGCGTGGAGCAGGCTGGGGGCCTGGGCGACGGAGTTGGCGAGCGCGACGTTCTGGGCGTAGTTGTTGCGCAGCACCAGCGCGCCGACCTCGTCGGTCATCTCGGCCAGCAGCTTGTTGCGCTGCTTGACCGTCATATCGCCCTCGCGGACCAGCTCATTGAGCAGGATCTTGATGTTCACCTCGTGGTCGGAGGTGTCCACACCGGCGCTGTTGTCGATCGCGTCGGTGTTGATCCGCCCGCCGTTGAGCGCGAACTCGATCCGGCCCAGCTGGGTCAGACCCAGGTTGCCGCCCTCGCCGACGACCTTGACCCGCAGGTCCTGGCCGTCCACCCGAATGGCGTCGTTCGCCTTGTCGCCCACGTCGGCGTGCGACTCGGTGGAGGCCTTGACGTAGGTGCCGATACCGCCGTTCCACAGCAGGTCGACCGGGGCCTTGAGGATGGCCTTCATCAGATCGGCCGGGGTCATCTTGGCGACCCGCGACTCGATGCCGAGGGCCTTCCGCACCTGCGCGGTGATCGGGATGGCCTTGGCGGTACGCGGGTGGATGCCGCCGCCCTGCGAGAGCAGCGAGGCGTCGTAGTCGGCCCACGAGGAGCGCGGCAGCTCGAACAGGCGGCGGCGCTCGGCGTACGAGACCGCGCTGTCCGGGTTGGGGTCGAGGAAGATATGCCGGTGGTCGAAGGCCGCGACCAGCCGGATGTGCTCGCTGAGCAGCATGCCGTTGCCGAACACATCGCCGGACATGTCGCCGACGCCGACCACGGTGAAGTCCTCGGTCTGGCTGTCGTGGCCGAGCTCGCGGAAGTGCCGCTTGACGGACTCCCAGGCGCCGCGGGCCGTGATGCCCATGCCCTTGTGGTCGTAGCCGGCCGAACCGCCGGAGGCGAAGGCGTCACCGAGCCAGAACCCGTACGCCTGGGCGACCTCATTGGCGATATCGGAGAAGGTCGCGGTGCCCTTGTCGGCGGCGACGACCAGATAGGTGTCGTCGCCGTCGTGGCGGACGACGTCCTTGGGCGGCTGGACCTGACCGCCGACGTTGTTGTCGGTGATGTCGAGCAGACCGGAGATGAAGGTCTTGTAGCTGGCGATGCCCTCGGCCAGCCAGGCGTCCCGGTCGACGGCCGGGTCGGGCAGCCGCTTGCCGACGAAGCCGCCCTTGGCTCCCACCGGCACGATGACGGTGTTCTTCACCATCTGCGCCTTGACCAGGCCCAGGATCTCGGTACGGAAGTCCTCACGCCGGTCGGACCAGCGCAGACCGCCGCGCGCGACCTTGCCGAAGCGCAGATGCACACCCTCCACCCGCGGGGAGTAGACCCAGATCTCGTACGCCGGGCGCGGCGCGGGCAGATCCGGGATGGCCTGCGGGTCCAGCTTCATGGACAGGTAGGCGTGCGGCTGCCCGTCCTGGTTCTTCTGGAAGTGGTTGGTGCGCAGGGTGGCCTTGATGAGGGTGAGGAAGGAGCGCAGGATGCGGTCCTCGTCCAGCGAAGCCACCTGGTCCAGCGCCGCGTCCAGCTCCTCCAGCAGGGCGTCGGTCAGCTCGGTGCCGGCCCGCTGCCGCTCGGGCGACATCCGCGCCTCGAACAGACTCACCAGCAGCCGGGTGGTGTGCACATTCGTCCGGAGGGTGTCCTCCATGTACGACTGGCTGAAGGTGGACCCGGCCTGGCGCAGGTACTTCGCGTACGCGCGCAGCACCATCGCCTGCCGCCAGGTCAGCCCGGCGCCCAGCACCAGCTCGTTGAAGTTGTCGTTCTCCGCCTGCCCGGTCCACACCGCGGCGAACGCGTTCTGGAAGCGCTCGCGGGCGTCATCGGCCAGGCCGTCGCCGTCGTGGCGCGGCAGCCGCAGCCCGAAGTCGTAGATCCAGGCACTGGTCCGGTCCGAGCAGCGCAGCTCGTACGGGCGCTCGTCGACGACCTCGACGCCGAGCCGGGTGAGCACCGGCAGCACCGCGGACAGCGAGACCTGCTCGCCGACGCGGTAGATCTTGAAGCGGCGCTCGGCGGGCGCCGCCCCCACCGGTTCGTACAGGCTGACCGCGAAGTTCCGGTCGCTGTCCTGCAGCCGCTCCAGGTGCTGAAGGTCGGCGACCGCGCCGCGCGGCGAGTGGTCGGCCTTGTAGCCCTCGGGGAAGGCGTGCTGGTAGCGGCGGAGCAGCTCGGCGGCGCGCTCCTCGCCGACCTCGGAGGTCAGCGCCTCGGCGAAGCCGTCGGCCCAGGAGCGGGCGGCCTCCACCAACCGGGCCTCGATGCGCTCGACATCGGCGTCGGTCAGGTCCGGCAGCTCGGTGCCGGGCTGGACGCGGACCACGAAGTGCAGTCGGGAGAGCACCGATTCGGTGTGCAGGGCGGTGAAGTCGACCGGCACCCGGCCGTTCAGCTCCTCCAGCAGGATGTCGGTCAGCCGCAGCCGCACCTCGGTGGTGAAGCGGTCACGCGGCAGGTAGACCAGGGCGGAGTAGTAGCGCCCGTACTCGTCCTGACGCAGGAACAGCCGCAGCCGGCGGCGCTCCTGGAGGTAGAGCACGCTGGTCACGATGGACCGCAGTTGGTCGACCGGGGTCTGGAACAGCTCGTCGCGCGGGTACGTCTCCAGGATCTGCAGCAGATCCCGGCCGTCGTGGCTGTTGGGCTGGAACCCGGCGCCCTCCAGGACCTCCTCGACCTTGCGGCGGATCACCGGGACCCGGCGCACGGACTCGGTGTACGCGGCGGAGGAGAACAGGCCCAGGAAGCGCCGCTCGCCGATCACATTGCCCTTGGCGTCGAACTTCTTGACGCCGATGTAGTCCAGATACGAGGGGCGGTGGACGGTGGCGCGGCTGTTGGCCTTGGTGAGGACCAGCAGCTTGTGCTCGCGCGCCTTGGCGCGGGCGTCGGCCGGCAGCCGGTTGAACGACGGCGAGACGGGCCGCCCGGCGGTGCCGTCGGCGGCCGCCGGCAGCCCGGCGTGCGCGCTCTCGTCCGTGTCCCGGTGGTGCGGGTCGGAGCGCAGAATGCCGAGGCCGGTGCCGGGCACGGCGCTCAGCACGTCCTCCTCGCCACCGGCCTCGGTGGGCGCCTGCGTCAGCTCGTACTCGCGGAAGCCGATGAAGGTGAAGTGATCGTCGGCCAGCCAGCGCAGCAGCTCGCGGGCCTCCTCGATCTCCTGGGGGCGCACCTCGCCGGCCGTGGGCTCCTCGGGCAGGCCCTCGGCGATGCGCAGCGCCGCCTCACGCATCTTCTCCCAGTCCTCGACGGACTCGCGTACGTCGGAGAGCACGCGCAGCAGATCTGCGGTGATCTGCTTCAGGTCACCGCGGTCGGTCTCGCGGTCGATCTCGACATGGATCCAGGACTCGATCACCGCGTCGTGCGGCAGCTTCTCGGGCCGGCCGTCCGGGGCGACGTCCAGGACCTCGATCAGCTTCCCGGTGAGGTCGCGGCGGACCAGGATCTGCGGGTGGATGACGACGTGGATGCCGCGGCCCTGGCGCGTCAGGTCATTGGTGACGGAGTCGACCAGGAACGGCATGTCGTCGGTGACCACCTCGACCACGGAGTGGCTGCAGGTCCAGCCGTGCTCCTCGACGGTCGGGGTGTGCACCCGGACGTTCGCGGTACCCTGCGGGCGCGACTCGGCCAGGCGGTAGTGGGAAAGCGCGGCACCGAAGACGTCGACCGGGTCGCGGCCCGCGAGGTCTTCGGGTGGCGTGTGCTGGTAGTAGTGCTGAAGGTAGGCGGTCAGGGTCTCGGGGCCTGGTCCCTGTACCGGTTGCTGTCCCCCGGCAGGACTGCTCTCAGCTACCCGGGCGGCCCGTGTGAGCAGCTCGGCCTTGGCTTCGTCCAGCTTGGTCTGCATGTCCTCTGGCTCCTGTCGCGCGCCGTTGCGTGACATCGATAGCGGTGGCATGACGTCGCGACGCGGGATATCCGGTCTGGGACGACGATATGCCCGTGCGGGGGATGGCCGGGGCGGACTCGGCCGAAAGTGACCAAGGCCCCAGGCGGCACCGGTCAGCGGAGGCCCGAGCCCGGTGGAAGTCCGGGATCGGTGCGGGGGCCTCATCGCCCCCACGGCCTATCGCGCTGATCACGCAGTAAGGCTATCGCCCCACCCCAGGGGAGCGTCATGAGCCGTTCGTGTACAAAACCGGGCCTTGAAGTTTGACGTAATGGACAGCGACGCAGGTCGGGCGGGGCCTCTTGGCAAAGCCCGGCCGCGGGGGCACTGTGGCCGTATGCGGTGATTGGTGAGGCTTGTTCGACCGTCGGCGTGTCGTGTCCGGCACGCGGTGTGCCCGGTTGCGCTCGATGTGTGCTCGGCGTGTCGCATCCGGCGGTCGACGTGACCTGTTGACCTGTGGAGGTGGGCGGTTTGCCTGCGAAGATCCTGCTCGTGACCGGCGACGCGGCCGAATCCCTGGAAGTGCTCTACCCACTCCAGCGGCTGCGCGAGGAGGGCTACGAGGTCCATGTGGCGGCCCCGACCCGCAAGACGCTGCGGTTCGTCGTGCACGACTTCGAGGAGGGCTTCGACACATACACCGAGAAACCCGGCTACACCTGGCCCGCCGACCTCGCCTTCTCCGAGGTCGACCCCGGAGAGTACGCCGCCTTGGTGATCCCCGGCGGGCGGGCCCCCGAGTATCTGCGCAACGACCCCGAGCTCCGCAAGATCCTCAAGGCATTCTTCGACGCGGACAAGCCGGTGGCCCAGATCTGCCACGGACCGCTGCTGACGGCGGCGATCGGGGGGCTCGGCGGGCGCCGGGTCACCGCGTATCCGGCGCTGGAGCTGGACATGCAGTCGGCGGGGGCGGACTTCCAGGACGCGGAAGTGGTGGTCGACGGGACGCTGGTGTCCTCGCGGGCGTGGCCGGACCATCCGGCGTGGATGCGGGAGTTCCTCGCGGTGCTGCGGGCCAAGGCGTAGGGGAGCCGGGGCGTCCCTACGGCCGACCGGCGGGGGCTGAACCACTGGCCAACGGACCAACGGACCAACGGGCCGACGGACCAACGGGCCAACGGACCAACGGGCCGACGGGCCAACGGGCCAACTGCTCAGTCGACCAGCTGCCCGGCCTCGGCGACGGCCTCCTCCAGGCTGTCCACGACCGGCACGCCCGCGGCCAGCAGGCTGGCGCGGCTGTGCGAGCCTCCCGTGTACAGCACGGCACGGGCGCCCACGTGCCGCGCCGCGACGGCGTCGTCGACCGCGTCCCCGATCACCACGACGCGGTCCGGCGGCACGCCCTCCAGCGCGGCCACATGGCGCACCATCTGCTCCGCCTTGCCCGTGTCGCTCTGGCCGGTACGCCCGTCCATGCGCGTGAAGTGCGGCTCGATGCCGTGCGTACGCACCAGGGGGATCAGCCGCTCGTGCTCGGCCAGCGAGCACAGCGACTGGGTGAGCCCGGCCGCCTGCCAGTCGGCGAGCAACTGCTTGGCCCCGAGCGCCAGACCGGCCTCCTCGGCCAGGACCCAGTAGTGGCGGTGGAACGCCTCGTCCATGGCCTGCCACTCGTCGTCGGTGGGCAGCCGCCCCATCAGCCGCTCGTAGAAGCGCGGCACGGGGACGCAGTACAGCTCGCGGTAGCGCTCCATGGTGATCGGGGGCAGACCGATCTCGGCGAACGAGGCGTTCGTGGCCGAGATCACGGCGTCGATGTCGTGAAAGAGGGTGCCGTTCCAGTCCCAGACGATGTGCGTCACGTTCTTCCCCATCTCACGAACGTACCCAAGGGGCCTGACACGGATGACGGTCCCGCCCTGCCTCACCCGACAAGATCGGGAATCTCCTTGGCGTCGTACCAGAGCAGTTCGTGATCCTCGGCGCCGTCCACCGTGAACTGCGCGTCGTCGTCCCCGATGTCCGCCGCGCCCAGGGCCTCGGCCGCGGCGGCGACGTCCCGCTCGGCGTCGTCGGAGTCGACGTGCACCGCGGCGGCCTTGGCCAGCGGCACGGGGAGCGCGATCCGCACCTCCCCCAGGGAGGAGTGGTCAAGTCCGCGGTCCGGGTCCGCGACCGCGTCCGCGTCGGGCACGTCCACCGCCACCACGACCCGCCGCCGGGGCGCCTGCCGGTCGACCGCCAGCTGCCGCAGCGACGCCTGCGCGGCGCGGCTCAGCGCGGCGTACTCCAGCTCCTCGATGTCGTCGGAGACGTACCACTCGCGCAGCGCGGGAGTGACCCCGTAGGCGATCAGCGGGGCCGGGCCCAGTTCGCCTGCCTTGTGCGCCTCGGCGAGACCGGGGAGGGTCAGGGGGACGTAGACGCGCATGGCTGCTGCTTCCTGGAGTTCCTTGGAGTTCCTGAAGTTTCCTGTAGCTGCCAGCCAGCATACGTTCGCCACCCCCTCCCCGGGGCCCACCCGCGGGGAGCCGATGCCCTGTGCCCCCACGGCCCGCGCCCGGCCCCCGCAGTCCCCCATTGGGGGCAATCCCCGCCGCGCCCCACCACCCGTACGACTCCATGCCGCCCGGCACGCCGGGCGCCGGGCATCCGCCGCCGCTCTCTCCGCCGGGAGGGAGTCCGCCCTGGTCAGAACGGCCCCCGGACGGCCCGCCGGGAGCCGTACGGCCGGGCCGCGGAGGTATCCGGGCCCGGCCTCGGACGCCGAGCCACCCGGATAGGTGAACCCCACGGACCGGCCCGCACGGGGGCCGACGCTCCTTGCCGGTCCCGGAAGCGCACCGATAGAAGACTGCCGACCCAAGCTACTGCCCGGTATCTTCACCGGGCCCGGGAGAGCGGCGAGGCGCATGAACAGGACCCCCCGAACAACGTCCCCGATCACCGCCACGGAAGGCGACACAAAGCGCGACTCAAAGCGCGACACGAAGCGCGGCACGAAGCGCGGCACGGCGTCCAGGAGTGCCGGAAGCGCCCACCCCGGCACTGCGGCGCGCAGCGGGCCGCCACGGCGCCGTGACTCGCGACGGCCTGCGGGCCCCGGCCCCGCCTCGTACGCACCCGGGCCGGTTTCGCGTACGGCGGCCGTGACCGCCCGCCGAAGGGAGCGGGAGCGGCTGCCGCGCTACTGGTTCGCCAACCAGCTGCTGCTCACCCTGAGCGGCCAGCGCCCCGTCCACACACTGCTCGGCCACACGCTCCCGGCGGCGTACGACCGGCTGATCGAGCTCGCGCCCCAGGCGCCGCTGCGACCGCCGGGAGCCCGCGACAGCGCCCCCGTCGTACAGCGCTGCGGCGAGTACGAGCCGCGTCAGGGGGTCATCGAGGCGTTCGCCCGAATCGCCTGCGGCGACCGGCTGCGTGCGCTGGCCTTCCGCCTGGAACTCGGCTCCGACTCCCGCTGGCGCTGCGCCGCCATCGACATCGGCCCGACCGCCTAGGCCGTACCCGCAAAGGCCCCACAGCCCCGTCCTGGGGCCGCGGAGCGGCCCCAGGCCTCTCTGGTCCCGATCGCATGGCGGGGCGCCGGGAACCGCCCGCACAGCCCCACCACACAGCTGCCCCGCACGCACCCACCCACGCCGACGGGCCGGGACCCGCGCCATCCGCGCGGGTCCCGGCCCGTCCTGAGCCGAATCAGCTGTCAGCCACCCAGCCGGGTCACTTCTTGCGGCGGCGGCCGCCCTTGTTCGCCTTGCGCCGCTCCGCGCGCGTCATACCGTCCGACTCGGAGCGGGGCGCGGGGGGCGTGTCGCCGTTGGTGAAGTCGCCTTCGACGACGCCGCCCTCGCCGTCGACCGTCGGGGCGGAGAAGTGCAGCCGGTCCGGGCGCTGCGGGGCCTCCAGGCCCTTGGCGCGGATCTCGGGGCGGCCGTTGGGCGAACCGGCCGTCACGGCCGCGGGGACCGCGTCCTGGACGTCCTCGCCGGCCGCCACGGGCTGCTTCTCGCCCTCCTCGACCGGGACCTCCTCGACCTGCTGCTCGACCTGGACCTCCAGGTTGAACAGGTAGCCGACGGACTCCTCCTTGATGCCGTCCATCATGGCCTGGAACATGTCGAAGCCCTCGCGCTGGTACTCGACCAGCGGGTCCTTCTGGGCCATCGCGCGCAGGCCGATGCCCTCCTGGAGGTAGTCCATCTCGTAGAGGTGCTCGCGCCACTTGCGGTCCAGGACGGAAAGCACCACGCGCCGCTCCAGCTCGCGCATGATGTCGGAGCCCAGCTGCTCCTCGCGCGCGTCGTACTGCTCGTGGATGTCGTCCTTGACCGCCTCGGCGATGAAGTCGTCGGTCAGCCCGGCGCGGTCGCCGGACGCCTCCTCCAGGTCCTCGATGGTGACCTTGACCGGGTAGAGCTGCTTGAACGCGCCCCAGAGCCGGTCGAGGTCCCACTCCTCGGCGAAGCCTTCGGAGGTCTCGGCGCTGATGTAGGCGTCGATGGTGTCGTCCATGAAGTGGCGCACCTGCTCGTGCAGGTCCTCGCCCTCCAGGACGCGGCGGCGCTCGCCGTAGATGACCTCGCGCTGCCGGTTGAGCACCTCGTCGTACTTCAGAACGTTCTTACGGGTCTCGAAGTTCTGCTGCTCGACCTGCGACTGCGCGGAGGCGATCGCGCGGGTGACCATCTTGTTCTCGATCGGGACGTCGTCCGGAACGTTGGCCATGGCCATGACGCGCTCGACCATCTGGGCCTTGAACAGCCGCATCAGGTCGTCGCCGAGCGAGAGGTAGAAGCGGGACTCGCCGGGGTCGCCCTGGCGGCCGGAGCGGCCGCGCAGCTGGTTGTCGATGCGGCGGGACTCGTGGCGCTCGGTGCCCAGCACATACAGCCCGCCGAGCTCCTTGACCTCCTCGAATTCGGCCTTGACCGCGGCCTCGGCCTTCTCCAGCGCCGCGGGTAGCGCGGCGGCCCACTCCTCGGCGTGCTCGACCGGGTCGAGGCCGCGCTGGCGCAGCTCCGCCTCGGCGAGGTCGTCGGGGTTGCCGCCGAGCTTGATGTCGGTGCCGCGGCCGGCCATGTTCGTGGCGACGGTGACCGCGCCCCTGCGCCCGGCCTGGGCGACGATCGAAGCCTCACGGTCGTGCTGCTTCGCGTTGAGCACCTCGTGCGGCACACCGCGCTTGGCGAGCTGCTGGGAGAGGTACTCGGACTTCTCCACGGAGGTGGTGCCGACCAGGACCGGCTGGCCCTTCTCATGCTTCTCGACGATGTCCTCGACGACCGCGTCGAACTTGGCCACCTCGGTGCGGTAGATCAGGTCGGACTGGTCGAGGCGGGCGAGCGGGCGGTGGGTCGGGATCGGGACGACGCCGAGTTTGTAGATCTGGTGGAACTCGGCGGCCTCGGTCATCGCCGTACCGGTCATGCCGGAGAGCTTGCTGTAGAGGCGGAAGAAGTTCTGCAGGGTGATCGTGGCGAGGGTCTGGTTCTCGTCCTTGATCTCCACCGCTTCCTTCGCCTCGATCGCCTGGTGCATGCCCTCGTTGTAGCGGCGACCGGCGAGGATACGGCCGGTGTGCTCGTCGACGATCATGACTTCGCCGTCCATGACGACGTAGTCCTTGTCCTTCTTGAAGAGCTCCTTGGCCTTGATCGCGTTGTTGAGGTAGCCGACCAGCGGGGTGTTGACCGACTCGTACAGATTGTCGATCCCCAGCCAGTCCTCGACCTTCGTGACGCCCGACTCGTGGATGCCGACGGTGCGCTTCTTCTCGTCGACCTCGTAGTCGCCGGTCTCTTCCTCGCCCTTCTGCGGGTTCGCGGCCTCGCCCCTGGTCAGGCGGGTGACCAGCTTCGCGAAGTCGCCGTACCACTTCGTGGCCTGGTCGGCCGGGCCGGAGATGATCAGCGGCGTACGGGCCTCGTCGACGAGGATCGAGTCCACCTCGTCGACGACGGCGAAGTTGTGGCCGCGCTGCACCAGCTCGTCCTTCGACCACGCCATGTTGTCGCGCAGATAGTCGAAGCCGAACTCGTTGTTGGTGCCGTAGGTGATGTCGCACGCGTACTGCTCACGGCGCTGCGCGGGGGTCATATTGGCGAGGATGCAGCCGACCTCGAGGCCGAGGAACTTGTGCACCCGGCCCATCCACTCCGAGTCGCGCTCGGCCAGGTAGTCGTTCACCGTGATCAGGTGGACGCCCTTGCCGGACAGCGCGTTCAGATACGCGGGGAGCGTGCCGACGAGGGTCTTGCCCTCACCGGTCTTCATCTCGGCCACATACCCCAGGTGCAGCGCCGCGCCGCCCATCAGCTGGACGTCGTAGTGGCGCTGCCCGAGCACCCGCTTGGCCGCCTCGCGCACGGTGGCGAACGCCTCGGGCATCAGGTCGTCAAGGGTCTCGCCGTCGGCGTACCGCTCCTTGTACTCGTCGGTCAGGGCGCGGAGCTCGGCGTCGGAGAGGTTGACGAAGTCCTCTTCGATGGAATTGACCTGGTCCGCGATGCGGTGCAGCTTGCGCAGGATCTTTCCTTCGCCTGCACGCATGAGCTTGTTGAGGACGGACACGTAGGCTGACTCCTTGCCGGTCGGGCCTGGCACGGTCGGGTGCGCTGGCGCGGCATTATCAAGGGGCGCAGGCCCCGCCGCAACGGCCATCGTAAGACAGGACCCCACCACGCCGGGAGGTCCGTCACTACGAGGAACCGTTGTCACCTCTCTGCGTGAACGTACGAGGCACGCCGCAGGTGCCCCTGAACCGGGAAAACCGCTGCGTTCCTCCCGACCGCGGCTCACACTCTGGCCATGGAACCTGTCACCCTCACCACCGAGCGCCTGCTGCTGCGCCCCTTCCAGCCCTCCGACACCGACGCGGTCCACGCCGCCTGCCAGGATCCGGACATCCAGCGCTGGACCCCCGTGCCCGTCCCGTACCGGCGAGGGGACGCGGAGGAGTTCGTCCGGCGGATCTGCCCGCTGGAATGGCGGGACGACATCGGCTACCGCTTCGCCGTGGTGACCCGGGACGGCGGCGCGCTGGTCGGCGCCATGGCCCTGGTACGCCTGACCTGGCTGCGCACCGAGGAGCGCCAGGCGGAGCTGGGCTACTGGACGGTGCCGGAGCACCGGCGGCGCGGGTACACCGGCGAGGCGGCGCGGGCCGTGGTCGAGTGGGCCTTCACGGGGCTGGGGGTGGAGCGGCTGGAGTGGTGCGCCCAGGTCGGCAACGTAGGCTCGCGGGCGGTGGCGCTGGCGGCGGGGTTCCGGATGGAGGGCATCGACCGGGCGCGGATCGTCCACAACGGGACCCGGCGGGACGCCTGGCGAGCCGCGGTCCTGCCCTCGGACTGGGGGCTGCCCCAGGCGACGCCGTACCTGCCCGCGCCCGAGCAGAACGCGGAACCCGCCCGCGCCTGACCCGCGCCCGGCACATGGCACGCCCCGTCGCGGCCCTCGCTGTCAGTGGCGCCCTCTACGGTGTTCGGCATGACGATTGCAGCGTCCAAGTCCGCGTCCGGCCCCAAGGTCCCCAAGCCCGAGGTCACCCTGTCCGCCGACGAGGCGCGCCGGATCGCGCTGCGCGCCCAGGGGCTGCTCGGGGCGCCGGACCGGCGGGGCGGGGTGCGGGGGGTGCTGCGCCATCTGGGGGCGGTGCAGCTGGACACCATCTCGGTGCTGGCCCGCTCCCACGAGCTCATTCCGTACGCGCGGCTCGGCGCGGTCGGCCGGGCGGCGGTCGAGTCGGCGTACTGGACCGAGACCCATGCCTTCGAGTACTGGTCGCACGCCGCCTGTGTGCTGCCGATCGAGGAGTGGCCGTACTTCGCCTTCCGGCGCCGCGCCTACCGCGCCCGCCCGCACTGGTACCACGAGCTGCCGGACGGGGCGTACGAGACGGTCGTGAAGCGGCTGCGCGAGGACGGCCCGCTGACCGCGACGGAGCTGGGCGGGGCCAAGAACGGCGGCCCCTGGTGGGACTGGTCGGCGGCCAAGGTCGCCGTGGAGCGGGCGCTGATGTACGGCGAGGTGGTGTGCGTCGAGCGGCGCGGCTGGAAGCGGGTGTACGACCTGGCGGAGCGGGCTGTGCCGGACGTCCTGCGCCATGACGACCTGGACGACGCGGAGTGTCTGCGGCGGCTGGTGGGGCTCGCCGGGCAGGCCCTGGGGGTCGGCACCCGCGCGGATATCGCCGACTACCACCGGCTGAAGGCCGAGCAGGTGGACGCGGTGATCGCGGACTCGGGCCTGGTGCCAGTGACGGTGGCCGGCTGGGACAAGGCGGCCTGGGCGGACCCGGAGGCGCTGGCCGCCCCGGTGCGCGGCCGCCATCGCACGACCCTGCTGTCGCCCTTCGACTCCCTCATATGGGACCGCGCCCGCACCGAGCGGATCTTCGGCTTCACCCACCGGCTCGAGGCGTATGTGCCCAAGCCCAAGCGGATCCACGGCTATTTCGCCATGCCGCTGCTGTCCGGCGGGCGGCTGCTCGGCCGCGTCGATCCGGCCCGCGAGGGGAAGACCCTGGTGGCCCGGCAGGTGTCGCTGGAGGGGCCCAAGGCCGTGGCGCCCATGGCCCAGGCGCTGCTGGAGGCGGCCGGGTGGGTGGGGTGCGATTCCGTGCGGATCGAGCGCGTCGACCACCCGGAGCTCGCCGCCGCGCTCACGGCGGCGGTCTCCTGACCGCTCACCGGACCGCCGGCCTGACCGTGTCCTGGCCACCGGCCTGACCGTGTCGCGTCGGCCTGACCATGGCCCGGCCGCTCACCTGATCTCGAGGATCTTCTCCCGCATCGCATAGACCACGGCCTCCATCCGGGAGTGCAGCTGCAGCTTCTCCAGGATGTTGCGGACGTGGTTCTTCACCGTGTTCTCGCTGATGAACAGCTCCTTGGCGATGTCACGGTTGTTCATGCCCGTGGCCACCAACTTGAGCACCTCCAGCTCCCGGTCGGTGAGCCGGGGCGCGGGCACCAGCCGCCGCTCGTCGGTGCGCTGGATCATCGACTTGAACTCGGTGAGGAGCTTGGACGCCATCGACGGGCTTATCTGCGACTGCCCGTCGGCGACCGCCCGGATCGCGGTGGACACCTCGTCGGTCGAGATCTCCTTGAGCAGATAGCCGGTGGCGCCCGCCTTGATCGCGTCGTACAGGTCCGCCTCCTCGTCGCTGATCGTCAGCATGATGATCTTCGCGCTCGGCGCGACCTCCTTGATGGAGGTGCATGCCTCGATGCCGCCGCGCTTGGGCATCCGCACATCCATCAGCACGATGTCCGGCAGCAGATCGGCCGCCTTGTCCACCGCCTCGGCGCCGTCCCCCGCCTCGCCGACGACCTGGATGTCCTCCTCCTGGGCCAGGACGATCTCCAGGCCGCGCCGGAAAAGCGCATGGTCGTCCACCACGAGGACCCGGATCGGCTCCTTGCGCGGCTCACCGCGCGGCTCGACCCTGTCCCGTGCGACGCCGTGGTCATCGCCGTCGGTCGCGGGCCCGAAGCTGTCCGCCATCGTTCCTCCCCCTGAAGGCCATGGCCCCTGCTGTCCGCACTTGGCTGTGCATGGTGCTATACGGCGGCGACAACCGGTCTTCTCGATATGAGGGTTGGCCGCTGAGCCATGATTTCATGCCTGGCGGACGCTGTGGTGCCGCCGTGGTCGCACGGAGGTGCCCCGGGGGCGCATGGGTGCTCGGGGGCATCACGCCAGATGCGACCACGGACCACAGCGGGACCGTGCGGCACGCCCGCCGCACGGTCCCGTCCGTCCTGATCAGCCTCCCAGCGCGCCACCGGCGCCGCCGGGCTCCTCCCCGATGAACGCCTCGGGCTTGAGGTGGATGACCCCGTAGTCATAGCCATGGCGTCGGTAGACGACGCTGGGCTGGCCGGTGTCGGAGTCGACGAACAGATAGAAGTCGTGCCCGACCAACTCCATCTCATAGAGCGCCTGGTCGAGCGTCATGGGGGCGGCGGCGTGGGTCTTCTCCCGGACCACCAGGGGACCTTCGCCCTGGACCTCCAGCGGCCCCATCCTCGTGGTGGGGACGGCTTCCGACGTGCGCTGGGCGGCGATTTCCCCATGACCGTTGATACGGGCCGCGTTCGGCACCGTCACGGCCACGTCGCTGGCGGGAATGCGGCCGTTGCCACGGCGCGTGTGGCGCTTGTCGTGCTGTTTGCGCATACGCGCCTCCAGCTTGCCGGCTGCCAGGTCAAGCGCTGCGTACGGATCGGCAGCCGCGGCCTCCGCCCGGATCACCGGACCACGGGAACGGAGGGTGATCTCCACTCGGTCGCAGCGGTCGGCCTGCCGGGGGTTGTGTTCCTTGGACACCTCGACGTCGAGGCTGATCACCTTGCCGTCGAGCTTCTGGATCTTGTCCAGCTTCAGCTTCTCGGCCACGTGCTTCCGGAACCGCTCGGGCACCTCTGTTTTACGGCCCTTGACGACGATGTCCACGCAGAACTCCGTTCCCGGGTCGCTCCGTCAAAGTCGGAGCTCATCCGTTGTGCACTGGGCTCCGGAATTTCTCCGGAGCTTGCTGCCTGGCGGCTTTCACCCCCTCCTCCCCGATGGCCAAGATCGCCACCCCTTCTTGTCATTAAAAGCGAAAAGGCACACGAAGCACGCCAAGCGGATAATGCGAGCTATTGCGCTCGCCGTTCCTCACAACCGAACATAGCTCGCCCGGCCGGAAGTCGGCACCCCCTACCGGCACGTACCTCCGATCAGGTGTTTACGTCCGCTTATCATCAGCAACGATGGGCGTTCGTATTCAGTTCCACTTGGTGATGGCACCGCGATCTTGGACCACGAGCGCGGGGCGCACGTGGTGTTCGAGGGCGGGGCGCCCAAGGTGATCGAGGGCGGGGCACCCATGGCGAACGCGCGGGGCGCGGCCGCCACGACGGCGGCGCCGACGATCGGGCCGCCCGCGGCCCGCACCGCCCGCGCGGCCTCCGCAAGCGACGCTCCCGTGGTCATCAGATCGTCCACCAGCACCACCGGGCCCTCCGCCAACAGCCGCCCGCAGCCTGGCGCCGCGCCCAACGCCCCGGTGAGATTTTCCAGCCGGCGCCGCGCGTCCAGCCCCGCCTGATCGGTCACCGCCCGCAGCTGTCGCAGGACCGGCAGCACCCGCGCGGGCCGCCCGCCGCGCCGCAGCACCCCCGCCGCCGCCAGCGCGATGCGCCGGGCCGGATCATGGCCGCGCGCCGCGACCGCCCGCCGCGCCGAGGGCACCGGCACCAGCAGCAGCGGCCGCCACGAGCGGTGACGGGCATGGAGATGGGGATACGGATGGGGATGGGGATGGGGACAGGCCGCGTTCACCGCCGACGCCAGCGCCTCGCCCAGCGCCGCCGCCAGCCGCAGCTCTCCCCGCTCCTTGTGCGCGAGCAGCACCGCTCTGGCCTCGTCCTCGTAGGCCACCGCCGCATGGACGGGCGGCAGCCCCGGCGGGGACGGGCTGGGCCGCACCGGCCGCGCCCCGGCCCCGCACAGCGCCGCGCGGCACCGCCCGCACAGCGCACCGCCCGACCGGCCGCATCCCGCGCAGCCGGTCGGCAGCACCAGTCCGGCGATCTCCCGACTCCACATCCACATGGGCCCACTGTCGCGTCACCCTCACGGCCCCGCCACTCCTGTGGACAACCCTGTGGATAACTGCGTGCCAACCACGGTGTGGCCGCGCCCATCCGGGTGAACGCGCCCCCATCCTGTTGACAGCCATCCTGTTGACAGCCGACCGGTCGACGCCCAGTCGGCTCGGAGACGGAGGCGGAGGGCGCGGAGGAGGCGGACCGTTACCCCGGATACACCGGAAGCGACCCCTCCTTGGCCACGGTCTTCCAGTCCGTATTCGGCGGCAGCCGCACGATCCCGTCGTTCGTCGTCTCGGCGATCAACGGCCGGTTCGGCCCCTCGAAGGCCGCGACCGACTCCACCCCGTTCGGCCCGGGTACGGCCGGGACATCCGCCGGCGAGCCGTCCGTCTCGACATACTGCAGCCGCTGCACCCCGCCCGACTCACGGCCCGCGACCACCAGCCGACTGCCCCCGGCCCATGAAACGGCGTCCACGTCCTCCAGCCGCGGAGAGACCGAGTGCAGCCCCCGCACCGACAACTTGGGAGCTTCCTCGCCGCCCCACCGCTCGACGCGGCCGAGCCGCAGCGTCGTATGCCCGGCGCGTTTGACCAGCATCGCGATCCGGGTGCCGTCCGCGGACATCCGCAGCGCCGTGATCACGCCGCCGTTCAGATCCGGCAGCTGGACCTCGTCCGCCTGCTCCTCGCCCTCGCGCAGCCGCAGCAGCTTGGGTTGCTGTGGATTGCGGTCGGCGACCCACAGGCCGCCGAGGCCGTCCCAGCTCGGCGCCGACAGCCCGTGCTCCGCGCTGCCGCCCTGGCTGCGCAGCCTCGCCTTGCCGAGCTGGACGCCGGACCTGAGCTCGGTCACATACAGCGAGCGGCCGTCCTTGGTGACCCCCGCGGCAAGCCGCTCGTCGCGGGACACCGCCACCGACCCGAGGCCGACGCCGTCCTCACCGAACGGCCCCGGCACGGCCTGCGGCTGCCGCGCGTCGTCGGACAGCCGGACCACCCGGTGGTCGGCGTCCACGAAGTACTGATGGTCGCCCCGGCCGATGACCCCCTCCGGAGCGAAGGAGCGCGCGGCGTCGCGTGACAGCGTGCACAGTTCCGCGCCGTCCTGCCGCTCCAGCCGCACGCTGCGGATCTCCGACGCCGACTGCCCCAGTCCTTGGACCGTGAACAGCAGCTGGGCCGCCATACGGGCGCAGCGCGCCTGGCCCACATGCGCCGCGCGGTCGCTCAGCCGCACCTTCAGCGCGTTCGAATCGTCCGGCGTCACCTTCTCGTCCCGGCCGCCCAGCTCCGTACCCGAGGGGAAGGAGGTGCTGACCACCGGGTCGAGCCAGCTCGTCGGCCCGTCCAGGAGGGCCTTCACGGCCGCGGTGACCGGGTCGACGCCCTGCCGCAGATAGACCGGGTCGGCGACCAGCACACCCTGCCCCGCCCGCGAGTTCCCGGCGTCCGGGCCCAGCTCGGCGAAGTAGTACTTGTTGACCGACTCATACATGCGCTGGAAGTCGGGCTCGCCCAGCACAAGGCCGCGCGGCAGCCGGTCGATCCGCCACTCCGACCCCACCTTCGACAGATGGACGCGCTCCACGTAATCGCCCTCAGAGGGCCGGTACGCGTGCGTGGCGTCCACCGTGGCGATCCGCTTGCCGGAGAGCACCACGGTCCTCCCGTCGCTGTCCCGGTCTCCCGGATCGGCCTCCACCCGCACCTCCGGCGCCTGTGCGAGCACCGTGGTGGCGGCCAAGGGGGCCCACTGCCGTGCGGCGCCCTTGGTCAGGTACTCCTTGGCCGTGGCCAGGTTCCCCTCGTCGCTGGTCGTCGCCTCCAGGAAGCCGTTGACGAGCTCGGTGGGCTGCTCGCCCTTGCCCGGACTCACCCCGTACACCTGCACCCGCGTATCGACGTCCGTACGCGGCGAGGAGTCCACCCGGCGCACATCCCCGCTGTCGGGCATCGAGGCGCAGCCGGAGAGCAGCAGCGCGCCGCAGGCGAGCAGCGCGGGCGCGCCCGGCAGCCGGCGCGTGCGGCGGAGGCGGTAGCGGTCAGCGCCCACGGGGGCGGCCCTCCCGTTCGGTCGGTGTCGTGTGTGCCGTATCGGCCGCCGTATCAGCCGCCGTGTCGACCGCACCCGGCCGCGGGCCCGGCGTAGCCGGCGTGCCTCGGGCCGCGCCCCGGGGCACCACGCGGGCGCCGTTGCCCGGCAGCGCGGTGGGGTCGGCCGTCGGCGTGGGCAGGCCCGTGCCGCCGGGGAGCCGCGGCAGGTCGGCGCCGGACAGCGCGGACTTCGGCTGCGCAGGTACCGCCGCCAGCCGCTCCCCCGCGCCCTCGTGCGAAGCCGCCCCCGGAGCCCCGGTGACCTGCGCCTTTGCACCCCGCCCCGACGCCAGGTTGCGCCGGGAGTCCTCGGGCTCCAGCGGGATGGGCGAGCCGCGCAGCGAGTCGCCCGCCGTACGCGGCAGGGTCAGCCGGAACTGCGAACCGCCGCCGGGCTCGCCCCACGCCTGCAGCCAGCCGCCGTGCAGCCGTGCGTCCTCCACCGCGATCGACAGGCCGAGGCCCGTGCCGCCCGTCGTACGGGCACGGGCCGGATCGGCCCGCCAGAAGCGGTTGAAGACGCGGGTCGCCTCGCCCGGCTTGAGCCCGACGCCGTAGTCGCGCACCGCGACCGCGACCGCCCCGCCCGCCGCGGCCAGCCGCACGATCACATCCCGGCCCTCGCCGTGCTCCACGGCGTTGACCACGAGATTGCGCAGCACCCGCTCCACCCGCCGGGCGTCCGCCTCCGCCATCACCGGCTGCTCGGCGCCCCGCACCACGATCCGGGTGCCCTTGGCCTCGGCAAGCGGCTCGGCCCCGTCGACCACCCGGGTCACCACATCGCGCAGATCGATCGGCTCGGCCTCCAGAGCGGCCGCGCCCGCGTCGAACCGGCTGATCTCCAGCAGGTCCGACAGCAGCGACTCGAACCGGTCGACCTGGCCCCACAGCAGCTCGGCTGAGCGCGCCGTGATCGGGTCGAAGTCCTCGCGCGCGTCATGGATGACATCCGCCGCCATCCGTACGGTCGTCAGCGGCGTCCGCAGCTCATGGGAGACGTCCGAGACGAAGCGGCGCTGCATCCGGGACAGCTCCTCCAGTTGCATGATCTTGACCTGGAGGTTCTGCGCCATCTTGTTGAACGACTCGCCGAGCCGCGCGATGTCGTCCTCGCCGGTGACCTTCATCCGCTCCTGCAGCAGACCGGCCGCCAGCCGCTCCGAGATCCCGGCCGCCATCCGTACCGGCGTGACCACCTGCCGGACCACCACCCAGGCGATGGCGCCGAGCAGCACCACCACGAAGACCCCGGCCGTCGCCAGCGTCCCCTTCACCAGGCTGAGCGACTTCTCCTCCTGCGTGAACGGGAAGAGGTAGTAGAGCTGGTAGGGATCGCCGCGGTTGTCGTTGAGCCGCTTGCCGATGATCAGCGCGGCCTCGGAGTCCTTGGAGCTGTTGTGCAGGATCCGGCCGTACTGCTCGTACGGCGTGGTGCGCGCGTCGTCCACCTTCTTGCGCAGCTCGGCCGGGACGCTGTCCTGCTTGACGTCGCCGGAGACGCGCGCCCCACGGCTGACGACGCGGGGCGTGTCGCCCGAGGCGGAGCTGAGCGCCACCACCGAGTACGCGCCCTTGCCGCCGCTGGCAAGCTGCGTCACCAGCTCGTTCAGCCAGCTGCCGGCGTCCTGGCCGCCCCGGCCACGGGCGTCGGCCCCGTCGCCGTTACGGGTGTCTCTGTTGCGGTCGGCCATCTGCTCGGCGACCTGGAACCCACCGGCGGCCTGCCCCTGCGCCGCATGCCGCTTGGCGTCCAGCAGCCCGTTGCGCACCTGCCCGATGACGACCAGGCCGAGCAGCAGCACCACACCGAGCGACATCAGCAGGGTGGTCGCGACCACCCGCAGCTGGATATTGCGCCGCCACAGCCGGGCAGCGGGCAGCAGCGGACGGCGCACCCACCGCCCGAACAGCCGGATCAACGGATGCGCGGGGCCGCCCGACGCCCCGTCCGGCAGCAGCTGCCCACCGCTCCACAACCGCCGCAGCAGCGGAATCTCACCCGCCGGGTCGACGGGCCGCCCCGGACGCGCACTCTCCGGGGCTCCACCCGCCGGTCTGCCGGCAGGCGGAGCCGAGCCGACCTCCGGCATCTCAGCTGGGCCCGGCCTTGTAGCCGACGCCGCGCACGGTCACCACGATCTCCGGCCGCTCCGGGTCCTTCTCGACCTTCGAGCGCAGCCGCTGCACATGCACATTGACCAGCCGGGTGTCGGCGGCATGCCGATAGCCCCACACCTGCTCGAGCAGCACCTCACGGGTGAAGACCTGCCACGGCTTGCGCGCCAGCGCGACCAGCAGATCGAACTCCAGCGGCGTCAGCGCTATCGACTGGCCGTCCCGCTTCACCGAGTGGCCGGCCACATCGATCACCAGATCCCCGATGGCCAGCTGCTCCGGCGCCGGTTCCTCCGACCGCCGCAGCCGCGCGCGAATCCGCGCCACCAGCTCCTTGGGCTTGAACGGCTTGACGATGTAGTCATCCGCCCCGGACTCAAGACCGACCACCACATCGACCGTGTCGCTCTTCGCGGTCAGCATGACGATCGGCACCCCGGACTCGGCCCGGATCAGCCGGCACACCTCGATGCCGTCCCTCCCGGGGAGCATCAGATCGAGGAGCACCAGATCCGGTTTGGTCTCGCGGAAAGCGGCGAGAGCCTTGTCGCCGTCCGACACGAACGACGGTTCAAAGCCTTCGCCACGCAGCACGATGCCGAGCATCTCTGCCAGTGCGGTGTCGTCGTCGACGACAAGGACGCGTCCCTTCATATCGACATCATCCCATTACCCGATCGTGACCTGGCGCACAGCTCCGCGATACCGTCCGCGGTGACCGGCGAGACGGCCCCCGCCTCGGTGACGATGGCCGTCACCAACTCCGGTGGTGTGACGTCGAAAGCCGGGTTGTAGGCCTGCGTGCCCAGCGGCGCGACGGGTATCCCGGTGCCTGCTTGCGCCCCCGCCGCCGGAGCATAGGGCACTGTGATGTCTGTCACTTCATGCCCCGGGCGCTGCTCGACCTCGATCGACGCGCCGTCCGCGGTGGCCAGGTCCAGCGTGGTGGTCGGCGCCACGACGACGAACGGCACATGGTGGTAGCGGGCCAGCACCGCGAGCGGATAGCTGCCGACCTTGTTGGCCACCGAGCCGTCCGCGGCTATCCGGTCCGCGCCGATCAGAACCGCGTCGACCTCTCCCGCAGCGAACAGCGAACCCGCCGCGTTGTCGGTGAGCAGCGTGTACGCCATGCCCGCGCGGGCCGCCTCATACGCGGTCAGCCGCGCGCCCTGCAGCAGCGGGCGGGTCTCGTCCACCCATAGCCGCCGCAGCTGCCCGGCCCGGTGCACCGCCGCGGCCACGGCCAGGGCGGTGCCCCCGCCGCCGGAGACCAGCGCGCCGGTGTTGCAGTGGGTCAGGATGCGGTAGCCACCCGCGGGCAGCAACTCGTCGAGGAGAGCCAGGCCGTGCTCGGCCATCCGCTCGCTGGCCTCGGCGTCCTCCCGGTGCAGCGCGCGGGCCTCGGCCAGGGCCGCGGCCGCGGCCCCCTCGGCGTCCGCCCCGCCCTTCGCTGCCGCGTGGTACGCGGCGGCGGCGCGGCGCACCCCGTAGCCGAGGTTGACGGCCGTCGGGCGGGCGTGCGCCAGCGATTCGGCGGCCTCGTCCACATCGAAACCGCGCACCGCGGCGAGGGCGACGCCATAGGCCCCGGCGATACCGAGCAGCGGAGCGCCCCGTACGGCCAGCGAACGGATCGCCTCCACCAGCACCGGTACGTCGGTGCACACCAACTCGACCTCTTCGGCGGGAAGTCGCGTCTGGTCCAGGATCACCAGCACGGGACCTTCCGGCGGTTCCTCCCAGCGCAGGGCGAGCGCGGCGGGCGATACGTCGGCGCCCCGGTCCACTGAGTGCTGATCAGCCATTGGTCCAGTCTGCCCTCTGCGGCCCCAAGTATTGAAGGCCCCAGCATTTGGAGGCCCCAAGTATTGAAACGTCCGCCACGCCCGACGCCCACCGTCCGGCCACGTCCACCATGGCACGATGACTGCCAACCTGCCGCCGCCGCGCACTCGCGACAGCCCGGCGGCCGCCCTTCGCCCTTACGGGACCGACCTCATGGAGCGACAATGAACGACTCTCCGGGCTGGGCACCGCCCGGACCGTCCCCCACCGATGAACCACAGCAGCCGGCGCAGGGCCCGACAGGACAGAGCCCGGGCCCTGTCCTGCCCGACCAGCCTGGACCGGACCGCGCTACGGCAGAAAGCCCCACGGCGGACGGCCCTGCGACGAACGGGTGTACGGCGGACGGGACCGCTGCGGACAGGACTGCTGCGGACAGGACTGCTGCGGATCAGGTGGCGGCGGACCGACCCTCATGGGGCGCGAAGTGGGCGGAGCGGCAACCACCCGCAGGGCACTGGACAGCACACCCCGGCGGCGTCCCCGAGCCACCGCCCGCCCCTCCGCCGGGCCCCGCGGGCCCGGGCGGTTCGGCAGGCCCTGCCTCGTACGGAAGTTGGGGGGCCGGCTGGACTCCCCCGCCGCCCGCACCGCGGCCCGGTGTCATCCCGCTACGGCCCCTGAGCGTCGGCGAAATCCTCGACGGGGCGGTGTCCACCCTCCGCACCCA
The DNA here is from genome assembly GCF_044334165.1 of Streptomyces sp. NPDC020845. Taxonomy (NCBI): domain Bacteria; kingdom Bacillati; phylum Actinomycetota; class Actinomycetes; order Kitasatosporales; family Streptomycetaceae; genus Streptomyces; species Streptomyces sp. NPDC020845. The sequence goes on along the minus strand of NZ_JBIRSJ010000020.1, from coordinate 1,026 downwards.
CTGGCGGCCGGTGCTCGGCGTGTCCCTTGCCGTCGCCCTCGTCACCCAGGCCGTGACCACGGTCGCCACGGGACTGTGGTTCCAGGACACGAACGGACTCGACTCGCTCGAGAACGACCCGAATCCGAGCGTACGAGAGGCCCTGGACGCCCTCGGCCACGCTCTGCAGGGCAGTGCCGTCCCCTTGGCGGCCGGAGTCCTCGGCACGATGGTCACCACGGCCCTGCTGACGATCGTGATCGGCCGGGCCGTACTGGGACGGTCCGTGTCGCCCGGCGAGGTGTGGCGCGATGCCCGCCCGCGCCTGCTCCAGCTGTGCGGCCTGCTGCTCCTGTTGCCCGGACTCGTGGCCGCCACCTTCGCCGCCGGCCTGGCGCCGGGACTTCTGCTCGTCGCCGTCGGCGCGGACGGCGAAGGCGCGGCGCTGGCCCTGCTGGGCGGGCTCGGCGCGACAGCCGCCGCCCTGTGGCTCTGGATTCGCTACAGCCTCGCCGCGCCCGCCCTGATGCTGGAGAAGCAAGGGCTCAGCGCGGCCATGCGCCGCTCGGCCAAGCTCGTGGGCGGCGCGTGGTGGCGAGTGCTCGGCATCCAGCTCCTCGCGCTACTCATCGCCTTCGTCCTCTCCGCCATCGTCGAGATCCCGACCAGCATCGTCGGAATGGCCATCGGCGGCGACAATGCGATGGACTGGCTTTCCGGCGAATCCGTCTCCGTCAGCTGGACGTTTCTGGTGGTCATCGGAGTCGGCGGGGTCCTCGCCTCAACCATCACCTTGCCGATCAGCGCGGGTGTCGTCGCGCTCCTTTACGTGGACCAGCGCATCCGCCGCGAAGCCCTCGACCTCGAGCTCACCCACGCCGCCGAGATCCGGGGCGACGAAAAATAAAAAAGCCTCGGTCCTGGGTATCTTTCGATACCCAGGACCGAGGCTAAAGATTGTTCGGCGGTGTCCTACTCTCCCACAGGGTCCCCCCTGCAGTACCATCGGCGCTGAAAGGCTTAGCTTCCGGGTTCGGAATGTAACCG
>NZ_JBIRSJ010000019.1:0-257978 GCF_044334165.1 Streptomyces sp. NPDC020845 | reverse complement strand
GGATACCTCCACCGCCCCACCCTCACCGCCGAACGCTTCATCCCCAACCCCTACGGCCCACCCGGCACCCGCATGTACCGCACCGGCGACCTCGCCCGCTGGAACACCAACGGCACACTCCACTACCTCGGCCGCACCGACACCCAAATCAAAATCCGCGGCTTCCGCATCGAACCCACCGAAATCGAAGCCGCCCTCACCACCCACGACACCATCACCCAAGCCGTCGTCCTCGTACGCGAAGACCAACCCGGCGACAAACGCCTCACCGCATACGCCATACCCACCAACCCCGAAACAGGAATCGACACCACACACATCCTCCGCACCCTCCGGGACCGACTCCCCGACTACATGGTCCCCACCACACTCATCACCCTCGACCACCTCCCCCTCACACCCAACGGAAAACTCAACCACAAAGCCCTCCCCACCCCCCACCACACCCCAACCACCACCCAACGCCCACCCCGCACACCACGCGAGGAAACCCTCACCCAACTCTTCGCAGAAACCCTCGGAATCACCCAAGTCGGAATCGACGACAACTTCTTCACCCTCGGCGGACACTCCCTCCTCGCCACCCGCCTGATCAGCCGCATTCGTACCGCCCTGGGCGTCGAACTCACCATCCGCGCCCTCTTCGAAGCCCCCACCGTCGCCGGCCTCGCCGAACGCATCGAAGACGGGGCGAGCCAGGATCCGTTCGATCCACTCCTCCCGATCCGCTCGAGCGGCAAAGAGCCACCGCTGTTCTGCGTACATCCGGTATCAGGGCTCAGCTGGTGTTACGCCGGTCTGCTGCGGCACGTCCCAGAAGAAGTCCCCATTTACGGGCTCCAGTCGCGCGGCCTGATGGGGAAGGAGCCGCTGCCGACCTCCCTGGAGGAAATGGCGCGGGACTATGTGGAGCTGATGCGTTCTGTTCAGCCCGTCGGTCCCTACCGGCTGCTCGGCTGGTCCTTCGGAGGGCTGGTCGCCCATGCTGCGGCGGTACTGCTTCAGAGTCAGGGAGAAGTCGTCAGCCTGCTGACCATGCTCGACGCCTATCCAAACGACGGGGTTCTTCCATCGGGCCCGGAAAAAGAAGAGGACCTTATATACGCGTTGGCGGAGGGCGCCGGATACACAATCCCGGAGGATGCCGATGCGGCGGATCTCTCCGCTCTCCTCCGCGACTACGCCAGGCAGCACATGGGCGAGATGACAGGAGGCATCACTCTCAGCGAGGACGAAATATCCGCGCTGGCCGTCGCGGTCGGTAAGAACCGGGCGCTCGGGCGCTCCGCCGCGCTGGAAAAGTTCTCTGGCGATGTGCTGTTCTTCACCGCAGGCGTCGACAACCATATGCCGGTAGCCGCTCCCCGAGCGTGGGCTCCGTATATCACGGGGCATGTGCACGAACACGCGGTTCCATGTGCGCACGTCAACATGATGCAGCCCGGTCCGCTCGCCGAGATCGGCCGAACGCTGGCCGCAGCGCTGAGGGAGCGACCGGAACAGTAGTCGATCAAGTTACAGTCGACGCAGATGGGCCTGGTGGCGTGGCGTATGCGCTACGCCACCAGGCCCATCGAATCACGCCGAAAGGCGCGATATCAGCGGCTACCCAAAACCTTCTATTTTGCTTCCAGAACCGAGAAGTAAGAGCCGGAAATCGGGGTCACGCTCGAAAGGCCGAATCCGGAATCGCTCAGCAAGGTCTCGAATTCCGCTGCCGTGCGTTCGCGGCCGCCGGTGAGCACCATCATCCCGATGTCGCTCCATCGGCTGGGGTGCCATTCCTGGTCCTCCGGCACCAGCATCTCCACGATCAGTAGCCGCCCGCCGTCCCGCAGCGCCTTCCTGCTGTTGCGCAAAATGGCGACCACTTGGCTATCCGTCCAGTCGTGCAGCACGCTGCACAGCATATGGGTGTCGGCCCCTGAAGGCAGCGATTCAAAGAAGTCGCCCTTTTCGAGCCGGCAGCGCTCTCCGAGCGACCTGATGTGCTCGGAATCCTTGACCATGTCGACGACCGACGGCCGGTCGAAGAGAATTCCCCGGACATGATCGGCTTCGCGCAGGACGCGCTCCAACATAAAGCCGTCGCCGCCCCCGATGTCCATGACGACGTCCGACTGCCGCCAGTCGGGCGTCGAGGAGAACTGCCCGTACAGCCGCCCGGTGCGCTCCCGCATCCGGCGCAGAAAAGCGCGATCGGCGTCGCCGTCGGAATTCTTGTGCGCGAAGAAATCCCCGCCGTGGACGCTGTCGAAGACCGAGCGCCCGCTGCGGATGCTGTCGATACCGCGGAGCCAGGCCCGCTGGGAGTCGGCGTTCAGGACGGATTCGCGGACGCTGTTCGGGGCGTCCGCGCGGAGGCGGTGTCCGGTCTCGGTCAGCCGGAATGAGCGGGACGGGTCCTCCAGAAGCACGCCCACCGACACCAGGGCACGCAGCAGGCGGTAGAGGTATTCGATGTCCGCATCCGTGGCGGTGGCTATGTCCTCGACGGTCCTGGTGTCCGTCGCTATGACATCGGCGATGCCGAGTTCGGCCGTAATGCGCAGCACGTGCGGCAGCACGGCGACACAGCTGTCGTCCGCCAGGGCCAGGTAATCCGCGAGCAGTGCCTCGGGTGTCAGTGCGCTCATCTGCCGACCTCTCTCATATCGATTTCCTCCGTTTTCCGTTGTCGAACGGAAGCAGGGTGAACGGAACGGGCTGAACGGGACGTGCTGACGGAACGGGGCCGAACGGGGGAACGGCCCGGAAGGACGTACCTTCCGGGCCGTTATCAGGATCATGTATAGCCGGTGACCTCGGACGGAATCTAGGCCTGCGAGGCCCCGGCCGCGACCCCGCGCAGCCGGTCGCGGATCACGCGTACCGCGGTCTCGGCGTTGTCCACCGTGACGGTGAAGATCCGGCCGTCGCCGAGCCGGACCACAAGGCCCTCGCCGCGGCGGACGATCACCGCGGTGCCCTTGTCGGGGCGCCAGCGGTAGCCCCAGCCGCCCCACTGGAATGGGGTGACCCGGGGTGCGAAGTCCGCGTGGACCACATCGTCGAGCGGGATACGGCGCCGGGGCAGCCCAATGTGGCCGCAGCGCACCTCCAGGGCCTCCTCGTCGACCCGCACGGCCACGTGGACGAAGGCCAGGGTGCCGAAGAGCATCAGCAGGCCGGCCGCGAGGCAGCCGATCACGGCCATGAGGAGCGGGGCCAGACCCGAGGTCCAGGGAGAGGCGACGGCCAGGTCGATGCCGAGCGCCACGCAGGCGGCGCCCCCGGCGGCAAGCAGCCACTGGGCGCGGTTGTGCGCCCGCCCGGTCCAGATCTCAGGGGGCCTCCCGGCCCCGGCCGGCCTGTCGCGCTCGTCGCCCTCGCCGTGGTGCCTCATAGCTGGCAGGGTACCCATGTTCCGCTACCCCGGCAGAGGACTGTGGTAGGGAGCATGAAAGGTTTCCGGGCGAGCCCAGTCCTGGGCCGCGTCCTGGGCCGCGCGCGTCAGCCCCGCGCCAGCCGCGTCAGCCCCGCGCCAGGGGTTCGGCCGCCAGCAGACGCCCCTCCGCGTACGCCAGGGCGGCCTCGGGCATCGCGGCCTCGCGGCCGCTGAGGAGCACGGTGAGCCGTCCCTGGGGAAGGTCCGCGAGCGCCGACGAGGCCGCCTCGCCCGAGGGGGTGGGCGTGGCGCCGATCCGGCGCAGGGCCTGGGCGACGACGGCCCCGGCGGATCCGTGCAGGGCGATCGGCGGGGCGTCGGCCGGCTGGACGGCGGCCCGGATGCGGTCGGCGACCAGCTCGTAGTGGGTGCAGCCCAGGACGAGGGCCCGGATATCGCGCGGGGTGCGGGCCGCGGCGTCGGCCACCGCGGCGTCGATCGCCGCCGAGTCGGCCCACTGTACGGCCTCGGCGAGCCCCGGGCAGGCCACCTCCGTCACGGTGACGCCGTCCGCGAAGTCGCTGATGAGTCGGCGCTGGTAGGGGCTGCCCGTGGTGGCGGGGGTGGCCCAGATCGCGACGGGTCCGCCGCCCGCCGCCGCGGGCTTGATCGCGGGTACGGTCCCGATGACCGGCAGCCCGGGCTCCAGCTCGGCTCGCAGCGCGGGCAGGGCGTGCACGGAGGCGGTGTTGCAGGCGACGATCAGCGCGTCGGGGCGGTGCGCGGCGGCGGCGCGGACGCAGGCCAGCGCGCGCTGGGTGACGTCTTCGGGGGTGCGCGGACCCCAGGGCATGCTGCCGGGGTCCGAGGAGAGCACGAGATCGGCGTCCGGCCGGAGCCGATGCACCGCAGCCGCTGCAGGGAGCAGGCCGATTCCGGAGTCCATGAGCGCGATCTTCACCCGGTCACTTTAATGGATCGCCCTGATGCGCCCGGCGACCGGGCTCCTGGTCGGGCAGACTGCCACGGTGGACGCGCTGACGTGGATCGCCGTGGGGTCACTTGTCGTGTGGGGGTGGCTGCTGCTGGGCCAGGGCTTCTTCTGGCGTACGGACGTCCGGCTGCCCCGCGGCGATACACGGGTGGACCCCGGTGCGCGGCCGGACCCCAGCAGTGCGCGCGCGAACCCCGGCGGTGAGCCCGTCGTCCCCGGCGAGGACCCGGCGGACCTCGCCGCCGAGGAGTGCTGGCCGCCGGTCGCCGTCGTCGTCCCCGCCCGGGACGAGGCCGCCGTCCTCCCGGTGAGCCTGCCGTCGTTGCTGGCGCAGGACTATCCGGGACCGGCGGAGATCTTCCTCGTCGACGACGGCAGTACGGACGGCACGGGCAAGCTGGCCCGCGAACTCGCCGATGAGCACGGCGGGCTGCCGCTCACCGTGGACTCGCCCGGTGAGCCGCCGCCGGGCTGGACGGGCAAGCTCTGGGCGGTGCGCCACGGCATGACGCTCGCCGAGGCCCGCCCGGACACGGAGTATCTGCTGCTGACCGACGCGGATATCGCGCATGAGCCGGACTCCCTGCGCGAGTTGGTGCGTGCGGCGCGCGGCTCCGGGCTCGATCTGGTGTCGCAGATGGCGCGGCTGCGGGTGGCGACGGCGTGGGAACGGTTGATCGTTCCGGCGTTTGTGTACTTCTTCGCGCAGCTCTACCCGTTCCGGTGGGTCAACCGGGCGGGGGCGCGGACGGCGGCGGCCGCGGGCGGGTGTGTGCTGCTGCGCCGGGAGGCGGCCGAGCGGGCCGGGGTCCCGGATGTGGTCCGGCACGCGGTCATCGACGACGTGGCGCTGGCCCGGGCGGTGAAGCGGAGCGGTGGGAGGATCTGGCTGGGGCTCGCGGACCGGGTGGACAGCGTACGGCCGTATCCGCGGCTGGGCGAGCTGTGGCGGATGGTCTCGCGCAGCGCCTATGCGCAGCTGAGGCACAATCCGCTGCTGCTGGTGGCCACGGTGGCGGGGCTCGCGCTGGTGTACCTGGTGCCCCCGGTGGCGCTGTGCGCGGGGCTGCCGGCGGGCCGTCCGGCGCTGTGGGCGGTGGGGGCCGCCGCCTGGGCGCTGATGGCGGCGACGTACGTCCCCATGCTGCGCTACTACCGGCAGACGCTGTGGCTGGCGCCGCTGCTGCCGCTGACGGCGCTGCTGTATCTGCTGATGACCGTGGATTCGGCGGTCCGGCACTATCAGGGGCGCGGCGCCGCGTGGAAGGGACGTACCTACGCCCGCCCCGGCGCCGCGCCCTGACGGCCGGCCTCACTTACGGCCGGGTGTCCAGTTCATGCCCCAGCCGTAGGCGTAGTCGAGGGTGCGCTGGGGGCTGACGCCGCGTTCGGGCACCAGATAGCGGGCCTCGCGCTGGACAATGAGGTCGCCGCCGTTGTTGGTGATCAGCGCGAGGGCGCAGACCGGGGAGGGGACGGTGCACTCGTCGAGCGAGAAGTCGATGGGCGCGCCGTGCTGCGGCTGCAGGGTGACCGTGGCGTTGAGGTTGGCGAAGCTGCGGGCGCCCTCGTAGATCGTGACGAAGACGAGGATGCGGCGGAACGCGTTCTTCTGGTCGAGGTTGATGGTGAGGTTTTCGCCGGATGTCCGGGCGCCGGTGCGGTCGTCGGCGTCGAGTTGGATGAACGGCGGCTGGTGCAGCGAGCCGAAGGAGTTGCCGAGCGCCTGCACCACGCCCTTGCTGCCGTCGGAGAGCTCGAACAGCGCGCCGAGGTCGAGGTCGAGGTCCCCGTGCATGGCGATGGCCCTGCCGAGCTTCTGCCCCCAGCCCTGGAACTGTTTGCGCACCTGCCAGTTGAGGTTCACCCGCATGGCGCCGGAGGTACCGCCCTGCTTGGTGAGCGAGACGGAGGGGGCCTCCTTGGTGAGGGTGACCTTGGACAGGCTCACCGGGGCGGAACCGGGAGCGGAAGCGGGAGCCGGGTACCCGGGGGCCGGCGCCGCGGCGGGCGGGTACGCGGGCGCGGTCGGCGGCTGAAGCGGCGCGGCGGGCGCCGTGTGCGGCGGGGGCGGAAGGGGCGCGGACGGCTGTACGGGCGCGGGGGCGGCGGCTGGGGCGGGGACGGAGGCGGGACCGGGGGCGTGCTGGGGCTCGTCGACGCTGATGCCGAAGTCCGTGGCGAGGCCCGCGAGTCCGCTGCCGTACCCCTGGCCGACGGCGCGGAACTTCCACGCGCCCTGCCTCCGGTAGAGCTCGCCGAGCACAAACGCGGTCTCGACGGTGGCGTCCTCGCTGTCGAACCGGGCGAGCTCCGCGCCGCCCGAGGCGTCCAGCACCCGGATGTACAGGCCCGGGACCCGGCCGAAGCTGCCGCCGTCCGCGGACGCGGCGAGCACGACGGTCTCGATGGCGGGCTCCACCCGACCGAAGTCCACCGAAAGGGTGTCGGTCACGGTGTCACCGGCGGTTCGCTTGCCTTCGTGGCGTACGGCGCCTGAGGAGTGTGCCGGCTGGTTGTAGAAGACGAAGTCCGCGTCGGAACGGACCTTTCCGGATACCAGCAGCAGCGCCGAGGCGTCGACGTCCGGCACCCCCGGGCCGGTGCGCCAGCCCAGTTCGACCCGCACCGCCGACACCGGAACCGGAACATTGCTGCCTTTGCGCATCGCCATGCTGTCCCCCTGCCTTTCTGATCTGTTCATTTCGGCCACGGACACACGATCATCGGACCGCGATCGGTAACCCGTCGAAAACGAGCTCTTTACAGGATCTCAACGTACCCTGCCGACCGTTTTTGCCAGATTCGCTCGGGTTGGGGAACGCCGACCGCTCCCAGCCGGTAAAACAACCCTCTTACCGGACTCCCCAATCGGCACATCGTGGGCTTAACTTATGGGCTATGACCTCCCCCCGCGGTAGCTACGGCAGCGGCTACTACTCCTCGTCGTCCTTCCCGGACACCCCCATCTACGACAGTCTCGTCGCCGAGCGGGGGACACCGCAGATCGCGCCCATCCGAGTGGCCCCGCCGTACGACACCGGCAGCCATCTCCCGGCGTTGCCCTCCGCGCTGCCCGCGCTGCCGGCCGCGCCCTCCTCCTCGCAGTACAACCCCTCGCAGGGATACCAGACGGGTGGTGGGCAGCCGCAGCCCGGCGGGCTGCAGCAGGCGCCCTCTCCGTACATCCCGCCGCAGGCGACGGGTCCGCGCGGCTACCCGGGGACACAGCAGCAGCCCCCGCAGCAGCAGCGTCCGGCGGCGCCCAACGGCTACGAGGCGATGCGTCCGGCCATGCCGCGCCCCGCCGCACCCCGGCCGGCGGCGCCCGCGCCGTCGCCGTACGAGGACCCCTACGGCCGTCAGCAGTACCAGGGCCGGCCGCAGCAGCCGGGGGCCGGCTACTGAGCCACCCCGTGCGGCGGGGCCCGGCCCCAGGTGGGGGCCGGGCCGGCCGGGAACCGTGGGGTGACTTTGACACGACGCTGTCGGACCCGGCTGGCAAGATTGTCGGCATGGTCAATCCAGTGCTGAGCGCTATCCACGTGTACCCCGTCAAGTCGGCCGCGGGGGCCGCTCCCCTCGAGGCGGTCGTCGAGCCGTGGGGGCTTGCGGGAGACCGGAGGTGGATGGTCGTCGAGCCCGGCGGACGGTATGTGACGCAGCGCCAACAGGCCCGGATGGCGCTGGTTTCCGCCGAGCCGCTGCCCGGCGGCGGTATCCGGCTCAGCGCTGCCGGCCATGAGCCGCTGACCGTCGCCGTGCCCGAGCCGGGGGACGCCGCGCCGGTGTCGACCGTGTGGCTGCACAAAGAGGCCGTCGAGGTGGTGTCGGCGGGCGCGGCGGCCGACGAGTGGTTCAGCGGTTTTCTGGGCTCTCCGGTCCGTCTGGTCCATCTGGATGATCCGGCCCGCCGCAGGCCGCTGGCTCCGGATTTCGCTCGCGGGGGCGAGACCGTGAGCCTCGCGGATGAGTTTCCGCTGCTGCTGACCACCACCGCGTCGCTGGACGCGCTCAACTCGCTCATCGCTCAAGGGGATCACCCTGACGAGGGGCCGCTGCCGATGAACCGCTTCCGGCCGAATGTGGTGGTCGAGGGCACCGCTCCCTGGGCCGAGGACGACTGGCAGCGGATACGGATCGGCGAGGTCGTCTTCCGGGTCACCAAGCCCTGTGCCCGGTGTGTGATCACCACCACCGACCAGGAGACCGCCGAGCGCGGCAAGGAGCCGCTGCGTACGCTGGCCCGCCACCGGCGCGCCGGCGATCAGCTCCTCTTCGGGCAGAACCTCGTCCCGGAATTCCCCGAGCTTCCCGAACTCCCCTCGGCCGTCGGGCTCTTGGGGGAGGGGCGTGGCTCGGGGACACTGCGGTTGGGCGACCGGGTCGAGATCCTCGAGTAGCCGATGGCCCCGTCCGGCCCGGCCATCAGGGCCGTTCGGCCCCTTCCCGGTGGGTACGCGGCCCCCGATGCTGATCACCAGTGCCTGGGAACCACCCTCGCCACCGGGGCGTGCCGGGCTCCCACTCCACTGCGGTGAGGAGCCACACGGACGGGCGTGCCCCCGTGCCCGCGTGGGGCGCGAGACCGGAAGGGGAGTCCGGCCTCGCGCCCCACGCAAACGTCAGCTCCATGCAAACGTCAGCTCCACGCGAACGTCGACCCTGCGCGAACGTCGACCGCACGCGGACATCGGCCCTGCGCGATGCCGGCACATCCCACGGCAATGCCCGGCCCAAAAGCGACATCACTCGGCCGCGCGCCGGTCCCTGATCCGCTCGGCGATAATCGCGGCCTGAATGCGTCGTCCCACGCCCAGCTTGGACAAGATCGTCGAGATGCGGTTCTTGACCGTCTTCTCGGCGAGGAACAGCCGCTCGGCGATCTGGCGGTTGGTCAGCCCTTCGCCGATGAGCTCCAGGATCTCCCGCTCGCGCGGCGACAGCCGCTCCAGCTCCACCGGCCCGCTGGGCTGCGGCCCGCGCAGCCGGGCCATCACCCGCGCGGTCGCGCCCGGGTCGAGCATGGACCGGCCGCCGGCCACGGTGCGTACGGCCGACACCAGGTCGGAGCCGTTGATCTGCTTGAGCACATACCCCGCCGCCCCCGCCATGATGGCGTCGAAGAGCGCTTCGTCGTCGTCGAAGGAGGTGAGCATCAGACAAGCCAAGTCGGGGAGCCGAACCCGCAGTTCGCGGCACACCTCGATCCCCTCGTGGTCGCCGCCCTCGGCCGAGGAGCCGAGCCGTACGTCGAGCACCGCGACCCGGGGCCGGACGGCGGGGGCGCGGGCGATGGCCTCGCGCGCGTTGGCCGCCTCCCCCACCACGCACAGGTCGGGTTCCGCGTCGAGCAGATCGCGCAGTCCGCGGCGCACCACCTCGTGGTCGTCGAGCAGAAAGACCCCGATACGTGTCGCGGGCCCCGCGGGGTCGGCCGCCTGTGTCACTGCCTCTCCCTCCATGGCGCGCGGGGCGCGCCGGTCGTGATCCGCCGCCCAGCTTTCCGTCCGTCGCGGCACGGGGTAAGGGGCCGTTCGGCCCCTGGCCGCCCGAGCACCTGGCCGCAGGCTGCCTCAAGCCTTCTTCTGCTCCGCGATGAGCGGTCGCAGCACCCCGCGCAGATCCCGCTCGCTGAGCGGCACCAGCGCTCGGGCGGCGAGCCGTCCGCTGCCGTCGAGGAAGATGGTCGAGGGGATGGTCTGCGGGTTGACGCTGCCCCGGGGGAGCTTGAGCACGATCCGGCCCATCTGGTCGTAGAGGCTGGGGTACGAGACGCCGTACTCCTCCTCGAACCGGATGGCCGCCTCCCGGCTCGGGTCCCGGGTGTTGATGCCGACGAACCGTACGCCCTCGGCCTCGGTCTCCTTGGCCACCTTCACCAGATTGGGCGCCTCGGCCCGGCACGGCCCGCAGTTCGAGCCCCAGAGGTTGACCACGACGACATGGCCCTTGTAGTCCGCGAGGTCCAGCGGCTTGCCCTCGAGGGTCTTGCCGGAGATCTCCCGCAGTTGCTTGCGCTCGCCCGGGGCGTAGCTGCTGATCACCTCGTTGCCGCCGCCCGACTTCGAGGAGTCGCCCCCGGAGCCTCCGGAATCCCCGGAATCCCCGGTGGAGCTCGTCCCCATCCCGCAGGCCGACAGGAGGAGGGCGGCTGCCAGTACAGCGGCCGAACCGGAGGTGAAATGACGGGTGTTCATACGATCAGCTTCGCAGGTCGCGGGTGCGCCCCGGCGCCCGGGTCCCTGGTACGTTCACGGCAATATGCCGCCGGTCATGGCGATATGCCGCCCGCGTACGGCCCGTACAGGTCCAGCAGGCGGGTGCGGGCGGACTGGAGCCGGCGTCCGATCACCTGGGCGCAGGCGAGGGCGAGCGCGTAGCCGAGTTCGGTGTCCTCGTCGCACAGCCGGCGTACCGCCTCCGCGTCGAATTCGTGTGCGCGCACCGGGCTGAGCGCCTCGGCGCCCAGGTGCCAGGTGTCCGGCGGGAAGAGCCAGGACCAGCCGATCAGCTCGCCGGGGCCGAGCGTCTCGATCACGGCGGCACGCCGGCCGGGGACGTGCAGATCGAGGGTGACCGAGCCGGTGCGGATGATCCAGAAGCGGTCGGCCTTGCGCCCCTCCTCGAAGATGCGGGTGCCCGCGGGGAAGGACACTTCGCGGGCGAGCGCCATCAGCCGATCGCGGTGCTCCGCCTTGAGCGGGCTGAGTAGTCCCTTCATGTCCTCACTGTGCCGTCTCCCGCCCCTGCGCGCTCTTCGGCGGGCGTGAGAGCGGGCCGCGCGGGCGGGTCTCGAGAGCGGGTCTCGAGAGCGGCCGAAGAGCGGCCGTGCCCGGCTTGTGGCATGGTGGTACACGGGTCGTGAGGCCGCCGTCTCTCACGGAGTCACGCATGGGACCGCAAGCCACGCTCACCGACCGCGAGTTGCACAGCCTGGACGCCCACTGGCGGGCGCTGAACTATCTGGCGGCGGGCCAGATCTATCTGACCGGCAATCCGCTGCTGGCGGAGCCGCTGCGCCCCGAGCACATCAAACCGCGGCTGCTGGGCCACTGGGGCACCTGTCCCGGGCTGAACCTCGTCTACACGCATATGAACCGGGTGATCTCGGCACGTGACCTGGACGCGGTGTGCGTCTGGGGCCCGGGCCACGGCGGGCCGGCCGTGTTCGCGGGGGCCTGGCTGGACGGCACGTACGGGGAGCTGTGTCCGGACGTGGGGCGGGACCTCGCCGGGATGGACCGGCTCTTCCGCCAGTTCTCCACGCCTGGCGGGGTGGCCAGCCATGCCTCGCCGCAGGTGCCCGGCTCGTTCCACGAGGGCGGGGAGCTCGGCTACTCCCTCGCGCACGCCTATGGCGCGGCGCTGGACAACCCCGACCTGGTGGTCACCTGTGTGATCGGCGACGGGGAAGCGGAGACCGGGCCGCTCGCCGCGTCCTGGCATTCGAACAAGTTCCTGGATCCGGTGTACGACGGCGCCGTGCTGCCGGTGCTGCAGCTGAACGGCTACAAGATCGCCAATCCGGCCGTACTGGCCCGGCTGCCCGAAGGCGAGCTGGACGAGCTGCTGCGCGGCTACGGCCACGAGCCGCTGTACGTCACCGCCACCGCGGGCGAGGACCCGGCGCAGGCGCACCACGACATGGCGGCGGCGCTCGATCTCGCGCTGGACCGGATCGCCGCCTTCCAGCGGGCCGCGCGCGAGGGCGACGGGGCTCGGAAGCGGCCGCACTGGCCGTTGATCGTGCTGCGTACGCCCAAGGGCTGGACCGGCCCGGCCGAGGTGGACGGGGTGCCGGTGGAGGGCACCTGGCGCGCCCATCAGGTGCCGCTCGCCGGGGTCCGGGAGGATCCGGGGCGGCTGCGGCAGCTGGAGCGGTGGCTGCGCTCGTACCGGCCGGACGAGCTCTTCGGCTCCGACGGCCGCCCGCGCCCGGAGGTCCTGGCCTACGTACCGGCGGGCGACCGCAGGCTCGGCGCCAATCCGCACGCCAACGGCGGCCGGCTGCTGCGCGAGCTGCCGCTGCCCGATCTGGCCGGGCATGCCGTCGCCGTGGACAAGCCCGGCACCCGGCTGCACGAGCCGACGCGGGTGCTCGGCGGGCTGCTGCGCCAGGTGATGGCCGACACGGCAGGGCGCCGCGACTTCCGCCTGGTCGGGCCGGACGAGACGGCGTCCAACCGGCTGCAGGACGTGTACGCGGTGACGGACAAGGCGTGGCAGGCCGAGACGGTGGAGACGGATGAGCACCTGGGGCCGCACGGCCGGGTCATGGAGGTGCTGTCCGAGCATCTGTGCCAGGGCTGGCTCGAGGGGTATCTGCTGACCGGGCGGCATGGTCTGTTCTCCTCCTACGAGGCGTTCACCGACATCGTCGCGAGCATGGCCGCCCAGCACGTCAAGTGGGTCCAGACCGCCCGTACGATCCCCTGGCGGGCCCCGATCGCCGCCCTGAACTACCTGCTGACCTCACATGTGTGGCGGCAGGACCACAATGGTTTCTCGCATCAGAACCCCGGGTTCATCGACCACGTCCTCAACAAGGACCCGTACACCGTGCGCGTGTACCTCCCGCCGGACACCAACACCCTGCTGTGCGTCGCCGATCATGTGCTGCGCACCCGGGACGTGGTCAATGTGGTGGTGGCGGGCAAGCAGCCCTGTTTCGACTGGCTCGGCCTGGAGCAGGCCCGTGACCACTGCGCGCGCGGCCTCGGCATCTGGGAGTGGGCGGGGACGGAGCGGCCGGGCGACGAGCCGGCGGTGGTCCTCGCCTGCGCGGGTGACGTGCCGACCCAGGAGGTGCTGGCCGCGGCGTCGATCCTGCGTACGCGGCTGCCGGAGCTGGCCGTCCGGGTCGTGAACATCGTCGACATGACCAAGCTGGTGCCGCGTCAGGAGCATCCGCATGGGCTGACGGACCTCGAGTTCGACGCGGTGTTCACCCGCGACCGGCCGGTGATCTTCGCGTATCACGGCTATCCGTGGCTGATCCACCGGCTCACCTACCGGCGGGCCGTCCATCCGCGGCTCCATGTGCGCGGCTACAAGGAGATGGGCACCACGACCACACCCTTCGACATGGTCGTACGCAATGACCTCGACCGCTATCGGCTGGTCATGGACGTGCTGGACCGGGTGCCTGGACTCGCGGTGCGCGCCGCCGGGCTGCGCCAGGCCATGGAGGACATGCGCCATCGGCACCACGACTGGATCCGGCGGCACGGCGTCGATCTACCGGAGGTGGCCCAGTGGAGCTGGCTGGGTTGAGCGGGCAGAGCGGGGCTTGAGCGGATTGCCGGGCAGCGGTAGCCGATAGGAAGCGGTACGCGACCGAGTAGGTTGCGGGCGCCGCACGTCCACTTCCGGTCACAAATGGCGCCCGAGTCGTCATCGCCGGTCCTGGCATGCGCGGGCGGCCCATGGCCCGTACCCTCGGCTCCTTCATCGACCCTGCTGTCGCTCGCACTCGTCAACGGGAGGCACCGGTGCCGGCGCAACCCCGCCTGTGGTCCGCCGATCCAGCCGATCAAGCCGCCGAACGTCTGCTGCAGCGCCGCTTCACCGCACGCGAGCTGCCGCTGCTGCGCGTGCAGGTCGAGGAGTGCGCTGCCTGGGCCGGGCTGGCCGAGACGCGCCGGGGCGACTTCGTCCTGGCCGTGGACGCGGTCGCCACCAACGCGGTGGAGCACGCGGGCGGGCAGGGGGCCCTGCTGCTGCGGCGGGTCGGCAACGAGCTGGAGTGCCGGATCAGCGACTCCGGCCCCGGCTTCTCCGAGGACGTCATCCCCCGGATCCTGCCGGGTCTGGACGGCGCGACCAGCGGACGCGGGCTGTGGCTGACCCGCCTGGTCACCGACCGGCTCGCGGTCAGCGCGGGCGCCGTGGGGGCCGTGGTGACGCTCGCCATGCGGCTGCGCTGAACTGCTCTGCCGGCCACCCATACTCACCCGCCCGCCCGTGCCGCCCGCCCGCCCGTGCTCACCCGGCCTCTTGTGCTCACCGGCCCGCCACGCGCGCTGACCGGTCCCTACTCCCCCGGTCGCCTCCCGGCAGGACAATGGGAAGGAACACATCCATGTGCGGACATGAGAGGCGGTGGGCGCGGTGGAGCTACCCGTCGTGGTGGGGGTGGACGGTTCGGACGCCGCCTTCGACGCACTGGACTGGGCGGCCGGCATGGCCGCACGGCGCGGGCTGCCGCTGCGCATCGTCCACGCGTCCCTGTGGGAGCGCTACGAGGGCTACATCCCCACGACCTCGCCGGACCGCCCGGCCGAGCGGGTCCACAGCGAGGCCGTGCTGGCCATGGCCGCCGAGCGGGCGGGGCGGCGCGCCTCGGCGCTCAAGGTGATGACCGACGTGGCGCCCGACGACGCGGTGACGGCCCTGCTGCGCGCCGGGCAGAGCGCGGACGCGGTGGTCGTGGGTTCGCGGGGGCGCGGGGAGTTCGCGTCCCTGCTGCTGGGCTCGGTGGGTCTTGGCATCGCGGCCCGCGCGCACTGTCCGGTGGTGGTGGTCCGCGGCCGCCCGGAGAATGTGCAGGGCCGGTTGAACCGGGTGACGGTGGGCATCGCCGAGCGCGAGCGCCCCAGCGGACCCGAATACGCCGCGGGTGCGGCCGCGAACGCCTTCGCGCTGCGCGAGGCGCGGCTGCGCGGCTGCGAGCTGGAGGCGGTGCACGCCTGGCGTTACGCGGCCGCCCAGGCGGCCGGGGAGCACGGGAGCCCCGAGGACCGGGCGCGGCGCGCCGGCGAACTGCTCGACGAGGCGCTTGGCGGCGCCTCGGCGGCGGCGCTGCCGCCCGTACCGGTGGCGCACCGGGTGGTCGAGGCATCGCCCCGCAAGGCGCTGCTGGACGCCTCGGCGCACTCCGACCTGCTGGTGGTGGGGGCGCGGCGGCGGCACGGCCACTTCGGTATGCAGCTCGGCCTGGTGAATCACGCGGTACTGCACCATGCGCAGTGCCCGGTGGCGGTGGTCCCGCAGAGCTGAGCAAGCACGGCGAGCGGATTGAGCACTCGGACGGCCTGGGCACCCGGACGACTCGGGCACCCGGGAGGCTTGAGCACCCGGGCGACTCGGACACTCGGACGACTTGAGCACCCGGACGACTTGAGCACCCGGACGACTTGGGCACTCGCGCCCCTGAAAAGCCTCGGCGCGGCTAGGCTGCCGTCAAGCGGCTGACGGGCACGACGGAGGCCAGGTGTCGGGCACTGCGGATCAGGGGCGCCATCCGGCACTGCCCCAACTGAGTCTGGACCAGCTCCTCCACGAGTTACAGGCGCGGCTGGACGCGGCGCGCGCCACGCAGGGCCGTACGCACAACCTGCTCGAGGCGGTGCTCAGCGTCGGCCGCGAGCTGGATCTGGAGCAGGTGCTGCGGCGGATCGTGGAGGCCGCGGTGGTGCTGGCCGACGCGGAGTACGGCGCGCTGGGCGTGGTCGACCAGCACCGGCTGTCACAGTTTCTGCCGGTGGGCATATCCGAGGAGCTGGCGCGGCGCATAGGGCCGCTGCCCGGCGGCCATGGGCTGCTCGGCGAGCTGATCCGCCGTCCGCAGCCGCTGCGGCTGACCGATCTGGCCGCGCACCCGTCCAGCCAGGGCTTTCCGGATCACCATCCGCCCATGCGGTCGTTCCTGGGGGTTCCGATCCGGATCCGCGACGAGGTCTTCGGGATTCTGTATCTGACCGAGAAGCGCGGCGGCATGGGCTTCGACCCGGAGGACGAGGCGGTGCTGACCACCTTGTCGGTCGCCGCGGGCGTGGCCATCGACAACGCCCGGCTGTATCACGAGAGCAGGCGCCGCGAGCAGTGGCTGGAGGCGTCGGGGGTGATCACCCGGACGCTGCTGGCCGGCGCCCCGTCGGGCGAGGCGCTGAGCCTGATCGCCCGCCTCGCCCTCCAGGTGTCCCTGGCCGATTCGGCCGCGGTGCTGCTCCCGGCCGAGGGGACGGGCAGCCTGCTGGTGGAGGTGGCCGAGGGCCATGACGCGGAGCGGCTGGGCGGGCAGGTGGTCCCGTCGGACGGGTCGCTGGCCGGTTTGGCCGCGCGTACCGGCCGGCCCGCGGTCAGCGGCGACATACGGAACGATCCGCGGGCTTGGCCGATCCCGGCCCGGGAGGGGGAGTTCGGCCCGCTGGTGGCCGTGCCGCTGGTCGCGGGCGAGCGGAGTTCGGGGGCGCTGCGGCTGTGCCGGCTCGCCGGGCGGCCGCCGTTCGACGACAACGAGGTGGCGCTGCTCTCCGGGTTCGCGGCGCAGGCGGCGCTGGCGCTGGAACTGGCCCGGCACCGAGCCGAGTCGGAGCGGCTGGCGCTGCGCCACGACCGCGACCGGATCGCGCGCGATCTGCATGACCTGGCGATCCAGCGGCTGTTCGCGACGGGCCTGACGCTGCAGAGCGCGGGTCGGCTGATCAAGCACCCCGAGGCGGCGGAGCGGGTGGGGCGGGCGGTGGACGATCTGGACGAGACCATCAAGATCATCCGCTCCACGATCTTCGCGCTGCGGGTGGTCGGGGACGGCGACGCCGAGGCCACCGGTCTGCGCTGGCGTCTGGTCAAGGCCGTCCGGTCGGCGTCCGATGTGCTCGGCTTCACCCCGTCGCTGGTGGTGGACGGGCCGGTGGACACGGATGTGCCGGACGAGGTGGCCGATCAGGTGCTGGCGGTGCTCGCCGAGGCGCTGAGCAACACCGCCCGGCATGCGCAGGCGCGGCGGGTGGACGTACGGCTGAACGTCGGGGCGGAGGTCGCCTTGACCGTCACGGACGACGGGGTGGGCATGGGCGGCAGCGCGCCCAGCGGCGGCCTGGTCAACATGCGCTCCAGGGCCCAACTCCACGACGGCACGCTGCACATCGAGGCACCCGAGGCGGGGGGTACGCGGCTGGTGTGGCGGGTACCCCTGGCATCCGGCCGACCTTACGCGACGGAGGGCCCGACCTCGTGATATTGCTCTCTCTTCGACGAATCCACGTATTTCCGGCCCGGCATGCGGTATCCACGAATGGGGAAGGGGGTGCGTGAGCATGCGGACGATCCGCGGACTGTGGCGCTGGCGGCGCAACCCGCTGCGCCGTGGAACGGACCTCGCCGAGGCGTGGGCGGCGCTGCTCGCCGTGTTGCTCATCGTCCTCGTGGCCCCCGCGGTCGGCTGGGTGGCGGGCTCCCTCACGAATGGGGCGCTCCAGGAGGCCGTACATGAGCAGCGGGCGCATCGTCAGTTGGTCACGGCGACCGTGGTGAAGGTCCTGCCGCACCCCCGTATCGACTCCGACCCGGAGACCGCCTCGGCGCGTGATGCGCACCGCCGGGTGTTCGCCAAGTGGACCGGGCCGGACGGCAGCAGGCACTCCGGGGCGCTCGGCACCCACCCGGGGGCCGACGCGGGCGAACAGATCCGGATCTGGACCGACGGACAGGGTCGGCCGACGGGCCGCCCGCTGGACGAGGCGACCGCCGCCACCCATGCCGTGCTGGCCGGGTTGGCGGCGGGAGCGGCCTCGGCGGGGCTGTTCGAGGGCGCCCGGCGGCTGGTCGTATGGCGGCTGATGCGCCGGCGTTACGCCCAGTGGGACATCGAGTGGGAGCGGGCCGGCCAGGACTGGGGCCGGGCGGGTGCCGGCAGTTGACGGCCGTGTGCCACCGCGTCGCACCGCGCTGAGGCGCGGGACCGGAGCGAAGCGTTCCGGCCACGGCCGCGTCAACACACCGCCCGCCACGCACGCTACGGTTGGGCCTTCACAGCACAGTGGCAAAGTCGCACGCAGCCGGCATACGCACGAGGTGGGGGCACAGCAGCACCATGGCACAGGGCTCGGTCGTCCAGGTGACGCACAGCGGAACGTCGCGGTGGCGGCGGCGCACAGGAGAGTACGCCTCCCTCTCGGCGGCCCTGGAGGCCGCGGGGGACGGTGATGTGCTCTCCATCTCCCCCGGCACCTACCGCGAGAATCTGGTGGTGGGCCGGGCCGTCACCCTGCGCGGCCCCGAGGGTTCGGGGCGCGGCTCGGTACGGATCGCCCCGGCCGACGGCGTCGCCCTGACCATACGCGCGTCCGCGGTGATCCAGGATCTGCATATCGAGGGCCAGGATTCGGCCTCGCCCGCGCTGCTCGTCGAGGAGGGCGCCCCGGAGGTCTCGGATGTGCGGGTGGCGACGCGCTCGGCGGTGGGGATCGAGGTGCGCGGCAGCGCCCGGCCCACCGTGCGGCGCTGCACCGTGGACAATCCGGCGGGCGTGGGGGTCAGCGTGCTCGACGGGGCCGGTGGGGTGTTCGAGGACTGTGAGGTGGTGGCGGCGGGCCAGTCGGGCGTCGATGTGCGCGGCGGCGGGCATCCGCGGCTCGAGCGCTGCCGGGTGCACCACGCCTCGGGCGCGGGGCTGTCGCTGACCGGCGACGGCAGCGCGCTGGAGGCGGTGGGCTGCGAGGTGTACGAGGTCAAGGGCGCCGGTGTGCAGGTCTCGGGGCGCGCCACGGGGTCTTTGACCGACTGCCGGGTGCACCGTACGACCGGCGACGGCATCAACCTCGACACGGACGCGGTGCTGACCCTCGCGGACTGCGATATCCACGACGTCCCGGAGAACGCGATCGATCTGCGGTCCCGGTCGGTGCTGACCCTGACCCGCTCGAAGGTGCGCCGGTTCGGGCGCAACGGCCTGTCGGTGTGGGACCCGGGCACGCGCGTGGACGCCAACCAGTGCGAGCTGCACGAGAGTACGGGTGACTATCCCGCGGTGTGGGTGAGCGACGGGGCGACGGCGGTCCTCGACTCGTGCCGGGTGCACGACGTACCGGACGCGCTGTTCGTACTCGACCGGGGCTCGCGCGTGGACGTCGTCGACAGCGATCTGTCCCAGGTGCGCAACACGGCGGTGTCGGTGAGCGACGGGGCGACCGCGCAGCTGGACGACTGCCGGATCCGCGAGGCGGCGACGGGCGCCTGGTTCCGTGACCACGGCAGCGGCGGCACGCTGGCGGGCTGCACCATCGACGGGGCCTCGACCGGCGTGATCGTCACCAAGGGCGCCGACCCCAGGGTCGAGCGCACCACGGTCACCTCCCCCACCGAGGCCGGTTTCTATGTGTCGGCCGAGGGCCGCGGCACGTTCCACAACTGCCGGGTGACGGGCAGCAGCGGATACGGCTTCCACATCATCGACGGCTGCCGGTCCACCTTGACCCGGTGCCGTACGGAACGGTGCTCGCGCGGCGGTTACGAGTTCTCCGAGGCCGGTCCGGTCGTGGAGGACTGCACGAGCGACGAGAGCGCGGCCACGCCCGCCGCGCGATCGGCCGCCCCGGCGGCCGGGACCCCCGCGGTGGAGACCGCCACATCGACGGGCGGGCTGCTGGGGAGCATTCCGGCGCAGCGCACGGCCGAGAGCGCCGCCGCCCCGGCCGCGCCCGCCGCCCCCGCGGTGGAGGTGCGTCCGTCCACGGCCGTACTGGGCGAACTGGACGCGCTGGTGGGCCTGGAGAGCGTCAAGCGCGAGGTGCGCGCCCTCACCGACATGATCGAGGTGGGCCGGCGCCGCCAGGAGGCGGGGCTCAAGGCCGCGTCGGTGCGCCGCCATCTGGTCTTCACCGGCTCCCCCGGCACCGGCAAGACGACGGTGGCCCGGCTGTACGGGGAGATCCTGGCCTCGCTCGGGGTGCTGGAGCGCGGCCATCTGGTGGAGGTCTCCCGGGTGGACCTGGTCGGCGAGCACATCGGCTCGACGGCGATCCGCACCCAGGAGGCGTTCGACCGGGCGCGCGGCGGTGTGCTGTTCATCGACGAGGCGTACGCGCTGTCGCCGGAGGACTCCGGCCGGGACTTCGGCCGTGAGGCGATCGACACGCTGGTGAAGCTGATGGAGGACCATCGGGAAGCGGTGGTGGTCATCGTGGCCGGCTACACCGAGGAGATGCAGCGCTTTCTGTCCGTCAACCCGGGCGTGGCGTCCCGCTTCTCGCGCACCATCACCTTCGGGGACTACGCCCCGGAGGAGCTGCTGCGGATCGTGGAGCAGCAGGCGGAGGAGCACGAGTACCGGATCGGCGAGGGTGCGGCCGAGTCGCTGCTGAAGTACTTCACGGCGATCCCCAAGGGCCCTGCGTTCGGCAACGGCCGCACCGCCCGCCAGACCTTCGAGGCCATGGTCGAGCGGCATGCGGGCCGGGTGGCGCAGCTGACCGACCCGAGCAAGGACGACCTCACGCTGCTCTATCCGGAGGACCTGCCCGAGCTCTTGTGAGACGGCGGGCCGGACTTCTTGTGAGACGCCGGGTGTTGTTCCGGGAGGCGGGCCAGCAGCCCGGCCCGCTCCCGGTCGAAGGTGGGGTCGGCCTGGTAGTCCGCGTGGCCGAGGATCGGGGCGGGCAGCGGGTGGTCGGGGGTACGGCCGTAGGCGAGCGGGTCCTTGAGCCCGTCGTGGTCCACCTCGGGCCCGGTGCCGTCCGGCAGCCGGATGGGGCCGCCTATGGGGTCGGTGTACCGCCACAGGTTGCGCCAGCAGCGCACCTCGTCGTGCAGGGAGCACAGCTCGGCCGTGCCGAAGTAGGCGGGGAACCAGCGCCCGTACAGCCGCTCCAGGGGTGAGCCGTAGGTCAGCAGCGCGACCCGGCCGCGGGTGCGGCGGTCGACCTGCCAGACCGCGGCGGCGGCCAGCACGCTGCCCTGGGAGTGGCCGGAGATCACCAGCCGGCCGCCGTGGCGCCGGGTCCAGGTCTCCATCCGCCAGGTCAGGTCGGGCACGGCCCGCTCGGCGTAGCAGGGGGGCGCGAAGGGGTGGGCGGCGCGCGGCCAGAAGGTGCCCACGTCCCACAGGATGCCGATGGTGCGGCGGGCCGAGGGGCTGCGGTAGGCGCGCCGGGCCCAGGTGACGAGCAGCAGGAACGCCAGGCCCATCAGCCAGGAGCCGAGCGCCTGCGCGGTCTGGGCAGCGGCCTCGATCACCGGGGGCGCGCCGTCGGCGGCCCGTCCCGGCACCTGGTGGCTGACCCAGGCCCCGACGACCGCGGCCGCGCCGAGGAGCAGGGTGGCCAGGGCGACGGGGCCGACGATGCCCGGCGCGGAGTCGGTGAGCCCGGCGCGGGCGATCACCCCCGCGATCTTGCGCGTGCGCACGCTGTCGGGCCGCTCCCCCGGGTAGCCGTCGGGCACGGTACGGACCAGCCGGCGCCGCACCCGCCACACCCGGACGGCGAAGAACAGGGCCACCAGCACCACCACGAGCAGCACGGTGGGGATGACCGCGGCCTGCCAGGACAGCAGGACCGGCGGCCCGTCCATCGGGGCGCCGCTGTCCATGCCGGGCGTGGCGTCGCCGTCCAGCCAGTCGGCGACGCGCTGGGCGACGCCGCCGCAGAGCACCGCGCCGAGCCCGCAGGCCAGCATCGCCACGGCCGGACCGGCCAGGCCGCGCAGCGGGGTGCGCCCGGCGGGCGCCGCGCGGTGCAGCGCCAGGGCGCAGCCGGCCAGGGCGACGACCAAGGTGCCCTGGATGAGTGCGAGGACGCCGAAGGTCGCGTCGCCCGGCAGCCGCCCCTGGGAGGTCCAGCCGGGGCGGGACCAGCCGGCGTACAGCATGGCCAGGGCGAGCAGGCCGAGGGCGGCGCCGGGCAGGGCGGTGGTGGTGACCCGGTCCAGCTCGTCATCGAGTTTGGTCTCGCTGCGGCCCCGGCGGCAGACCACGTACACCACGAGCACGCCGCCCGTGCCGAGCAGGGCGAGCAGCAGCCATCCGATGGCGTCGAGGAGGGCGCTGCCGCCCGGCTCGCGGTCATGGGCGGCGGTGGCCATGGTGAGGCCCGCCGCGACGGTCAGGAAACACGCGGCGGTGTGCGCGGCGCGCAGCCGGGCGACGATCCTGCGGCCGTACCAGAAGCCGGGCAGGCACAGCGCGGCGCGGTTGCCCGAGGCGGGGTCGGACTCGTCCACCGGCCGGCGCAGCGGGGGCTGTGACTCGTACGCGCTCCAGGTGCGGTTGGACAGATACCACAGCAGCCCGCCGAGTGCGGTGGGCACGAGCGAGGCCAGGGCGAGGCGGCGGCCGGGCTGGCTCCACCAGCCGTGGTCCCGGGGCGACATGAAGCCGAGCCAGGACCTGTGGCCGCCGCAGGAATGGGAGCCGGCGCACTGCCAGGCCACCAGGTCGAGCGCCACCTCGCAGGCCCCGGCGAGCAGCAGGACGGTCAGGCTCAGCGCGATCAGCCGCACCAGGAGGCCGTAGCTGCGCACGGTGCGCTCTCGCCGGTCGGCGGCGGGCCGCATCCAGTGGGCGAGGTTGGCGACCATGAAGGGCAGCAGGAGCAGCCACAGCGCGCGGGCACCGTTGCCGGAGGTGAGGTTGGACCAGCAGTAGGCCTCGCGGACCGGCGATTCGCGGTAGTCCTGCGGGCGGTCCTCGGCGTCGGCGTCCTCGATGCGCCGGTAGATCCCCGCGGTCTCGTCGCCGGTGACCAGCACGGTCCGCGGGTCGGTCAGCATTTCCTGCGGGGTGGTCCCGCCGACGCCGTGGACCAGTAACTCCAGGTCGGGCGGGGGACCTCCGCCCGCTTCCGCCGCCGCTTCGGTACTCGTACGCATCGCCTGTGCCACCGTGTCCCCCGATCCCGGTGTGGTCGTTCCGTCCAGGATCGTGCCCTCGGCGCGGGCGTCCGACGCGGCCGCGCCGGGCGTGGCGAAATCGTAATCCCGGGGTTCGGAGACGATCGTGTGTCCCCGCGGCATGCGAAGATGTGCCCGCGAGCGGTGGAAGGCCGAGGGAGACGAGAAGGGACGGGCCGCGGTGAGCGACAACCAGAATCTCCTCGCCGAGCAGCGGCGTGCCCTGATCCTCGACGAGGTGAGACGGCGCGGCGGGGTGCGGGTCAACGAGCTGACCCGCAAGTTGAACGTGTCGGATATGACGGTCCGTCGCGATCTGGACGCCCTGGCCCGGCTGGGCATGGTGGAGAAGGTGCACGGCGGCGCGGTGCCGGTCGCCGAGGCGAGTACGTACGAGCCGGGGTTCGAGGCCAAGTCGGGTCTTGAGCTGAGCGCCAAGGAGGACATCGCGAAGGCCGCCGCGGCGATGGCCGCGCCCGGCACCGCCATCGCGCTGGCGGGCGGGACCACGGCGTTCGCGCTGGCGCAGCAGTTGCTGGATGTGCCGGATCTGACCGTGGTGACGAACTCGGTGCGGGTGGCGGACGTCTTCTACAACGCGCAGCGGTCGGCCGCGGGCGGCGGGGCGGGGCCGCGCCCCGGGGCGGCGACGGTGGTGCTCACGGGCGGGGTGCGCACCCCCTCGGACACGCTGGTGGGTCCGGTCGCGGACGCCGCGGTCCGCTCGCTCCACTTCGATGTGCTGTTCCTGGGGGTGCACGGGATATCGGTGGAGGCCGGCCTGTCCACCCCGAACCTGGCGGAGGCGGAGACCAACCGGCACTTCGTCCGCTCGGCGCGGCGGGTGGTGGTGGTCGCCGACCACACCAAGTGGGGCACGGTGGGCCTGAGTTCCTTCGCCTCGCTGGACGAGGTGGACGCGCTGGTGACGGACCCGGGGCTGCCCGGGGAGGCGCGGGCGGAGATCCTGGAGCATCTGCCGGGGGAGCTGGTGGTGGCGGGCGAGGCATCCATGTGAGCGTGTCTCGGGGCGCTGCGCGGGCTGGACTGAGGGGCCGCGCAGCGACGAAGGAGCGAGCCGTGACGAGGGAGGCCCGCGCATAGAAGCGCCGCGAGACTGAGCGGGAAGAGGGGCGCGGGGAGAGGCGACTCGGCTGGGGCCGCAGACATCTGACGGGCAGTCAGTTACCTTGGCGGCATGAGGCATCGTCTGCGTCCCGTGGGACTCGACTACGTCCGCACGGCCCCGCTGCGGCTGGCCTTCGTCGCCGAGACCACCGCCCCGCCCGAGGCGGTGTTCAAGGCGCTGGCCGATGTCGAGAACTGGCCGCGCTGGTACCGCCAGGTCGCCGCCGCCCGCTCCACCGACGACGGCAAGGGCCGCGAGATCCGGCTGAAGGGCGGCACCCGCTTCATCGAGACGGTCATGGCAGCGGACCCCGCGGAGTGCTACGCCTACCGCGTGGACCGGACGAATACGCCGGGGCTGCGCGCCCTGCTGGAGGAGTGGCGGCTGATGCCGTCCCCCTCCGGCACCGGCTCCGTGGTGCGGTACACCTTCGCGGTGGACGGGGCGGCACCGCTACGGGGCGCCCTGCGGCTGCTGCGGCCGGGCCTGCGGCGCGCCTTCCGCGACGCGGTGCGCGCACTGGACCGCCGACTGGCCGGCTGAGCCGCCGACTGAGCACGGGCACAGGTCGGCGGAGTCTTCCTGAGTCGTACGGGGTCGCCCTGAGTCGCCCTGAGCCGTGCTGAGCAGCGCTTGTCGAGACAGCGCAAGGAGCACTTTTCGGGACACCGGTCGCCAGGGTCGCACAGGAGCGCGACCCCGCTCCCCGTGCGCCCCCGATGCCCCCCCGGCGCCCCTTTCCGCGACGACCTTCAACGCGCCGCACGGCTCGGCGACCGCAGAGCCGCCCGCCTCGCACCCCATGGCCCGCTCCAGGGCCGGGTGCCGACGGTCTCACCGGCGGCGCTCACCGCGCTCTCCACGCGCCGCCCCTTGCCTCTTGCGGCGACCCAGTGGTGAACTTGGACCTTTTCGGATCATAAGTGGGCACCAGTGCGCCCTGGCATCCCGTGCCCGTCCCGGGCACACTGCGCAGCAGGGAAGATATGAAGGACATGGGAGAGCGGCGCGCATGCCGGCGAGACAGATCGGGGAGGCGGTCACCGTGGCCGATACCGAGTTCAACGCCCGCGGGGTGCGGATCGAGCGGTTTCTGCGCTCGGTCACGCATGCCGGACAGGTGCTGATCAAGGACGGCAGGCTGCAGTTGCTGACCAGCTACGGCCGGGAGATCGACAGCGCCCCCGTGCAGTCGGTCCATGCGAGCAAGCCGTGGTTCACGGACGGCGACCAGGCCCTCGCGACGGTCAACGGCACCCGCTACCGCCTGACTCTGGGCCAGCGGGACGCCGCGGCGAAGGCCGCCGCGCCCGGCGCCGCCAATCGCCTCCTCGACGCGATCCGCAGCGCGCGAGGCCATTCACCCAAGGGCTGACGCCTCCCCCGGCCACCGCCGGGAGGTGCCCCCTGAGTTGCGCATGCGGGCGGCGGGGCTGACCCTGGACGCACATCAGTTATCACTGAGGGTCAACGGGCGGTGACGCTGAGAACCGGCCCCTTCCCGGTCGCGCCCAGCAGCCACCACTGCTGAACGTGTTCGACGCCCGCATCTGAATCAGGCTAGCCCCAACTTCTTCAGGGAGTCGCAGCCGTGATCAGTCGTCCAAGCAGGCATTGCACGGTGGAGCTGCAGGCCCTGCCGTCGCGGATCGGACAGGTCCGCAGAATCGTGTCCGCGCAGTTGCGCTACTGGCATCTGGATCCGCTCATCGATCCCGCCGCGCTCGCCGTCACCGAACTGCTCACCAACGTCCACCGGCACGCCGAGCCCGACAAGCAGTGCACGGTGGAGATCGTTCTCATGATGGACCGCCTGACGGTCTCGGTCCGCGATCAGGATCCGCGCCTGCCGCGCGTCCGCGAATGCGATCTGCTGGCCACCCATGGCCGCGGGCTCGCCCTGGTCGCGGCGGTCAGCCAGAGCTGGGGCATGCACGCCCGGGACGACGGCAGCGGGAAGGTCGTGTGGTTCACCCTGGCCGTGCCGCAGGCCGCCACCCCCGCCAAGTCCCCCTTCGCGGCGCATGGCGCGGGCCGCACCGCCCCGCCCGACCGCACCGACCTCGCCCGCCCCGCGCCGCCGGCCGGGGTGATCCGGGAGCGGGCGCCCGCCGCCCGGTCCGCCGTGCATCACTGACCGTGCACCACTGACCGCGCACCCCCGGGTCCGACGGCGTGTCGGACCCGGCGCCACACCCCATCTGTACTTACTAGTATGTACAGTGGCCTCATGAGCACTGCGGAGCGGTTGATCGAGAGCACCCAGGACCTGCTGTGGGAGCGCGGCTACGTGGGCACCAGCCCCAAGGCCATCCAGCAGCGCGCCGGCGCGGGCCAGGGCAGCATGTACCACCACTTCAGCGGCAAGCCCGACCTCGCGCTCGCCGCCATCCGCCGCACCGCGGAGCAGATGCGCGCCACGGCCGAGGCGTGCTTCTCCGCCCCCGGGACCGCGTACGACCGCATCCGCGCCTATCTGCTGCGGGAGCGGGAGGTGCTGCGCGGCTGCCCGATCGGCCGGCTGACGATGGATCCGGACATCAACGCCGACCCCGCGCTGCGCGAGCCGGTGACGGAAACGCTCGACTGGCTGCGCGCCAGGCTGGCCCAGATCGTCTCCGAGGGCGTGGAGCGCGGGGAGTTCGACGCGGGTCTTGACCCGGAGCGGACCGCCGCCTCGGTCGTGGCGACCGTCCAGGGCGGCTATGTGGTGGCCCGCGCCGCGGGGTCGGCGGCGCCCTTCGACGCCGCCGTACAGGGCCTGCTGGATCTGCTCGCCGCCCGCGCGCCTCGCCGCCCCGCTGCGTAAGGCCCCCGCCGTTCCGCCTCGCACGGCGCCGGCTCGTCAAGGCGCCATGCGCTCCCCCGGTCTGACACGACAGGAGTTCTCCTTGCACGCCATGCAGTACCGGATCACCCTGCCCGCCGACTACGACATGAAGATCATCCGGCGCCGAGTGGAGTCGAAGGGCCCAGCCCTGGACGACTTTCCGGGACTCGGACTGAAGGCATACGGCATCCGCGAGCGCGGGGTCGACGGCTCCCCGGTCAACCAATACGCGCCGTTTTATCTGTGGGCCGAGCCGGAAGCCATGAACCGCTTTCTGTGGGGACCCGGATTCCAGGGCATCGTCCGGGACTTCGGCCGCCCCGCGGTCGAGAACTGGCAGGGGCTCGCCTTCGAGCACGGCCCGGCCCTGGCCTCCGTACCGCGCACCGCCACCCGCCACGCCGTGGCCGTCCCGGCGGGCGCCGACCCGTCGGGCAGCGGCCCGGCGGGCGCGGTCGAGGACGCGCTGGAGGAGCTGCGGCGGCTGGCCCGTACGGACGGGGTGCACTCGACGGCCCTCGGCATCGACCCGCGCGGCTGGGAGCTGCTGCACTTCACCCTCTGGGCAGACACCGCCCCGCCCGGCACCCCCGGCGACCGCTACCAAGTGCTCCACCTCTCCGCGCCCGACCTGGCCCGGCTCCCCCGCGGGCGCCAGTGGTGAGCGCGGCCGGACAGGCCCGAGAGGCACGACAGGCCATGGGAGAGACCACGGGGCAGACCGTCCCGCAGACCGCCGCGCCGACCGCCGTACGGAGCGCCGCGCAGACCGCCGTACGGACCGTGCTCGGCGATGTCCCCGGCGATGCGCTGGGCGTCTGCGACGCGCACGACCACCTGTTCTTCCGCAGCGCGCTGCTGCCCGGGCAGGAGCTGGCCGATGTGGCCGCGGCGGACGCGGAGCTGCGGGCCTTCCACGGGCTCGGCGGGCGGGCGGTGGTGCAGTGGACGCCCTACGGCCTCGGGCGGGCGGCCGGTGAGCTGGTCGGGCTCTCCCGGGCCACCGGCGTCCATCTGGTGGCCGCGACGGGGCTGCACCAGGCCCACCACTACGCGCCGGGCACCGTCGAAGCGGTGCTCGACGGGCTCGCCGAGCTCTTCGTCGACGAGCTGACGCGCGGCATCGGCGGCACGGGGCCGCGCGCCGGGCTGATCAAGGTCGCGGGCGGCTTCCACGGCCTCGACGCCCACGCCCGCCGCACCATGGCCGCGGCCGCCCAGGCCCACCATCGCACCGGCGCGCCCATCGCCGTGCACCTGGAGCTGGGGACGGCCGCCCTGGACGTCCTGGACCTGCTGTGCGACGAGCACGGGGTGGCGCCGCAGCGCGTGATCCTCGGCCACCTGAACCGCTCGCCCGACTCGGTCGTGCACCAACAGGCGGCCCGGGCCGGGGCGTTCCTCGCCTTCGACGGGCCCTCCCGCGCCAACCACGCCACGGACTGGCGGCTGCCCGACGCGCTGGTCGCGCTCGTCGACGCCGGGCACGCCGACCAGCTGCTGCTGGGCGGCGATACGACCACGGCCGCGGCCCGGTCGGTGAACGGCGGCCCGGGCATGCCGTATCTGCTCCGCCGGCTGCGCCCACGGCTCGAACTCGCCGTGGGTGCCGATGTGGTGCACCGGATCCTCACCGCCAACCCGGCCCGCGCCCTGGCCACGGTCTGGCGCGCGGACTGACGTACGGGCCGGCTGTACGGACCCGGCACTTGGACCGAGGGCGGGCCCGGGGTCGGCCGTATCGCACCGCCCCGGGTCACGCAGCGCCAAGCGCCTCCAGCGGGTCGTCGAGCACCGCCTGCCAGGCCAACTCCGCCGCGCCGACCAGGCTGTTGTGGTCCAGGGTGCACGGCAGGACGGGTACGCCCCCGCTGCGCCCCCACAGGCTGCGCTCGGCGACGACCGCCCGCAGCCGCTCCGGGTCGGCCTCCAGGAGCTCGCGGTGCAGCCCGCCGAGGATGATGCGGTCGGGGTTGAGGATGTTGACGAGCCCGGCGAGGCCGAGGCCGAGCCGGTCGATGAGCAGGTCGGCGGCAGCCCGCACGGACGGGTCGGCGTACTCCTCGCGGAGCAGGTCGCGCGCCTGCTGGAGAAGCGACACCTCGGGTCCCGGGTCGCGTCCGGCCGCGACGAGGAAGGCCAGCGGGTCGGCCTCGATGTCCAGACAGCCGCGGCTGCCGCAGTGGCAGGGCGGTCCCTCCGGGTTGACGGTCAGATGGCCGACCTCGAGGGCCAGGCCCGCGCTGCCGGTGTGCAGCCGCCCGTCGAGGACCAGCGCCCCGCCGACGCCGCGGTGGCCGGTGGCGACGCAGAGCAGGTGCTGGGCGCCGCCGCCCGCGCCGTGGCGGTGCTCGGCCAGGGCCGCGAGGTTGACGTCGTTGCCGGCGAGGCCGGCCAGGGGCGCCCCGGACGGGCCGCGGACGCCCGCCGCGGCGAGGCTCCGGGTGAACAGCTCGCGTACGGGCGCGCCCGCGGGCCAGGCGATATGCAGCGGGTTGAGGGCGGTGCCCTCCGGTTCTGCCACCGCGGAGGGGACCGCGAGCCCGGCGCCCACGCAGCGGCGGCCGCTCGCGCGAAGCAGCCGGGCCCCGGCCTCGACGACCGCGTCGATGACATGTGCCGGATCGGCGGGCACGGTCATACAGCCGGGGTCGGTGGCCACGATCCGGCCGCCGAGCCCGACCAGAGCCGCGCGGAAGCCGTCGGCGTGCACCTGGGCGGCGAGGGCCACCGGGCCGTGGGGGGCGATCGCGAGGCGGTGCGAGGGGCGGCCCTGCGCCCCGGCGGCCCCCAGCGGGCGGGAGTCGACCTGGATCAGGCCGAGCGCTTCGAGTTCGGCGGCGACGGCGCCCGCGGTCGCTCTGGTCACGCCGAGTTCGGTCGTGAGCACCGCCCGCGTGGGTGCTCGGCCGGTGTGTACGAGCTCCAGCGCCGGGCCGAGAGCGCTTCGGCCCCGCTCGAGCCTTGTCCGTGTCTGGGTCACGCCCCTATTCTCACTTTGTGCCGACACGAAACAAAACATGGACGGTCATTCCGGGGAGGCGGCGCCCCGCCGTGGCCGACCGTTCGCTCGCTCAACTGCGCACCGCCATCACCGCGTTCTTCGCCCTCGACGGATTCATATTCGCTGGTTGGGTGGTCCGGATTCCCGCGATCAAGGACCGGACCGGCGCGTCGGAAGGTGCCCTCGGGCTCGCCCTGCTCGGCGTTTCGGCGGGCGCGGTGGCCACCATGATGATCACCGGCCGGCTCTGCCGCCGCTTCGGCAGCCACGCCACGACGGTGGCCTTGGCCGTCCTGTTCTCGCTCAGCGTCGCGCTGCCGCCGCTGACCGGCTCCGCGCTCGCCCTCGGGCTGGTCCTGCTGGTCTTCGGGGCCGGGTTCGGCGGGCTCAACGTCGCCATGAACAGCGCGGCCGTCGATCTCATCGCCGCGCTGCGCCGCCCCGTCATGCCCAGCTTCCACGCCGCGTTCAGCCTGGGCGGGATGGCAGGGGCGGCCCTGGGTGGGCTGATAGCGGGGCGGCTGAGCCCCACCACCCACCTGTCGCTCCTCGCCGCGTGCGGGCTGCTGCTCGCGGCGGTCGCGGGCCGGGCTCTGATCCGCCTCCCGGTCCCCCTCCCCGTACCGGCGCCGCTTGAGGAAGGCGCGGGGGGCGCGACACCGGATGGGCGGGCGCCCGGAGCCGGTTCCCGGAGCGCGGCGCGCCGGCTGGTCGCCGTCTTCGGGCTGATCGCGCTGTGCACGGCGTACGGCGAGGGGGCGATGGCCGACTGGGCCGCGCTCCATCTGGACCAGGACCTGGACGCGTCCCCGGGGGTCGCCGCGGCGGGCTACTCGGTCTTCGCCCTGATGATGGCCGTCGGCAGGCTGAGCGGCACCGCGCTCCTCGAACGGCTCGGCCAGACCCGCACGCTGGTCGCGGGCGGCACCACGGCCGCGGCCGGCATGCTGCTCGGCGCGCTCGCTCCCACCGTCTGGCTCGCGCTCCTCGGCTTCGCCGTCACCGGTCTCGGCCTGGCCAATCTCTTCCCGGTCGCCATCGCGCGGGCGGGCGCCCTGACCGGGCCGAGCGGGGTCGCCGCGGCGTCCACCTTCGGCTACGGCGGGATGCTGCTCGGCCCGCCGGCCATCGGTTTCCTGGCCGACGGGCTCTCCCTGC
This sequence comes from Streptomyces sp. NPDC020845, assembly GCF_044334165.1. Lineage (NCBI taxonomy): Bacteria > Bacillati > Actinomycetota > Actinomycetes > Kitasatosporales > Streptomycetaceae > Streptomyces > Streptomyces sp. NPDC020845. The sequence goes on along the minus strand of NZ_JBIRSJ010000019.1, from coordinate 226,884 downwards.
CGACCGCCCTGACCACGGTCGCCCTGCTGGCGGCGGTGGCGGCAGCCGTGGCGTACGGTGCGCGCCGGGCAGGTCAGCCCGCCGACGAGCCGGCGTGAGCCCAAGTCCACTGCCCGGGCACGGGATGTCCGATCAAGACTGGCAGAATTCCGCCATGGATACTGCCGAGTTGATCGACGCTCTGGACCGGGATAGCCGGCTGCTGGCTGACGCCGCGCAGCAGGCCGGGCCGGACGCGCAGGTGCCCACGTGCCCCGATTGGCGGGTACGGGACCTGCTGGCACACGTCGGGATGGTGCACCGCTGGGTGACCCGCATCCTCACCGAGGGGCTGACCGAAAGGGTGCGGCCCCAGCCCGGCCAGGAGCCCGAGGACGCGGATCTGACGCCTTGGTTCCGCGACGGCCACGGCGCGCTGGTCAAGGCGCTGAACGAGGCCGACCCCGAGGGGCGGTACTTCACCATCCTGCCCACCTCGGACTCGCCGCTCGCGTTCTGGGCGCGGCGGCAGGCACACGAGACGGCGATCCACCGGGTCGACGCGGAGTCGGCGGCGGGCAAGGACCTCTCCCCCGTCACCCCGGCCTTCGCGGCCGACGGCCTCGGCGAGCTGCTGACCGGGTTCCACGCCACCGAGCGGAGCAAGGTGCGGACGGAGACGCCGCGCACCCTGCGGCTGCGGGCCACGGACGCCGAGGTCGTCTGGACGGTGCGGCTGACCGACGCCCCTCCGCGCGCCGAGGTCGGCGATGCCGGAGAGGCCGACTGCGAGCTGTCCGGTTCGGCCGAGGAGCTGTATCTGACGCTGTGGAACCGCCTGCCGATGACGCGGCTGCGGGCCACGGGCGACACATCGCTGGCCGAACTGTGGCGGGAGCGCTCGGGCTTCTGAGACGGGCGGGACGTACGCCGGGCTTTCCGGTGTACGCCCCGTCTCCTCTCCCACCGCCGTTCTTCGCCGTTGTTCGCCGTATCTTCGCCGCGCCGGCACCGGACGTACGCCGCAGACGTCTTGACCGCCGGCAAGACCCTAAGCTGAAGGGATGAGAGGCATGAACGCCATGAGCGGTCCGCGCACCCAGGCCGACCGTGACGCCGTCACCGTGGAGATCATGTTCGCGGTCGTCACCGGCGCCCTGCTGGCGGCCCTGCTGTTCTTCGTCTGCGCGAGCCCGGCCCTCTTCGGCGACCTGGGCCGAGCGGCGGAGAAGACCTGGCTGACCGGCGCCGCCATCATGGCCACCGTCGGGTTCGCCGCCCGGGTCCTCCAGGTTCTGTGGTGGCTGCCGCACAAGCGGCACCGCTGACGTTCTCCCCCGGTAGGCAAGAAGTCCTGAGGCAAGAGGTCCGTAGGCAAGAGGTCCTGGTATGACGCATTGGCGGTGCGCGGGGCTGCGCTGGGGGCGGTCGGGCCCCGCGCTGGCCTGGCATCACCCCGCCCACGGCGACCGCACCTCCCCGCTCTCACCCGGCCGCCCGCTGGGCTTCACCGTTGTGAGCGACGCACACGCGGCCGCCGGGCCGCAGACGGCGGCGATGGGCGCGCCTGCGCCGCGTGGGCGGAGAAGCGAACGAGAAGGCTCGTCGCCCGGCCGCTGGTGCGTCGGCGTGCGGAGGGGCGCCCGGCACACGCCGTGCCCGGCGGGCGACGAGGTGTCCGCGTCCGCCGTCTCCGCCCAGTGCCCGGACTGCGCCCGGCTGGACCGCTCGTACTCGGTGGCCGCCGACACCCGCACCGACGACCCGCGCCCGTACGACGTCTATCTCGCCTGGTTCGGCCCGGATCTGATCAAGGTCGGGATCACCGCGGCCGAACGCGAGGGGGCCCGGCTGCTCGAACAGGCCGCCCTCTCCTACACCTTGCTCGGGCGCGGCCCGCTGATGGCCGCCCGCCGGGCGGAGGCCGTGCTGGGCGCCGCGCTCGGGGTTCCTGACCGCTTCCCGTACGCCGCCAAGCGCGCCGCCCGCGAGGCCCCACCGCCCCAGCGGGAGCGCGCGGCAGCGCTCGCCGCGCTGCACGCGCGGGCGTGCGCCCTGGGCGGGCTCCCGGAATCCCTCGCCCGCTGTCCGTGTGCGCCCGTCCACCATGACGCCGTTTTCCACCTGGACCGTGTGCGACCGGTGCACGGCGTCATCCGGCTCGCCCCCGGCCGTACGGTGGCGGGCCAGGTGGAGGCCGTGGCCGGGCCGGATGTCCACCTGACCGACTCGGCGGACCGCGCCCTGCTGCTCGACACCCGGCAGCTGGCGGGCTGGCCGCTGGCCGCGGCCCGCGCGGACGCCGCCACCACGGCGGAGGTGGCCGCGCCGGTGCGGGAGGCGGCGAAGCCGGAGGGGCTGTTCTGACCGGGCGGCGCGGGGCGGTCCCGGTGGCCCGGGGGCGCCCCCGGCTACCGCTGGGAGGTGCCCCCGCCAGCCGTAGCTGGGGGAAAACCGAGCCGGAAATCAGTCAGCCGAGCCAGCCCGGGCGTACCAGGCCCGACTCGTAGGCGAGGACGACGAGTTGGGCGCGGTCGCGCGCGCCCAGCTTGATCATCGTGCGGCTGACATGGGTCTTGGCGGTGAGCGGGCTGACGACCAGCCGCCGGGCGATCTCCTCGTTCGAAAGACCGATGCCCACCAGCGCCATCACCTCCCGCTCGCGCTCGGTCAGCTCCGCGAGCACGGCGGCGGGCGCCGGCTCCTTCGACCGGGCGGCGAACTCGGCGATGAGCCGGCGCGTGACGCCGGGCGAGAGCAGCGCGTCGCCCGCGACGACCGCCCGTACGGCGCGCAGCAGCTCCTCGGGCTCGGTGTCCTTGACCAGAAAGCCGGAGGCGCCCGAGCGGATCGCCTCGAAGACGTACTCGTCGAGCTCGAAGGTGGTCAGCATGACCACCTTCACCTCGGCGAGCGCGGGGTCCTCGGTGATCCGGCGGGTGGCGGCGAGGCCGTCGAGCTGCGGCATGCGGATGTCCATCAGGACCACGTCCGGGCGCACCTCACGGACCTGCGCCACCGCCCGCTCGCCGTCGGCGGCCTCGCCGACCACCTCGATGTCGGGCTGGGCGTCCAGCAGGGCGCGGAACCCGGCGCGGACCAGCACCTGGTCGTCGGCGAGCACTACACGGATCAGGGAGCTCAAGGGGCCTCCATGGTGGTCGCTTCGCCCGACGGTTTCTCCGACGGCGTCTCGTGCCGCGGTGTCGGGGACACCGTAGCGGCGGTGAGCGGAAGGCGGGCCCGGACCCGGAAGCCGCCGTCCGGGCGCGGCCCGGCCACCACCGTGCCGCCGAGCGCGGCGGCCCGCTCACGCATGCCGACCAGGCCGTTGCCACTGCTGCCGACGCCACTCGTCGGGCCGACGGCGGTCGCCGGACCGTCGTCGTCGATCCGCAGCTCCAGCTCGGCCGGGGCGTAGCGCAGCAGGACCCGGGCGGTGCGGGAGCCGGAGTGGCGGACGATGTTGGTCAGGGCCTCCTGGACGATACGGAAGGCGGCGAGGTCGGTGCCGGGCGGCAGCGCGGTCCGTACTCCGTCCGCCTTGACGCTCACCGCGAGGCCCATACCACGAGCCTGTTCGGTCAGCTCGTCCAGCCGGTCCAGACCGGGGGCGGGCGAGCGGGGCGCGGCCCCGGGCGCCCTGAGCGTGTCCAGGACCTGGCGGACCTCGCCCAGCGCCTCCTTGCTGGCTGCCTTGATGGTGGTCAGGGCGGTGCGGGCCTGCTCGGGGTCCTGGTCGAGGAGGGCGAGGCCGACGCCCGCCTGGACGTTGATCACCGAGATGCTGTGGGCGAGGACGTCGTGCAGCTCGCGGGCGATACGCAGCCGCTCCTCATCCGCGCGGCGCCGCTCCGCCGCCTCCCGCTCGGCCCGCTCGCGGGCCCGTTGCTCCCGCCGTACGCGAGCGAGTTCGGAGGCGGCGACGACCGCCACCACCCAGGCCACGCCGACCGCCTCCGGCCCCCAGGCGGCGGGGCCATCACCCGCGGGCGGCAGCCATCGATAGAGCCAGTGGGCGATGAGCAGATGGGCGGCCCACAGCCCCCCGAGCGCGCTCCAGGCGGCCATCCGCCGCCCGGCGGCCACGGCGGCGAAGCAGGCGACGACGAGGCTGAGGAAGACGGGGCCGTAGGGATATCCGGCGCCGAGGTAGAGCGCGGTGACGGCCGAAGTGGCGAGGACGGCGAGCTGGGGGTGTCGATGGCGTACCAGGAGCAGCGCGGGCCCGGCCACCAGCAGCGCCCGGCCGACCAGGCCGAGGTCGGCCCGCTCGAGCTGGTTCTCCGCGGCGAACTGCGTTCCGACCAGCTGGAGGAACGCGACGACCAGCGACGAGCGCCACGGCAGACGGGCGGCGGGGCCCGCGCCCCACCAGGGGCCCGCGCCCCACCACGGAGGACCCCAGGGCCGGGCGGCTGCCCGGCCGGACCTGGGGTGCCATCCCCGGGAGAATTCACGCATACCCGCAACGCTAGACCGGCCCGGGCCGCGACGGCGTCGCCCCGGGGCGGTGGCCGGGCGTACTCCCGGTGGAGTACGTGACGTGGGTGCGCGACGGCCGAGGACACCGGGCCCGGAGGTCCGGCCACCGATCAGCCGGCCACCGATCGACGCCGCGCGACACGCCGGGCTACGGCAACCGGGCGACGCTCGACCAGGGGAAACCAAATCCGGGCCACCGCCCCTGGCCTGGCCATCCGCGTGTCCCGGTGTCCTGGGACACGCGCGCTGCGGGTGCACACGCCCCGAAATCCCCACACAGTGAAAAACGTGATGTACCGGCCCCTTCCGTGACGGTTGGGGCGGGTGACCTACGGAGCCGGGCTGAGGTGCTGCGCTATGCGTGTAACCGGACTTGGGCATGCTGGACTGTTCATCGAAACCGCCGCCGGAACGGTGCTCTGCGACCCCTGGGTCAACCCGGCCTTCTTCGGCTCGTGGTTCCCGTTCCCCGACAACACCGACCTGGACTGGGACCACTACGGACGGGCCGCGGACTACCTGTATGTATCGCATCTGCACCGCGACCACTTCGACGCGGAGAACCTGCGCCGCAATGTGCGCAAGGACCTCACCGTGTTGCTCCCCGCCTTCGCCACCGACGAGTTGGAGTTCGAGCTGCGTGCGCTCGGATTCAGCGAATTCCTGCGCACCGAAAGCGGTGTCCCGGTCGAGCGCGATGGCCTGCGCATCATGATCACCGCCCTGACCGGCCCCGGCGACGGCCCCATCGGCGACTCCGCGCTGTCACTGGACGACGGGGAGACGGTGCTGCTCAACCAGAACGACGCACATCCGCTGGACATCCCCTCGATCCGGGCGTTCGGCGAGGTCGACGCGCACTTCCTGCAGTTCTCCGGGGCGATTTGGTGGCCGATGGTCTATCAACTGCCGGACACCGCGAAGCGGGAGTTCGCCGCCCGTAAGCGCGAGGGGCAGTCCGAGCGGGCCCTGCGCTATATCGACGCCGTCGAGGCCAAGCACGTGTTCCCCAACGCCGGCCCGCCCTGCTTCCTCGACGAGGACCTGTTCCAGTTCAACGGCACCGGCCGTGAGGGGACAAGCATCTTCGTCGACCAGCGGGAGTTCCTGGCGGAGCTCGCCGAGGCGCGGCCGGACACCTCGGCACACCTGCTGCTGCCGGGCACCGTCGCCGAACCGCTGCACACCGCGTGCAAGCTCACCCACCGCTACACCGCCAAGGAGATCGACCACATCTTCGAGCACAAGGAGGCATACCTGCGTGACTTCGCCCGCAGACAGCAGCCCGCGCTCGCCGCCGAGCGCGCCTCGCGCGCCCCGGCGCTGCCGCCCGAACGCCTGCTGGCCGAACTCAAGCAGTGGTGGGAACCGCTGTTGGCGCGCGCGGACCGGATCTGTGACGGGGTCGGCGGCCCGGTGCGGCTGGATGTGGACGACACCCCGATCGTGATCGACTTCCCGGCCCGCCAGGTCCGCCGCTGGGACGGTGAGCGCTGCCGCTACACGCTCTCCACCACGGGCGACCTGGTCGCCACCAACATCGCCCGGCGCGAGGTCGACTGGTCGAACAGTCTGCTGCTGTCCCTGCGCTTCAGGGCCAGCCGGATCGGGCCGTACAACGAATTCCTGTACGTGTTCTTCAAGTGTCTGTCCAGCGAGCGCATCGAGTACGTGGAGAACTACTACGACTCCGGGCACGACGACGGCCAACACGTCGAACTGGGCGACTGGCGCGTCCAGCGGCGCTGCCCGCATCTGCGCGCCGACCTCGGCCGGTTCGGACAGCTCGACGGCGACGAGCTCACCTGCACCCTGCACGGCTGGCGTTACGACCTGTCCACCGGCCGCTGTCTGACCGCCGACGGCCACGACATCCGGGCCGAGCGGACAGCACCGGCCGGCAGCTGAGGGCCCGGCTTGTGACCGGGGCGTGATTGCGGGAACCGCACCAGCCCATTCCACGTCGTTAGCGGCAGAGCACCTTGCTGTACGGTGCATATTGGTCGCAAACGCAAGACTGGGCAGGTCACGCCCCGGGGCAGGGAGACAAGGGCTGATGGGGTGGGATCTGACCCCCGACTGGTTGGACGACGCGGTCGAGTCGGGCACTGAGGCCGTCGGGGACGGTGTGGAGTGGCTGGGCAACAAGACTGCGGAGGGTCTGGACAAGGTCGGCTGGGAGGGCGGGGCGGACTGGGTCCGTGACAAGTCCCGCTCGGCAGCGAACGCTCTGGGCGCCGATGTCGCCGAGATGCAGCTGGATGAGACCGAGGACCCGAAGAAGTTGATCTTCGGCAGTGCGGGGAAGCTGCGGTCCACGGCTACGCATCTGCGGGATTTCCAGAAGGCGTTCGACCAGGTCGGCAATGGCCTCAAGGGGCTGGACGCCTCCCACCTGAAGGGCAAGAGCGCGGACGCCTTCCGCGACAAGGTGTCCATCGAACCGAAGAAATGGTTCAAGGCCGCCGACGCCTGCGAGAAGGCCGCGGTGGCGCTGGAGGGCTTCGCGGGCACCGTGGAGTGGGCGCAGGGCCAGGCGCAAGAGGCCATCGACGCGTACAAGGCCGCCAAGAAGGCATCCGAGGAGGCGCGTTCGGCCTACAACGGGAAGGTCGAAACGTACAACGCGGCCGTGGACACGTACAACGCCGCTGTAAAGGACGGGAAGGAACCGGGGGCCAAGCCGAAGAAGCCGGGGGATTTCGCCGACCCGGGCCCCGCCAAGGCGCAGGCCGCGCAGGAGAAGCTGGACGAGGCGCGGCGGCAGCGCAACAAGGCGGAGGAGACGGCGGTCAAGGCGGTGGCGCAGGCGCGGGATGCCGCTCCGCCCAAGCCGTCGTATGCGGAGCAGGCGGCAAGTGGCCTGCAGGGCATGGCACTGGATCTGGACCACTTCGCCGGGGGTGTGGTGAAGGGGACGGCGGGACTGGTCAATTTCGCCCGTGGGCTCAATCCGCTGGACCCGTACAACATCACCCACCCCGCCGAGTACGTGACCAACCTGAACAGCACGGCGGCCGGGCTGGTGACGATGGCCAATGACCCGGTGGGGGCGGGCAAGAACATGCTCGACGCCTTCGCCAAGGATCCGTCGGAGGGGCTGGGCCGTCTGGTGCCCGAACTGGTCGGGACCAAGGGTCTTGGCGTGGCGCGGGCGGGCATGGGTGCGGCCCGGGAGGGCATGACCGCGGCGCGGTACGCCCGTGGTGGGGAGGATGCGGCGCGTGCGGCGCTGCGCAAGGAGGGGTCGCATCCGTTCGCGCGCAAGGACGCCGGGAAGACCTGCAATGGCACGGACCCGGTGGACCTGGCGACCGGGAAGATGTTCCTGCCCCAGACGGATGTGGCGCTCCCCGGCGAGCTGCCGCTGATCTTCCGCCGCCGGGCGGAATCCGGCTACGCGGCCGGGGGCTGGTTCGGTCCCTCGTGGTCGAGCACGGCCGACCAGCGGCTGGAGATCGACGCCGAGGGCGTGGTGTTCGTCAGCGAGGACGGGCTGCTGTTGTCCTATCCGCACCCGGCTCCCGGCCTGCCCACCCTTCCCGCGGCGGGTCCGCGGTGGCCGTTGGAGCGGGACGCGCACGGCGAGTACACCCTCACCGACTCTGCCACTGGCCGCGCCTGCCACTTCACCGGCCCGGAGGGCGGGGGCGACGGGGTTGCGCGGCTAGCGCAGGTCATGGACCGAAGCGGCCACATCATCACCTTCGACCACGACGGTGAGGGGGCGCCCACAGGTATCCGCCACAGCGCCGGTTATCACCTGAAGCTGACCACCGCCGGCGGCCGGATCACCGCCCTCCACCTGGCCGATGCCGCGCCCGACGGCTCGGACCAGGAGATCGTCCGCTACGGCTACACCAACGGCAACCTGACCGAGGTCATCAACTCCTCAGGGCTGCCGCTGCGGTTCGCGTACGACGACGAGCGCCGGGTCATCTCCTGGACCGACACCAACGACCGCCGCTACGACTACGTCTACGACAACCGCGACCGATGTATCGCGGAAGGCGGCGAGGCGGGCCATATATCGGTCCGTATCGACTACCACGACGCCGACCCCGCCACCGGCCACCGGGTCACGACCGTCACCACGCCCGACGGCCACACCAGCCGCTACGTCATCAACGACGCCTGCCAGGTCATCGCCCAGACCGACCCCCTGGGCCACACCACCCGCACCACCTACGACCGCCACCACCGCCCCCTCACCCACACCGACCCCCTCGGCCACACCACCACCCACACCTACGACGAAGCCGGACACCTCACCACCCTCACCCGCCCCGACGGCCTGGAAACACACACCAGCTACAACGCCCTGGGCCTCCCGGTGACCATCACCGGCCCGGACGGCACCACCTGGCACCAGACCTGGGACGAGGCGGGCCGCCGCACCAGCCTCACCGACCCCGCCGGCCACACCACCACCTACGCCTACGACGACCACGGCCACTTGATCGCCACCACTGACGCGCTAGGGCAAACCACGCGCGTGATGTGCGACCCGGCGGGCCTCCCGGTGGAGATCACCGAACCACTCGGCGCCACCACCCGCTACCAGCGGGACCCCTTCGGCCGCCCCACCACCATCACCGATCCACTCGGCCACACCACCCACCTGGAGTGGACCGTCGAAGGCAACCTCACCGCTCGCACCTACCCCGACGGCACAACCGAGTCATGGACCTACGACGGCGAGGGCAACTGCACCAGCCACACCGGCCCCACCGGCGCGACCACCACCTACGAGTACACCCAATTCGACCTGTTGGCCTCCCGCACCGACCCGGACGGGGTGCGCTACGAGTTCACCCATGACACCGCGCTACGCCTCACCCAGGTCACCAACCCCCAGGGCCTGACCTGGAGTTACGAGTACGACGTGGCGGGCCGCATGGTGTCCGAGACGGACTTCGACGGCCGCACCCTCAACTACACCCACGACGCGGTAGGACGCCTCACGGCCCGCACCAACCCCCTCGGCCAGACGGTGGCCTTCGAACGCGACGCGCTCGGCCGTACGATCCGTAAAACCACAGACGGCCAGACCACCACCTTCACCTACGACCCCGCCGGACGCCTGACCACCGCCACCGGGCCCGACACCGAGGTGACCTACCAGCGCGACCGCATGGGCCGCGTCAAATCCGAAATGGTGAACGGCCGGATCCTCACCCACACCTACGACGCCCTGGGCCGCCGCACCCGCCGCACCACCCCAACCGGCGCCACCACCACCTACACCTACGACGCGGCAGGCAACCGCACCACCCTCACCGCCTCCGGCCACACCCTCGCCTTCGACCACGACGCCACAGGCCGCGAAACCAAGCGCCACCTCGACGACACCCTCACCTTCACCCACACCTGGGACCCCCTCGGCCGACTCACCGAACAGACCCTCACCGGCCCGGCCGCGACCGACCCCGTCCACCACCGGGCTTACACCTACCGCGCCGACGGCCACCTCACCGCCATCGACGACCAGCACGCCGGGCTCCGCACCTTCGACCTCGACGCGGCGGGCCGCGTCACCACCGTCCACGCGAGGCGCTGGACCGAGAGCTATGCGTACGACGAGGCGGGCAACCAGACCCACGCCAGCTGGCCGGAGCGACACCCCGGCACCGACACCATCGGCACCCGCGCCTACACCGGCACCCGCATCACCCGCGCCGGAGACATCCGCTACGAACACGACAACGCGGGCCGCCTCACCCTCCGCCAGAAAACCCGCCTCTCCCGCAAGCCCGACACCTGGCGCTACACCTGGGACACCGAAGACCACCTGACCACCGTCACCACCCCCGACGGCACCCTCTGGCGCTACCTCTACGACCCCTTCGGCCGCCGCACCACCAAACAACGCCTCGCCGACGACGGCCACACCATCGCCGAGCAGACCGACTTCACCTGGGACGGGCCCGTCCTCGTCGAGCAGACCACCACGACGACCGGCCTTCCCCGGCCCGTCACCCTCACCTGGGAACACCAGGGCCTGCAACCGATCGCCCAGACCGAGCGCATCACCGACACCACCACCCAACGCGAGATCGACCAGCGCTTCTTCGCGATCGTCACCGACCTCGTCGGCACCCCCACCCACCTCATCGACGAAACCGGCGACATCGCCTGGAACACCCGGACCACCCTCTGGGGCACCACCACCTGGGCCGCCGAGAGCACCACCTACACACCCCTCCGCTTCCCCGGTCAGTACTACGACCCGGAAACCGGCCTCCACTACAACCACCACCGCTACTACGACCCCACCACCGCCCGCTACCTCACCCCCGACCCCCTCGGCCTCACCCCCGCCCCCAACCCCGCCACTTACGTCCACAACCCCACCACCTGGAGCGACCCCCACGGTCTGGCGCCCTGCAAGCCCTCCCTCAGGGATCGTCTGAGGTCCCTGTTCAGCAGAGACCCCGTGTCACCGCAACCGCCGGCTGCCCGACCGCCCCTGATGCTGGAGTCGCCCAACCCCGGCATCGGTGCGGTCAGCGACCTGTACGGACCGTTCCACCGGCTGGGGTCACCGACACAGACGGTCGAGGTGACGCAGCAGGTCGTCGAGTCGGGAGAGTTGTGGGGCCGCGCCTCACGCTGGGGAGGCGAGGAGATGGTGCAGGCCCACCGAGGCGCCATTCCGAACAGCGCGCCACCCGGAAGCTTCGAGTTCTACACCTCCGTCGAGCCCAAGCCGCTGAGAAACACACCGCCTGGCTATGTGGCGTGGGAGCTCGGCAGCGAATCGGGGGTGGGTAGAGTCCACCACGGTGGCGAGGACTTCGCCAGGATTCCCGTTTTCGTCACGGAGGTGCGGTAGCGTGCGGCGCATCGACGCGGAGGCATTCCAAGGGTCTCCTCAGGCGTATGTCGCCCAGCTCGATGTGACGACCGAGGGCCTGGAGTCCCGCTGGGGCCCTCATGAGCTGACTCGGGATGACCTGGGCGACTGGTTCACCTTCGCCTTCGCCCTCGACAGCGGCACGCTCGTGGCCCTGGTGCGGGAGGTCGAACACGCCCCGCACCCCGGCTACATCCTGACGGCCATCGGGGGTGAGGACCCGCGCGCCGTGCTGACGGAGTTCCTTGCCGAATCGGGGCTGAGCGCGGATCGCGTCACCCATCAAGGCTTCGGCTGAGGTCGCCTCAGGCCCCGAAGAACCCGCCAAAGGACCAAAGGGCCCGGCGTCGGCACACCGCCGACGCCGGGCCCTTTGCCATGTCCGCCTCCCTCCCCACGCCAATCCATTCACGGCAACCGGTCGCATCCCCCGGCGCAGCCGTTCGCTCCCGCTCCATTGACCCTCTCGCGAGCGCGGCCATACCGTAGAGACCGGTTGCTATAGAGACCGGTTGCTATGAGATCCCCCGAGCCGGAGGCCATGCCTTGCCCGAGCGCCCACTGGCGTTGTTCGCCATGAGTACGAAGACCCTGCCGAGCGTCTACCCGCCCGAGGTACTGGACCGGCTGCGGGCCTCCGTGGAGGTCGATCCGTCGCTGATCGCCGAGGATTTCCGGGATCCGCGGGTACGGAGCGCCCTCGGGCGGGCCGAGATCCTGCTGACCGGGTGGGGCTGCCCGTTGATCGATGCGGCGGTGCTCGACGCCGCGCCCAAGCTGCGTGCCGTGCTGCACGCCGCGGGCTCGGTCAAGGGCATCATGGCCCCCGGCTGGTGGAAGCGCGGGCTGGTCGTCTCGTCCGCCGCGGACGCCAACGCGCTGCCGGTCGCCGAGTACACCCTCGGCATGATCATCCTGGCGGGCAAGGACCTCTTCGCCGCCCGCGAGCGCTACCGCTCGCTGCGCACCTTCCCCCTCGCCGAGATCATCCCCGGCATCGGCAACTTCGGGCGGCGCGTCGGCATCGTCGGCGCCTCGCGGATCGGGCGGCGCGTCATCGAGCTGCTGCGCCCGCTGGACTTCGAGGTGTTCCTCGCCGATCCGTACGTCGGCGAGGCCGAGGCGGCCGCACTCGGCGTCCAGTTGCTGTCGCTGGACGCGCTGCTCCAGCACAGCGACATCGTCTCGATCCACGCCCCCGCGACCCCCGAGACCCACCACCTGATCGGCCGCCGTGAGCTCGCGCTGATGCCGGACGGCGCGGTGCTGATCAACACCGCGCGTGGCAGCCTGGTGGACCACGACGCGCTGACCGAGGAGGTGCGCACCGCGCGGCTCAGTGCCGTCCTCGACGTCACGGATCCGGAGCCGCTGCCTGCGGACTCCCCCCTCTTCGAATCGCCGGGCGTCTTCATCACCCCGCACCTGGCGGGGTCGCAGGGCAACGAGGTACGCCGACTGGGCCTGTCCGCGGTGGGTGAGTTGGAGCGGCTGCTGGCCGGGATGCCGCTGTCCCATCAGGTGGATCACACGGAACTGGAACGCGCCGCGTGAGCCCGGCGACCCCGGCCGGCGCCCGCCCCGCCCTGGCCGGCGCCCGCCCTGCTCACTAGCAATCGATCTCTATCCCAAATCGCACCGGACTCCGAACTACCGGTTCGTACCACCGACCATGAGCAGCGAATTTACCAGGGTCCGAAAATTTCCGCGCACGACATCTTGTCCAGCGGAACCCTCACCTCTAGCTTCCACAGAGACCGATTTCTATGGTCCGATCACCGGCTCCCCGGGAGGAATCCATGAACAGCAAGCGGGTCAGAGTGGCCACCTGTGCGGCGGTGGTGCTCTCCGTCGTCCTGACCGGCTGCGGCGGCGGTGATGGCGGCACGACCGGGAAGGCCGAGGGCCCGGTCACCATCGAGTACTGGAACTGGCTCGAGGCCAAGAACGTCGACCCGGTGGTCGCCAAGTTCAACGCGACACACAAGGACATCAAGCTCAAGTTTGTGAAGCAGGCCGACAACCCCGGCACCCAGCAGAATCTGCGCAACGCGGTAGCCGCCCAGAAACACGTCCCGTGTCTGGTCCAGAACTTCGGCGAGGCGCCGTCCCTGGCCTCCGAGGGGCTGGCCCAGGACGTGACGGAGGAGCTGACGCCGTATCTGAAGAAGGGCCTGTTCGCCGAGTCGGCGCTGCCCTCCGCGCGGGCGGTGGACAAGTACTTCGCGGTCCCGGGCGGCGCCACGCCCCCGTTCATGATGATCAACCGCAAGGTGTACGACAAGTACGGCGTCAAGACGCCCAAGACCTGGGACGATGTGATCGCCGCGGGCAAGGAGTTCAAGAAGCACGGCATCTACGTCATGAATCTGGCGGGTGAAGACCCGAGCACCCTCATCGAACTGGTGCAGCAGGCCGGGGGTTCCTGGTACAAGATCGACGGAAACAAGTGGAAGATTGACTTCCTGTCTCCTGAGTCGCTCAAGGCCGCCGATGTCATCCAGCAACTGGTCGACAACGACCTGGTGGCCCATCAGACGTATACGGACAGGCCCGCGCTCATCAACTACTTCGACTCCGGGAAGATGGTGTCCCTGCCCACCTCCACCTGGCAGTTGCAGAACTACGAGCGCGAGTACAAGAAGTCGCTGGGCGACTGGGAACCGGTGGACCGGCCGCAGTTCAAGGACGCCACCGAGTTCGTCACCCCGATGCACTCGCCGACCAGCGGTCTGATCGTGCCCAAGGGCTGCGACCACGTGAAGGAGGCGGTCGAGGCCGCGGTGTGGCTGAACACCTCGAAGGACTCGACCGACGCCTCGTACCAGAAGGACACCAAGCAGTACACCTGGCCGGGCGCGATCCCCGACCCCTCCCCGTGGGTCGACTCGGCGGTGCCGGAGAAGCTCTTCGGCCCCAGGAAGTCCGAGGCGCGCGGCGTGATCCTCAAGTCGGTCAAGGCGGGCCGGGACAACTGGGTGGCGGGCCCCAACTACACGGGCATGTTCGCCGAGCTCCAGGACCAGTGGGCGAAGGTCACCGCGAAGAAGACCACCATGAAGGCGGCGCTGGAGCATATGCAGAAGTGGACGGTCGCCGACCTCAAGCGGAAGAACATCAACGTCGATGGCTGACACGTCGATGGCCGACACGTCCAAGGCCGACACGTCGAGGGCCAAGACATCGAGGGCCGAGGCCATGGCCACGGGCCCTCGGCCCGCGCCCGGCGCGGCGGCGCCGCGGCTGCCATGGCGGCGGATGATGGCGCTGAAGGGGGCGTCCTTCACCGCCCCCTTCTTCATCGGTTTCGCCCTCTTCACCCTGGCCCCCGTCCTCCTCGCGCTGCGCGAGAGCCTCTACTCCAAGCAGAGCTCCGGGCTCGGATTCGGCGAGAAGACCGTCGAGTTCACCGGGTTCGACAACTTCGCGCGGGGCCTGGAGGACGCCCACTTCTGGGCCGCTATGCTGCGGGTGGCGCTCTTCGCCGCGGTCGCCATCCCCACCATCATGCTGCTCAGCCTGATGATGGCGCTGCTGCTCGACGCGCTGAGCCACCGCCTGGCCGCCCGCTTCCGGGTGCCGTTGCTCATCCCGTACATGATTCCGGGCATTGTCGCCATCCTGATCTGGATCTATATCTACAGCCCGGTCGTGGGTCCGCTGACGCCGTTTCTCGCCCTGTTCGGGATCGACGCAAACTTCTACAGCGGCGAGATGATCTGGATCTCGCTCGGCAATCTGCTGGCCTGGAGCGGCGTCGGCTTCAACATGCTCATCGTCTACTCGGCGCTGCAGGCCGTACCGCGCGAGATCTTCGACAGCGCCCGCGTGGACGGCGCCTCCGAGTGGCGCATCGCCTGGTCGATCAAGGTGCCGCTGGTGCGCCGGTCCCTGGTGCTGATCACGGTGCTCAGCATCATCGGCACCCTGCAGATCTTCAGTGACCCGATGCTGTTCCGGACCATGACCCCGGAGACCGTGACCCGCGACTTCACCCCGATCATGGCGATCTACGACTGGGCGTTCCAGCAGGGCGAGTTCAACTACGCCGCCGCACTGTCCATCATCCTCGCCCTGGTGGTCGGCGCCGCGTCCGCCGTCTTCTACAAACTCACCAACAAGGCCCCCGTATGACAGCGACACTCCAGCCCGCGCCCGCGCCCGCATCCGCGTCCGCCAGGCGGCGCGCCGTACGCCGCCGCACCGCGCCCGGTGCGGTCCGGCATGGCACGCGCACCAAGGTCCTGGTCATCACCGGTCTGGCGTTCTTCGTCATCTACTCGCTGGCCCCGGTGTGGTGGCTGCTGGTGGCCGCCACCAAGAGCCAGAACGATCTGTACACCTCCGACGGCCTGTGGTTCTCCCGGATCCACCTCGGGGACAACCTGCACCAGCTGTTCACCTACCAGGACGGCATCTTCATCCGGTGGATGTGGAACACCGTCTACTACGGGGTCGTCGGCACCGCCGGGATGACCCTGATCTGCGTCGCCTGCGGCTATGGGCTCGCGATGTACGAGTTCCGCGGCCGGGGGGTGCTGATGGGCTGCATCATCGGCTCGTTCCTGGTGCCCAGCGCGCTGCTCACCATCCCCTCGTTCCTCCTCTACAGCGATCTGCAGCTGATCGACACGCCCTACGCGATCATCCTGCCCGGCTTCTTCAACGCCTTCTCCGTCTATCTGGCGAAGGTGTACGCGGAGGGGGCCATCCCGCCCGAACTGCTGGAGGCCGCGCGGATCGACGGAGCGGGCGAGTACCGCATCTTCTTCCAGATCGGTGTCCGTCTGATGTCGACCGGGGCCGCCACCATCTTTCTGCTCGGCTTCGTCGCCAGCTGGAACAACTTCTTCGGACCGCTGATCTTCCTGCGCAGCCAGGAGAAGTGGACCGTGATGCTGGGCCTCTACTCCTGGCTCAAGGTCAAGATGGACACCTCCACCGATCTGACCGGCATGGTCGTCGTCGGCTCGATCGTCTCGCTGCTGCCCATGGTGATCCTGATGATCTCCTTGCAGCGCTTCTGGCGGTCGGGCATCACGCTCGGCAGCCTCAAGTGACGCCGCGCGCACCGTACGCGCATCGCCCGCCGTGAAGCGGGCGCGACACGCCGGGCCCGACCACACCGCCGTGGGGTGCCGGAGAGGGGCACGTCTACCCTGATCTGGCCGCCCTCTCGGCGGTGTGTTCGGTTATGGGCAGCGACAGGA
This sequence comes from Streptomyces sp. NPDC020845, assembly GCF_044334165.1. Taxonomy (NCBI): domain Bacteria; kingdom Bacillati; phylum Actinomycetota; class Actinomycetes; order Kitasatosporales; family Streptomycetaceae; genus Streptomyces; species Streptomyces sp. NPDC020845. The sequence continues at coordinate 210,354 of NZ_JBIRSJ010000019.1, read as the reverse complement.
GTGCACGATGACCACTTCCACCCCAGTGGAAGCCCCTCCGGAGGGGCCGGGTGAGAGTCGCCTGCGCGCCTGGATGCTCAAGGGCCTGTCCGATATGAGCAAAAAGCCGGGCACGCAGACCCAGGACTCCGAGGGCTCCGGGGGCTCCGAGGGCCACCGCGGTCAGCGATGGTGGCGGGTGATGTGCCTGACCGGTGTGGACTACTTCTCCACGCTCGGCTATCAGCCCGGCATCGCCGCCCTGGCCGCCGGGCTGCTGTCCCCCATCGCCACCCTGGTGCTCGTGGTCGTCACCCTGGCCGGTGCGCTGCCGGTCTACCGGCGGGTCGCGCAGGAGAGCCCGCACGGCGAGGGGTCCATCGCCATGCTGGAGCGGCTGCTGACCTTCTGGAAGGGCAAGCTGTTCGTCCTGACCCTGCTGGGGTTCGCCGCCACCGACTTCCTGATCACCATCACCCTCTCCGCGGCCGACGCCTCCACCCACCTGGTCGAGAACCCGCACTTCACCAGCACCCTGCACGGCCATGAGGTCGTCATCACACTGGGCATGGTCGCCCTCCTCGGCGCGGTCTTCCTCAAGGGCTTCACGGAGGCCATCGGGGTGGCGGTGGTCCTGGTCGGCGTCTATCTGGTGCTCAACGCGGTGGTGGTGCTGGTCGGCCTGTGGCATGTGGCCACCGCCTCCCACGTGGTCACCGACTGGTCCCAGGCGCTCACCGCCGAACACGGCAATCCGCTCGTCATGGTCGGCCTGGCGCTGGTGGTGTTCCCCAAGCTGGCGCTCGGTCTGTCCGGTTTCGAGACCGGCGTGGCCGTCATGCCTCATGTCGACGGCGGCCCCGGCGACACCGAGGAGCGGCCGGTGGGGCGGATCCGGGACACCAAGAAGCTGCTCACCACCGCCGCGGTGATCATGAGCGTCTTCCTGATCGCCAGCAGCTTCATCACCACCCTCCTCATCCCCCAGGACGAGTTCAAGGACGGCGGCCAGGCCAACGGCCGCGCGCTCGCCTTCCTGGCGCATGAGTACCTGGGCTCCGGGTTCGGCAGCGTCTACGACGCCGCGACCATCGGCATCCTGTGGTTCGCCGGCGCCTCGGCCATGGCCGGGCTGCTCAACCTCATGCCGCGCTATCTGCCCCGTTACGGCATGGCGCCGCACTGGGCCCGCGCCGTACGCCCCATGGTCATCGTCTTCATCCTGGTCGCCTTCCTGGTCACCTGGATCTTCGACGCCGATGTCGACGCCCAGGGCGGCGCCTACGCCACCGGGGTGCTGGTCCTGATGACCTCCGCCGCGATCGCCGTCACCATCGCTGCCCGGCGCGCCGGGCAGCGCGGCTGGACCATCGGCTTCGGCGTCATCTCCGCCGTCTTCGGGTACACGACCGCGGTCAATGTCGTGGAGCGGCCCGACGGTGTGAAGATCGGCGCGTGTTTCATCGCGGGCATCATGGCCGTCTCCCTGCTGTCCCGGCTGGCCCGCGCCTTCGAGCTGCGCGTCACCGAGGTGGACCTGGACCCCATGGCCGAGCGGTTCGTCCGTGACACCGCCACCCGCCGGATGCGGTTCATCGCCAATGAGCCCGACAGCCGCGACGCGGCCGAGTACCGCGACAAGATCCAGCAGATCCGGGCGGACAACGACATCCCCGTCGACGAGGACTTCGTCTTCGTCGAGGTCACCGTCCGCGACCCCTCCGACTTCGAATCCGCGCTGCGCGTCCGGGGCGAGGTGCTGCACGGGCGCTACCGGGTGCTCACCCTCGACGGCTCCAGCATCCCCAACTCGCTGGCCGCGCTGCTGCTGCATGTGCGGGACCTGACCGGGTGCCGGCCGCATATCTACTTCGAGTGGACCGAGGGCAGCCCCTTCGCCCAGTTCCTGCGGTTCTTCCTGTTCGGACAGGGCGAGGTCGCCCCGGTCACCCGCGAGGTGCTGCGCGAGGCCGAGCCCGACCGGACCCGCCGCCCCCACGTACACGTCGGCTGAGCCGTCACCGGGCCTCCGGGGTGGCCGCTCGACGTCACCTGTCACCGGCCAGCGCGGCGTTGAGCTCGACGACGTTCACCCGCTTCTCGCCGAGAAAGCCGAGGACCCGGCCCTGGACGTGTGCGGCGACGAGCCGCCGTACCGTCGTCGGCTTGAGACCGCGGGCCTTGGCGACGCGGTTGACCTGCTGATAGGCGTACGTCGGCGAGATATGCGGGTCGAGGCCGGAGCCGGACGCGGTGACGGCGTCGACCGGTACGTCCTGGGGGTCGACCTTGTCGTACGCGGCGACGGCTGCGCGCCGCCGCTCGACCGCCTTGACCAGGTCCGGGTTGTTCGGCCCCAGGTTGGACGCGCCGGAGGCCAGCGGGTCGTACCCGCCGGCGGAGGGGCGGGGCCGGAACCACTGGGGGTCGGGGCCGACGTTCTGGCCGATCAGGCTGGAGCCGACGGTCCTGCCGCGGCGTTCGATCCGCGAGCCGTCCGCCTGGTCCCGGAACGCCAGCTGCGCCACGCCGGTGACGGCGAGGGGATAGAGGATGCCGGTCACCGCGGTGAACACGAGCAGCAGCCGCAGGGCGGACAGATGGCGGCGGACCGTGCGGGGAAGGGGGCCGGGCATGGGGTTCGCCTTCTTCCTGTGTCAGGGGTCAGCGCAGTCCCGGGATGAACTGGACGATCAGGTCGATCAGCTTGATGCCGAGGAAGGGCAGGACGAGCCCGCCCAGGCCGTAGACCCGGATGTTGCGGCTCAGCAGGGACGCCGCCGAGGACGGCCGGTAGCGCACTCCGCGCAGCGCCAGCGGGATCAGCGCGACGATGATCAGTGCGTTGAAGACGATCGCCGAGGCGATGGCCGAGGTGGGGCTGTGCAACCGCATGATGTTGAGCTTGTCCAGGCCGGGGTAGACCGCGGCGAACATCGCGGGGATGATCGCGAAGTACTTCGCGACGTCGTTGGCGATCGAGAAGGTGGTCAGCGCACCACGGGTGATCAGCAGCTGTTTGCCGATCTCGACGATCTCGATCAGCTTGGTCGGGTTGGAGTCCAGGTCCACCATGTTCCCGGCCTCCTTGGCGGCCGAGGTGCCGGTGTTCATGGCCACGCCCACGTCCGCCTGGGCAAGCGCCGGGGCGTCGTTGGTCCCGTCGCCGGTCATCGCCACCAGCTTGCCGCCCGCCTGCTCCCTTCTGATGAGCGCCATCTTGTCCTCGGGCGTGGCCTCGGCGAGGAAGTCGTCGACCCCCGCCTCGTCGGCGATCGCGCGGGCGGTCAGCGGGTTGTCGCCCGTGATCATGACGGTGCGGATGCCCATACGCCGCAGCTCCTCGAACCGCTCCCGCATACCGTGTTTGACGACGTCCTTGAGGTGGATGACGCCCAGGACCCGGGCGGTCCCCTCCGTACGCTCGGCGACCACGAGCGGGGTGCCGCCCGATTCGGAGATCCGGTCCACGACGCCCTGGACCTCGTCGCCGGGCCGCCCGCCGTGTTCGTTCACCCAGGCGGTGACGGCCGCGGCGGCGCCCTTGCGGACCTGTCGGCCTTCGACGTTCACGCCGCTCATCCGGGTCTGGGCGGTGAAGGGCAGGTATTCGGCGCGGGCCAGTTCGCCCTCGTCGCGGGCGCGCAGTCCGTACCGCTCCTTGGCGAGGACGACCACCGAACGGCCCTCGGGGGTCTCGTCGGCGAGCGAGGAGAGCTGGGCCGCGTCCGCGAGGTCGTCGACGCCCGCCCCGTCGACCGGCAGGAACTCGGCGGCCTGGCGGTTGCCGAAGGTGATGGTGCCGGTCTTGTCCAGCAGCAGGGTGTTGACGTCGCCCGCGGCCTCGACGGCCCGGCCGGACATCGCGAGCACATTGCGCTGGACGAGCCGGTCCATCCCTGCGATGCCGATCGCGGACAGCAGGGCCCCGATGGTGGTCGGGATGAGCGCGACCACGAGGGCGATCAGGACGACGATGGTCTGCTCGGCGTGCGCGTAGATGGCGAACGGCTGGAGGGTGACGACCGCGAGCAGAAAGATGATCGTGAGTGAGGCGAGCAGAATGTTCAGCGCGATCTCGTTCGGTGTCTTCTGCCGCGCGGCGCCCTCCACCAGGGCGATCATCCGGTCGATGAAGGTCTCCCCCGGCTTGGAGGTGATCTTGACGACGATCCGGTCGGACAGCACCTTGGTACCGCCGGTGACCGCGGACCGGTCGCCCCCGGACTCGCGGATGACCGGGGCCGATTCGCCCGTGATCGCGGACTCGTCGACCGAGGCCACGCCCTCGACGACATCGCCGTCGCCCGGGATGGTCTGCCCCGCCTCGACGACCACATGGTCGCCCAGCCGGAGCTCGGCCGCGGGCACCGACTCCTCGCCCGCTGCATCACCCGTGGCCCCGTTGGCGGTCTTCGCACCCGGCCGCCAGTCGATGAGCCGGCGGGCGACCGTGGCGGTCTTGGTCCGCCGCAGGGTCTCCGCCTGGGCCTTGCCGCGCCCCTCGGCCACGGCCTCGGACAGGTTGGCGAAGACCGCGGTCAGCCAGAGCCATACGGTGATCACCCAGGCGAAGACGCTCGGGTTCTTGATGGCCGAGAGGGTGGTGAGGACCGCCCCGACCTCCACGACGAACATCACCGGGTTCCTGACCATGGTCCGGGGGTCGAGCTTTCCGACCGCGTCGGGCAGGGAGGTGAAGAGCTGTCGGGGGTCGAGCAGACCGCCCGAGACCCGGTGCGCCGTTGCTTCGGCGGTGGTCGAGGACATCACTGAAGACCTTCCGCGAGCGGCCCCAGGGAGAGTGCGGGGAAGTAGGTGAGGCCGACGACGATCAGGACCACGCCGGTCAGCAGCCCGACGAACTGCGGCCGGTGGGTGGGCAGCGTGCCCGCCGTGACCGGCACCGGCTGCTGCCGCGCCAGCGACCCGGCCAGCGCCAGCACGAACACCATGGGCAGATAGCGGCCGAACAGCATGACCAGGCCGAGCGCGGTGTTGTACCAGGTGGTGTTCGCGCCGAGCCCGGCGAAGGCCGAGCCGTTGTTGTTGGCGGCCGAGGTGAAGGCGTAGAGCACCTCGGAGAAGCCGTGCGGCCCATGGTTGAGCATGGCGGCACGCTCGCCCGGCAGCGCCATGGCCAGACCCGCGCCCACCAGCACGATCGCCGGTGTGGTCAGGATGTACAGGGACGCGAACTTGATCTCCCGGCTGCCGAGCTTCTTGCCCAGGTACTCGGGGGTGCGGCCGACCATCAGCCCGGCCACGAAGACCGCGATGATCGCCAGGATGAGGATTCCGTAGAGGCCGGAGCCGGTGCCGCCGGGCGCGATCTCGCCCAGCATCATGTTGAAGATGGTCATCCCGCCGCCGAACGGCGTGTAGGAGTCATGGAAGGAGTTGACCGCTCCGCAGGAGGTGAGGGTGGTGGACGCGGCGAACAGGGCCGAGGCCCAGATGCCGAAGCGCTGCTCCTTGCCCTCCATCATTCCGCCCGCCGCCTGGCCCGCCTGGCTGCTGACGCTGTGGAGCTCGTCCACGGTCACCACGGCGATCGAGGCAGCCCAGATCACGGCCATGACCGTGACGATCGCATAACCCTGGCGGTGGTCCCCGACCATCCGCCCGAAGGTGCGCGGCAGGGAGAACGAGATCACCAGCAGGAGGTAGATCTCCAGCCAGTTGGTGAAGGGGTTGGGGTTCTCGAAGGGGTGGGCGGAGTTGGCGTTGTAGAAGCCTCCGCCATTGGTGCCCAGCTCCTTGATCACCTCCTGTGAGGCGACCGGGCCTCCGATGAGGTTCTGGTGGCCCCCGGTGATGGTCCGGATCGACTCGACACCGTGGAAGTTCTGGATCACCCCGCCCGCGACCAGCACGATCGCGAAGACGAACGCGATGGGCAGCAGCACCCGCAGCACGATCCGGGTGAGGTCCACCCAGAAGTTGCCGACCTGCTCGGTCCGCTCCCGGGTGAAGCCGCGGATCAGGGCGGCGACGACGGCGATGCCCACGGCGGCGGAGACGAAGTTCTGCACCGCGAGCCCGGCCATCTGCACCACATGGCCCAGCGCCGACTCGCCCGAGTACGACTGCCAGTTGGTGTTGGTGGCGAAGGACGCCGCGGTGTTGAACGCCTGGTCCGCGGGCATCGGCCGGTTGCCGAGCGACAGCAGCAGATGGTTCTGCAGCCGCAGGAATCCGTACAGGAAGAGGACGGACACCGCGGAGAACGCGAGCACCCCGCGGAGATAGGCCGACCACCCCTGGTCGGCGTCGCCGTCCACGCCGCCGAGCCGGTAGACCAGCCGCTCGGCGGCGAGATGCCGGGAGGTGGTCAGGGTGTGGGCCAGGTGGTCGCCCAGCGGCCGGTACGACAGGGCCAGCGCGGCCACCAGCGCGAGGATCTGCAGCCAGCCCGCGAGGGTGCCGGTCACGAGAACTTCTCCGGGAAGATCAGGGCCAGCACGAGATAGCCGAGCAGAGCCACGGCCACGACGAGCCCGACGATGTTGTCGACGCTCACGGTGCCTCTCCGTTCGCCCCGCCGCGACAGCGGCTGCCCGTCACATCAGCGGCTCCGCCGCGGGCACTGTCGCCCGCGCGGCGCAGAGGTGCGGCCATCGCGGTCGTGTGCGGACCGGCGGCCGCGCGTGCGACGCTCACGGTGCTCTCTGGTTCGCCCCGCCGCGGCAGCGGCTGATGTGACTGTCGCCCGCGCGGCGACAGCAGGCGAATCCCGGTCGTGTGCCGACCGGCGGCCGCGCGTGCGACGCTCACAGTCGCCCGGCCCCTTTCGCCACCAGGCCGATGACGGCGAACACCACGACGGTGACCGCGATGAACAGCAGATCCGGCATATGGGCAGCACCCCGGCAGGTCGTGAGGGGACCGCTCCCCCGGCGGGGTGGGCGGTTGTCGGCGGTGACCGGCGCCCTCGCCAAAGCGCCGGATGCCACCGCCGACGCCCCTTGTTAGCGCGCCGGTGCCGCCAGGTCCTGGGACGTCGGCGTGTCTTGCCGCAAATCGGACCGATCGAGTGAGTGTGCCGTGACCGCGCGCCCCTCAGCCCGCGGCGGGCGGCCGGAAGCGCAGCCGACAGATGACCGCGTCGGTGTCGCGGCGCAGCGCGTGGGCGACGACGGCGCCGCGCTGGTTCTGGAGGAGCCGCTGCCACAGATGGGCGGGCTCGGTCTCGGGAATCAGGACGGTGACGCGGGTGCCGGGGTGACGCGAGGGCGGCCCGGTTGCCCAGGTGTGCCCTGGCCACGCCGTACGCCCCGCCGCCGTTCGGGAAGGCCGCGATCACCTGCCGGTACGAGGCGACCAGCACGGCCAGCAGCCCGGCGATGGCCAGGGTGACCGGCAGGGTGAAGCCGAGGCCGTGCGCTCCCGCGGCGGCCGGCACCAGGACGATGGCCTCCGGGCCGTAGGCGACGGACGCCATCGCGTCCAGTGAGAGCGCCGCCAGGCCCTGTGTCGCGGTGAGCTGGTGCCGCCCGGCCCCGGGGTCGGGCCGTACGCCTGCGTCGAGGGCCGTATCGGGGGCTCCTCGCCACCCTCGCGGGGAGCCTTGGCCGGGCCCTGGCCCCGGGAAACCGTCGACATGGTGCGTGAGACCCTCCGTGAGTCGGAGCACCCAGCTTTCGGACCCCGTCGCACATACGTGCGCTCTTTTATCGGACCCCTGGCACCCGGCGCCCGGGTTTTGACGCCTCCTTGACGGCGACACGGTGAACGGGTCCGACAAGCGGCGGCCGGGCGGTTTCCGCGAGCGCACCATGGAAGTGCGGAGCGCGTGATCGTGTCGCGCCGCCCCCACATTGGACAGGAGTCCGCCGATGGCCCGTGGACGGTTGCGGATCTACCTCGGGGCGGCCCCCGGGGTCGGCAAGACGTACGCCATGCTCCAAGAGGGCCAGCGGCTGCGCTCCCTGGGCACCGAGGTGGTCATCGGCCTGGTCGAACCGCACGGGCGGCGCCCGACCGCGGCGCTGGCGGAGGGGCTTGAGACCATCCCCCGCCACACCCTGGTCCACCGCGGGGTGTCCTTCACGGAAATGGACCTCGACGCGGTGCTGGCCCGCCGCCCGCAGGTCGCGCTGGTCGACGAGTTGGCGCACACCAATGTGCCGGGGTCGCGCAACGCCAAGCGGTGGCAGGACGTCGAGGAGCTGCTGGAGGCGGGCATAGACGTGGTCACCACGCTCAACGTCCAGCACCTGGAGTCCCTGAACGACGTCGTACGCCAGATCACCGGCGTCACCCAGCACGAGACCCTGCCGGACGAGGTGGCGCGCCGCGCCGACCAGATCGAGCTGGTGGATCTGCTGCCCGAGACGCTGCGCCGGCGGCTTGTGCACGGCGATGTCTATCCCCCGGACCGTATCGAGGCGGCCCTGACCCACTACTTCCGGGTCGGCAACCTCACCGCGCTGCGCGAGCTGGCCCTGCTGTGGCTGGCCGACCGGGTGGAGGAGGGTCTGCAGCGCTATCGCGCCGAACACGGCATCACCGCCCCGTGGGAGACCCGGGAGCGCATTCTGGTGGGCCTGACCGGCGGCTCGGAGGGCGAGACGCTGATCCGTCGCGCCGCCCGGATCACCGCCCGTACGCCCGGCAGTGAGCTGCTGGCCCTCCATGTCGTGCCCGGCGACGGGCTCGCGCGGGGCGACCAGGCCGCACTGGCCGGCCAGCGCGGCCTGGTGGAGTCGCTGGGCGGCAGCTACCACCAGATGACCGGCGAGGACATCCCCGAGGCGCTGCTGCAGTTCGCGGAGGCCGAGAACATCACCCAGGTCGTGCTCGGCGCCAGCCGGCGCGGCAGGTTCTCGTTGCTGCTGCACGCGGGTGTGGGACAGCGGACCATCCATGACTCGGGCCCCATCGACGTCCATATCGTCACCCACGAGGCGGCGGCGGGCGCCTCCGCGCCCCGGCTGCCCCGGCCCGGCCACGGCGGCACCGGACCGGTGCGGTACTGGTCCGCGCTCGTGGGAGCCGCGCTGCTGCTGCCCCTGCTGACGCTCGTGCTCACCGGGCTGCGCGCCGGTGTCGGCCTGTCCGGTGCCCTGGTGCTCTACATGCTCGCCGTCGTGCTGGCCGGGCTCGTCGGCGGACGTCTCCCCGCGCTGCTCACCGCGGTCGCGGCGGGTCTGCTCGCCGACTACTACTTCACCCCGCCGATGCACTCCTTCAAGGTCGAACGGGGCGTCGACGTCGTCGGGCTGGTCGTCTTCCTCGCCGCCGCGTGGCTGGTGGGCACGGTGGCGGGGACGGCCGCCCGCCATACGCACCAGGCCGTCCGCGCGACGTCCGAGGCCCGGGCGCTGAGCCGGATGGCGGCGGCCATGATGCGCGGGGAGCCCCTGCCGACCCTGCTGGAACAGGTTCGGGAGAACTTCTCCCTCACCGCGGTCAGCCTGCTGGAACGCGATACGGACCACGGCCCGGAACCCCGCTGGTACGTCGTCGCCAGCACCGGTGTCCGGCCACCCGAGCGACCGTACGACGCGGATGTGGAGGCGCCCATCGACGACCGTCTCACCCTGGCCGCCCGCGGCCGGGGCCTGAGCGGCGACGACCGCCGCATCCTCACCGCGTGTGCGGCGCAGATCGGCGTCGCACACACCCGGGGCGGACTCGCCCGGCGCGGCGCGGGGACGGACCTCGACGAGCAGGTACGACCGCGTGCCGGAGCGCTCTATCTGCGCCCGGTCGACCTGGACGAGGCGCTGACCGCGGCCCTCGACGACCTCGGCCCCGGCGGCCACTCCATCTCGCTGCGGCTGCCGGAACGGCTGCCCGATGTCATCGCCGACGCCGCCCTCCTCGCCCGGGTGCTGGCCACGCTGGTGGCCGACGCCCTGCGCCACAGCCCGCCCGACGCCCCGCCGACCCTCACGGCCGAGGCGCTGCCGGGCCGGCTGACGGTCCGGATCGCGGGCGACACCACCGGTGGCGCGGTGGACGGCGAGCGCGAGAGCCCGTCGCTGCGGCTGTCCCGCGACCTCACCGAGGCCATGGGCGGCACCGTGGAACACACCACCGGCGGCGGGGCGGCCTCGGTGACGATCACGCTCCCGACCGTGGCATATCACCCCGACCCCGAGGGGTGACATTAGTGTGTGCCGCACAGTATCGTGTGACGCGTGTCCGTAGAAGAACTGACCCTTGCCCAGGCTCAGGAGCTTCGCCGCGGGACGGTCGTACTGGCCTGTCTGGCGCTGCTCCGGAAGCCGAGTTACGGCTATGCGCTCCTGGAGACGCTGAACGACGCGGGGGTTACCGTCGACGGCAACACCTTGTACCCCCTGCTGCGCCGGCTGGAGAAGCAGGGCCTGCTGACCAGCGAGTGGAACACCGACGAGTCCAGGCCACGGAAGTTCTACCAGGTCAGCCCCGACGGCTCCCGGGTCCGCACCGGTCTGGTGCGCGAGTGGCAGGACCTTGTCTCCTCGATTTCACGACTTACCAAGGAGAGCGGATGAGTACGAGCGTGCTCACTGAGCGATATGTGCACGAGGTGGTCCGGCGGCTCCCGGCCGAGCAGCGGGACGATATCGCCGAGGAGCTGCGCACCACCATCGCCGACACGGTCGAGGGGCGCGGCTCGGCCGACCCGCGGGTGGCGGAGCGCGAGGTGCTGAGCGAGCTGGGCGATCCGGTCCGGTACGCCGCTCGTTATACGGAGCGGCCGCTCGCGTTGATCGGCCCCGACCTCTATCCGACGTATATCCGACTGCTCGTCACCCTGCTGTGCACGTTACTGCCGGCGGTCACCTTCGGACTCGTCGTGCTGGACGTGCTGGACGACGACAACCTCGGCTCGGCCATAGGCTCCGGCATCGGCACCTTGTTCACGCTCGGCTGCCAGATGATCGCGGTGCTCACCGTGGTGTTCGGCGTGATGGAGCGGGTCCGGCACCGCAAGGACGTGGTCGATGCCGCCACTTGGACACCCGACGACCTGCCCGAGGTCCGGCAGCCGGACAAGGGCGGCGTGGCGGCCTGCGCGGCGGCGGTGTGGTACGGGCTGCTGTTCGGGCTGATCATCTGGCAGCACACCGCCGATCCCTACCGGGTGGACGGCGCGGGCGGCGACGGCAAGCGGATCGAGGTGCTGGATCCGCAGCTGTGGTCGGGCTGGGTCTGGCCGATGCTCGCCGGGCTCGCGGGGCTTGTGGTGATCCAGCTGGCCCGGGTGGCCGCGCGCGGCTGGACCGTCCCCCTGGCCGCTGGGAACGCCGTGGCCCAGGCGATGTTCGTGCTTCCGCTGGCCTGGGTGTTCAACGAAAAGTCCGTCTTCAACCCGGACTTCCTCGATGACGCCGAGACCCTGTGGTCGTCAACGGACCAAGCCTATGCCGGTACGGCGCTGATCGTGCTCGCCCTGGGCGTGAGCGCGGTGTTCAAGAGCTTCCGCGCGGCGCGTGGGTGACACTCGCCCCGGCCAGGGATTCCCTGATCCGGTTCCGGTCGATCTTGCCGGTGGAGGTCCTGGGCAGCGGGTCCGCCACCGTCTCGATCACCCCGGGGATGGCCGCCCGCACCGTGCGCTCCGCGCAGTACTGCCGCAGGGCCAGCACCCCCACCGAGCCCGGCTCGGCGAGGCGCAGCCGGGCGTGCAGTCGGTGTCCGGCCACCGGGTCGGGGATCGCGACGACGGCGGCCTCGACGACCGCCGGGTGGTCCAGCAGGATGCCCTCGACCTGCTGGGTGCTCACCTGGAAGCCCCGGACCTTCACCATGAAGTCGGTGCGCCCGAGAATGCTCAGGGAGCCGTCCTCGTGCCGGGTGGCGATATCACCACTGTGGTAGTAGACGAGGCCGGGGACGCCGTCCGGATGCGGGCCGAACTTCTCCTCGCTCGGCACATTCGCGTAACCGGTGGTCTGGAAGGGCGTGTTGACCAGCAGCTCGCCCTGTCCGGGGCCGGTCAGCGCGCGCCCGTTCCCGCCGACGATCAGCCAGCTGACACCCGGCAGCGGGCGGCCGATCGGCAGCGGGGTGCGGACCGGGTGGGCGCGGTCCACCTCGTGGAGAAAGCTGTTGTTCGTCTCGGTGCAGCCGTAGTTGTTGTACCAGCGGGCCTTGGGGAAGACCGCGAAGAGCCCGGCCAGCACCCGTGCGGGCATGCTGTCACCGGCGAAGACGAGGTGTTCGGGCCCGGCCAGCGGCTCTTCGCCGGCCGCCGCCTCCACGAGCAGCTGGAACAGCAGCGGTACGCCCTGGATGAGCGAGACGCGGTGGTCGACCACCAGATCGCGCACATAGCCGGCCGAGGCGCCCCGCTCGGGGTCGACCAGGACGACGGTGCCGCCGTACGCCAGGGTGGTCCACACATCCAGCAGACACAGATCGAAGTTGAGCGGCGCATAGTTGAGTACGGCCGTGCCCGGCGTGATCCCGAAGGTCTCGGCACCCCACGCGGTGAACCGGGTGACCGCCCCGAACGACAGCGGGACGATCTTCGGGAGGCCGGTCGAGCCGGAGGTGGTGAGCATAAAGCCGATGGCGTCGTCAGCGACCGGTGTCGGCGGCGGCCCTCCGGCACTCCCGGACACCGTGTGCGGGTCCACCACCCGGTCGATCAGCGGACCGGCGGCCAGGCCGAGTACGACACCGCATCCCGCCTGTTCGTACAGTTCCTTCGCCGGAGTGTCGGGCAGTTCATGGGACGGCAGCAGAATGCGGCGGCCGGCCATCAGGGCGCCCAGCACCAGGGCCACCGCCTCGGGGGATTTACGCATCCGCAGGCCCACCGGGCGGGAGGCGTCCGGTGCCGCGGTCTCGACCTGGGCGCGGGCCCGGCAGGCCATGGCGTACAGCTCGGCGTAGCCGATCGCGCGGTCCTCCCAGATGAGCGCGGGCGCGGCGGGCCGGGTGGCCGCGTGCTGGGCGAACCTCGTGACGAACGTGTCCGTCATACGTGTCCCTCTCCGGCCGCCGCGCGCTCGGCCGTGGTCCGGATGGCGCCAACCGAGCGGAAGTTTCTGCTGGTCAGCTCCGTGTCGGGGACGACGATGCGATAGCGGTCCGCCAGCCATTCGGCGATCCGCAGCACACCGAGGCTGTCGATCACGGCGGTGGCCAGCAGGTCGTACTCCGCATCGAGCTCGGCCGCGTCGACGCCGGGCAGAAACCGCTCGACGACGAAGGCCGCGATGTCCTCCTCGGAGACGACGGGAGTGGCCGGCGGTGCGGTGTGGGGCTGCGCGGACATGCTGTTTCCCTCCACTGGTTCCTGACGTCCTCACACATCGATGGGCTCACACATCAATGGGCTCACACATCGATGGGCTGACACCTCGATGGGCTCACACCTCGATGAGCGTGCAGAACCAGTGCATGCCCGGCGCTGCGACACCCACCAGTGCCACGAGATCCCCCGGCGCCACCTCGCCGTCCTCGATATGGCGCCGCAGACAGATCAGCTGGTCGGCGGCGCCCATATGGCCCAGTTCGCGGGCGAGTTCGGCGTTGGTGCGCTCGATGGGGAGACCGACGGCGTCGGCGGCCTCGCGGATCGCCTGCTGGTTGTCGTTGAGGTAGATGAGCCGGGCCAGTTGGGTCCGGTCCTTGCCGGCGCGCGAGAGCGCCTGGTCGACCACGTCCGCGATCCGCCCGCTGATCTCCTTCATGAACGCCTGGAAGCGCCCGGGGTCGCGGTCGAAGTGGCGGAAGATGCCGACCATCGGGTCCGCGTGCAGATTGGCGCGGCCCGCGGGCGGTACGGGAGCGGCGGAACCGCCGAACTCGATGCGGAAGAAGTCCGCGTACTCGGGGTTGGTGAAGTGGGCGGAGGAGAGCCGGCGCAGGCGTGGGTGTCCGCGCCGCAGCACGGCGGCGACTGCCCCGTCGCTGGCGATGGCCCCGTTGAAGTCCATCCTGTTGGTGTGCGCCTCACTGGCCGCGTTGACCAGGACCACCAGTACGGTCTCGGTGTCGGCCGAGAGCGCCATCGCGCCGGCCGCGTGGTCCAGCGCCACCGACCAGGCGGCGCACACCTGCGTGCACAGCACGGTGGGGGTGCCGTATGCGCCCAACGCCCGGGCCACGGCCGCCGAGGAGTCCCAGCCCAGATACTCGGGGACATCGGAGTGGCCGACGACGATCAGGTCGATGTCGACGATGTCGAGGTCCGCGTCCGCCAGCGCCTCGCGGGCCGCCTCGGCGGCGAGGTCGGTGGCGGTGACACCGTCGGCCACCCGGTGGTAGGTCCGGTACCCCAGGGCGCCGACGGCCTCGGGGTCGGGCACATACGCACCGGCCGTCTCGGCCACACCGCGCTGTTCGCCGAAGGACGTGCCCGTCGCGACGATGCCCATCTCCACTGAAGTGGCCACGTGTTGTCCCTTCGCTCCCACGGTGGGTGTTCACCGCTTCAGGGTCGAGCCCCCGGCGTGCGGGGGAACGGGTTCGGTTTCGGACGGACGGCCGGCCGCCGCGGGCGGGGCCGGAAGTTCGGGCACCTCGGCCAGCGGGATGTCCAGAACGCTCAGTTGGCGCCGGGCGGTGTGCAGGGCGAGCGCCAGCAGGGCCATGGCCACGGCCAGGATCAGCACGGCCGCCTCCACCCCCAGGGCGTCGGCGAGGACACCGGCCGCCAGCGGGCCGATCCACTGCAGTGCCTGGAAGAAGAACTGGCTGGTCGCGGCGGTTCTGCCCAGATACGCGTCCGGAACCAGCCGGACCTCGTACGACTCGATGACGACGTTCATCGGCACCATGCTGATCATGCCGGCCATCAGGACCAGGCCGATCTGCCACGGCTCGGGCACCAGCGCCACCACGGCGAAGGAGGCCACGAACACCCAGGCGGAGAACAGCAGCACCCGCCGCGCGCCCAGGCTGCGCATCAGCCACGGTCCGGCGACGGCCCCGATGACACCGCCGACGACTGCGAGCGAGGTCGCGACGCCGACCGCGGTCGGCCCGCCACCGCGGTGCCGCACCAGCACGACGAACAGCAGGGTGAGCCCTTGCGCCACGGTGTTGAGCAGGGCTCCCCACGCGAGGGTGAACACGAGATAGTCGCTGCGTCTGATGAGCCGCAGACCGTCCCTCATGTCCTCGGCCAGGCCGGTGTGCCGCTCACCGTCGGTGTGCCGGTCCGGGCCGAGGGGGCGGCGGATGAACAGCGAGCTCAGGGTGATGAAGACGAAGGAGACGGCGTCGAAGAGGAACGGGATCCAGCGGGCCATCGAGTACAGCAGCCCGCCGAGGGGGGCGCCGACGAGTTGTACGACCATGTCGCGGCCCATGCCCTGCGCCGTCGCGGTGGCGATCTGCTCCTTGGGGACGATCCGGCGCAGCACCGGTGTCGAGACGCCGACCTTCAGCCCGGCGGCCAACCCGCTGACCAGCGCCAGCGCGTCGAGCCCCAGGACCGGCGGGTCGCCCCGGTACACCAGCAGGGCGACGGCGGCCATCGCCACCGCCTCGACCAGGGGGACCAGGCACAGGATGGCGCGGCGTGACACCCGGTCCGCGAGCGCTCCGCCCACCGCGAGGGTGCCGAGTTTGCCGAGCATATGCAGCACGGTGATGGTGCCGGCCTGGGTCGCGGACCCGGTGGCGTAGAGCATGAGCAGCGGGAAGGCGAGCGTGGAGACGCTGGTGCCCAGGGTGGACAGACCGTTTCCCGACCACCAGTACAGGTAGTCGCGGTTGCGCCAGAGCGACGGTCGCTTCCCTTGAGCGCCCTGTGTCTCCTCGGACTCCTCGGACTCCTCGGGACGTGACCGCGCCATCGACTGCGCCCCCCTGTTCCTTCGCCGTCTCGCCCGTTGGGGCTCCGGGCCCCGCGTGGATCCCGCGCAGCATGCTGGTCGATGCGCGTTGCCCCGGGCCAGGCAGTGCACCGGCAATTCACGGGGGAAATTTGCCGCTCACCGAGGGGAGCGGTCGTGTGACGAAGAAAGAATGTTTCAAGAGCGCGTAATGTCGGGATGTCCACTTCGAGCCGCATTGGCGGAGTTGTCAACTAGTGGACACCTGGCGCTTTCATGTCAAGACTACCACTCCCACTCGGCCGAGTTGTCGAGTAGGGTCCGGTTCTTGCCACACCGGCACACCTCGGTCTTCTTGCTGTTCTACGGGGACTTTGTCATTGCGTGCACATGACTTTTCGGGTTCTGGAGCATGCACAAGCGGGGAAGCAAGGGGGACTCACTCCATGGTGATTCCAAATGAATTCATGTCGTTCGACGGGACCGACATTCATCAGTTGCGCGACTTTCTGCTCAGCCAACGCCGAATCTCCGGCTGGACTCAAGAAGAGCTCTCCGAGCGCTCCGGGGTGAGCGTGCGGACGATCCGTAATCTGGAGACGGGCTCCAACACCAACCCGCGCAGAACCTCGGTGGCCCTGCTGCTCAGCGCCTTGGGCGCGGCACCCGCGGCGCCACCGGAAACGGCGCCCTGGGGCGCGGACGACATGGCGGCGCTGCCCGAACAGCGCCCGGAGGCGCACCGCGGCCGCTCGGCGGAGCCCTCGCCGTGGCACGGCCCCCGGCCGCTCGGCGATCCGTTAGTGGGCAGACAGCTCGATATGCGCCACGTTCTGGCCTCCGCCCAGCGCAGCCGGCTGGTCGTACTCACCGGTCCTGGCGGGGTGGGCAAAACACGGCTGGCCCTCGCGGCGGCGTCCCGGCTGCGTCCGCTGTTCCGCGGTGGAGTCGCGGTCGTCGAGTTGCGCGACTGCCCGCCCGAACATCTCGACCCGGCACACGCACGTGCCGAGTTGACGCGCGTCACACGGGAGTTCACCGGCGTAACCGGACATTCTCTCGCGGGCGCGCGCGGCGGCCGACGGCTGCTGGTGCTCGACGGCGCCGAACATGTCGCGCAGCAGACGGCCCGCGCCGCACGGCAGTTGCTCGACGAGCATCCCGGGCTCCATCTGCTGGTGACCTCGCGCCGCGCCCTGGCCGCCAGCGCGGCCGAGACCTGGGAGGTCGAACCGCTGCGCGTGGACGGCCCCAAGGGCCGTGACATGCCCGTGCCGAGCGCGGTGGAGCTCCTGCTGCGCCGGGTGCAGGCCGCGCTGCCGACCTTGGATCTCGCCCATCACCTCCCGCTGGTCACCACGTTGTGCCAACTCCTGGACGGGGTGCCGCTGGCCATCGAGATCGCCGCACAGCGGCTCCGATCGCTCCCGCTGACCTCTCTCCTCCAGGAAGACACGCTCTTCCATCTGCTCGGCCAGGCCGATACGGGGGGCCTGAGCGCGCATCGCACACTGTCCGACAGCGTGCGCTGGAGCTACGATCTGCTCCCCGCGCCACACCGTGAACTGCTGCACGACCTGGTCGCCCTGCCCGACGGCTTCTCGCTCGACGACGTACTGACCGCCCAACCGAGCCGCCGCCCCGAGATGGTGCGGGTGGCCCATCTGCTGGCCGAGCTGGCGGACGCCTCGCTGGTCCAGACCCACCGGGAGCGGCAGTACACCTATCGCATCCATGCCCTGGTGCGGCATGTCGTGACACAGCTGGCACGCCACTCCCAGAACACCGCCGCCTGAGCGGCGGCCGGCCCCCGCTCAGCCTTCCGCCGTTCCGGCGGCTGCCTTGACGGCAGCGGCTGCCTTGACGGCCCGGAGCGAGAAGTACTCCGGGCCGTCGAGGCAGGCGAACATCAGCTCCTCCAGCCAGGGCAGCAGGCTCTCCTCAAGGCCGGCCGTGGGGTCGAGCCGGGCGAGCAGCCGTTGCAGTACGAGGACCAGCCATCCCGTACCCCCGGCCGAGGCCCGCTCCCCCGCGAAGGAGTACAGCCAGGTGTACAGGCATGAGGCGGCCGCGTGGTGGACGCAGTGCTCCGCGGCCCGGTCCTGTCCCTCGGTCGTCGCCGCGTCCAACGACTCGGCGGCGATCCGCGTGTAGAAGGCCGCCCGGCGGGCCGACAGCGCGTCAAGGACCTTCAGCAGCGCGTCGGCCTCGGACACCGGCAGCTCGCGCTCCGCGATCAGGCGAGCCTCGGCCACCGCCGGGCCCCACCCCCGGGTGATCTCGTCCTCGGTGGCGTTGGTCAGCCGCAGCGCCCGGCCCGACGGATGCCACACCGGGGCCTCCTGGGACCAGTCGAAGAGCTGCCGCAGCACCCCGTCCTGACCGGGCGCGGGGCGGTCGGCCGCCTGGGCCACGGTGGGCAGCTGAGAGGCGATGCCATGGAGGTTGACATGGGTGGTGCCCTCGAAGACGCTCGCGATCGCGTGGTCGCGCTGGAGCTTCTGGAAGACACCGGCGGCCACGCCCTCGCGCAGATAGCCGCGGGCCCCCAGGACCCGGGCGGACTCCTGCACGACCTCCTCGCCCAGCGTCGGTACGAGGTACTTGACCACGGAGGACCACAGGCTGAGCCGGGACGGGGCGACCGACAGCGCGCGTGCCACCGGCAGCGTGGCGCACTCGGCGATCAGCAGGTCGAGATGCGCGTGCACCAAGTGCCGCCGGATGACGGGGATGCGGTAGATCTCCTGCCCGTACAGCACCCGCGAGCATGCGTGGCGCAGCGCGATCCGCAGCACCGAGTCCATGGTGCCGAGCGACAGCGCGCCGATGGCGGTGCGGGTGATCTGCAGCACCTGAAGGATCTGGGCCAGGCCCGCGCCGGGGCGGCCGAGCAGGGCGCCGGCCGGCACCTCGGTGTCCCGGAAGGTGATCCCGCTCAGATCGTGGCCGCGCAGGCCCACGGTCCGGACGAAGGGGTGGTTGTCCCAACTCCCGGCAGTGAGCTGCCGCTTGTCGACCAGCAGCAGGGACGGGCCGACGCCCTCGACGGCCGCGTAGACGCTGAGGAAACGGCCCCGGGTGGCGTTGCCCACCGGCCACTTCTCCCCGGTGAGGACATATCCGCCACCGTCCGGCGACGCCGTCGTCTCGTTGGTCCCCAGATCGCTGCCGTGGTCCGGTTCGGATACCGCGAAACACGCCAGATCCCCGTCGAGGACGCCCCGTGCCACCAGGGCCCGCTGCTCCTCGTCGCCCCACAGCCACACCGGGTTGACGCCGAGCAGCGCCGAGCCGAACATCACCGCGACGGTCAGATTGCGGCGCGAGAGCGCACGGGTCAGCAGGACCAGCTGCTCCAGGTTGCGCAGCCCGCCGCCGAAGTGCTCGGGCACCAGATACCGGCTGAACCCCCAGGACCGGACCAGGTCCACCGCGCCCGGGGGCAGCGCGCCCAGCTCCTCGTGCTCGACCGTCTCCGCGTGGCTGAACGGACCGCCGCTCGCCGCCGGGTCGCCGAGCACCCGCTCGAAGTCCGCGGCCAGCGCGTAGGAGGGGCGGTCGGACACCTCGCCGGTCATGCCGTGGGGGCGTCGGCGCCGTAGCGGGCGAAGAGGTCGGACAGCTCCTCCTCGTCGGGAAGCTGTGCCCGGCCGCTCGCCACTTCGGTGGAGACGAACTCGATCACGTCCTTGACGCGCTCCAGTTTCATGGTCTCCTCCGGGGTCAGCGCCCGGAGGCCGTACAGATCCTCCAGGTTGTAGCCGAGTTCCGCGAGTACGAGGGAGTGGAAGCCGAGATCGCCGACGAGCCGGTGGTCGAGCTCGACCTGGTCGAGTTTGCGCGGGGCGATCAGCCGGACCATGCCGCACACCACGGCGGAGACGGCTTCGGCGCCGACGGCGGCAGGAGTGTGAGTCATGTTTCCGACGGTAAGCCCAGCCTCGGGCCCCTCCCAGGCAACGGGCCCGGCAAGCACACGGCAACTCGGCGTGAGGGACACCGGCAGCGCCGACATGCCGCTCAGGAAGTTGGAGTACACATACCGCGGCCGGCCCGCGGGCTCGGCCGCCTCGACCAGCTCCCGCAAGCTCTCCAGCAGGGCCGTCAGCTCGGCGCGGGCCAGGAAGGCGCCGAGGCAGAAGTGCGAGCCGTGCGCGAACGACAGGTGTTTGTTGGGGGTGCGGGACAGGTCGAACTCGTCCGGCCGCTCGAAGACCCGCTCGTCGCGGTTGGCGGAGGCCAGCCAGGTGACCACGATGTCCCCCGCCTCGACGAACCGGTCGTCGAGGAGGACGTCCCGGGTCGCGGTCCGGCCGCTGTGCAGGGCCGGGGTGGTCCAGCGCAGCACCTCCTCGACGGCCGAGGCGGTGGCGACCCGGCCGGATTTGAGGGCCTGCCACTGGTCCTCGTGCTCCATCAGCGCCCGCAGACCGCCGACCATCGCGAAGCGGGTCGTCTCATGGCCGCCCATGATGATGCTGTAGCAGTTGAAGACGATCTCCTCGTGGGTCAGCGGCCGGCCGTCGATCTCCTTGCTCACCAGGAGGCTGACCACGTCGTCGTACGGTTTGGCGCGGCGCTGTGCGGCCAGCTCCGAGAAGTAGAGCAACAGGCCGTTCCGGGACGCCCAGGTGGCCTCCTCGGTGGGCGCGCCGTCCGCCGAGGACAGCGCGCCGGAGGTGAGGTCGATGATGTGCTGCCGCTCGGCGGCCGGGACACCGAGCAGATCACAGATGGCGGCGAGCGGGATATGCGCGGCCACATCGGCGGCGAAGTCCACCTCGCCCCGCTCCACCGCCTCCTCGACCAGCGCGTGGGTGCCGCGCCGGACGCTGTCGACCACCACCTCGAGGGAGCGCGGCGAGAACGGCTTCAGCAGGGCGCTGCGCAGCGCCTGATGCGGTCTGCCGTCGGTGACGGCGAGCATCTGCCCGGCCGCCGAATCGCCGCCCGCCAGCAGGGTGTCGAGCACATTGCCGCGTTCGGAGGTGAAGGTCTCGCTGTCGTTGAGCACCGAGACCACGTCGGCGTAGCCGCTCACCGCCCAGAACCCGGGGCCGCGCGCGGTCTCGGGCTGCCAGTGCACGGGGGCCTCGGCGCGCAGCCGACGCCACAGCGGCCCCAGGTCGTGATGGGCGTGCAGCAGGGGATCGGCCAGATCCAGCTGGTCGAGCGGTTGTGGGGCGAGAGCCCGGCGGGTGTCCATGGCGGCTTCCTTAGGCGTGGTGGCGGGACGCTGGGGCACGGGACGCTGCGGTACGGCGTATGGGGGCGCTCAGCCCAGGGGCTTGGTCGGGCCGGGGAAGAACGCGGTGGTCGCCCCCGCGGTCTCGGCCCCGTCCACCACGAACTGCTGGCCCGATACGAACGACGCCTGTGGGGAGGCCAGAAAGTGGAACATGTCCGCGATCTCCTCGGGGAGGGCGTGGCGGCGGGCCGGGATGCGCTCGTTGACCTCGTCGAGCATGGCGTCGGTGTACTCGGCGCGCTGCATGGGCGTGAGCACGGCGCCGGGCGCCACACAGGCGGTCCTGATGAGGGGGGCCAGCTCGATGGCGAAGGTCTGGCACAGCGAGGCCACCCCCGCCTTGCTGGCGTTGTAGTCCGCGTACAGCGGATAGCCACGGGAGCCGTTGACGGACGCGGTGGCGAGCAGAACGCCCTCGCCGCGGCGCAGCATATGCGGGACGGTGTGGCGCCACAGCGCGAGGACACCCATCAGATTGACGTCCAGGGTGCGCCGCGCCTCCTCCTCGGTGAGGTCGAGGATGCCGTGCCGGACGCTGATGCCGGCGTTGGCGATGACGACGTCGATCCGGCCCCGTTCGGCGTGCACCTGGTCGACCACGGCTCGGACGCCCGCCCAGTCGGCGACGTCCAGCTCGACCCAGCGGACCTGGCCCCCGCCCTCGCGGGGGCCGTCCACCGTGCCGGGGGCGGGCGGCCGGCGGTCGAGGTTGACCACGTAGTCGCCACCGCGGGCGAACCTCTCGGCGGTGGCGTGGCCGATTCCGCTGGACGCGCCGGACACGATGACGGTGCGCATGGGGTGTGGCTGCCTTTCCTCGGGAGTCGGCAGGGTGGTGTCGGGGCCGGGTTCAGACGATGACACGGGGGTGCTCCAGGGCGTATCCGCTGAGGTTGCGCCGTAGATTGCGGCTGACGGTGAGCTTCTTGAGCCAGCGGTCGGTCCCGTCGTACCGCGGGGTGAAGGCGCGGCGGCCGTGTACGGCGCGGTAGTTGTCCACGATCAGCAGCGAGCCGGGGCCCACCGCGATCTCCCGCTGGACGCGCCGCAGTTCGTCCATGAGCCGGTCCAGCGCGGCCGCCGCCTCGGTGTCCCCGGGGCCCACGCGCATGAAGGGGCGGTCGATGCGCAGATACGGATTGAGCCGGTCGCCGAAGAGCACCGCGGTGGGCACCGGCCGGTCCGTCATGGCGTACAGCCTGGGCAGCGCGGGGTGGCGGGGCGCGGACGCCTCCAGCTGCCGGATGTGTTCGGTGTCCGGCAGGATGTGGAAGCGTTCCTCGGCGAGCACCGTACGGTCGTGATCGCTCAGCCGGACGTCGCGGACGGAGGACACGACGGTCGGCACCCGGTCCCGGTTGCGCAGGCCGAACAGCAGCAGATAGTCGCAGCGGTTGGGGTGGAAGCCGTCCTCGGTGTGGAACTCCAGCAGGCTCTCGCTGCCGTAGCCGCTCTGGCGCCGCTCGTCGCCGCGGATCGGCAGGATGTTCTGGATGATGCGACCCTCCTGGAGGGTCACCCAGCCGAACGGATCGCCCAGCGCAAGACCGCACATCGCCAGCCACAGCTCCTGCGCCCTGGCCGCCCGGCCGCCGATGGCCTCGCGCCAGTGGCCGGGGGTGGGGCCGAGCCGGTCGTCGTCCACCGGGAAGCCGTGCACCACGCACGCGGCGGTGCTCTCGGTGCGGCGGTAGGAGAGGAGGAAGCCGCGCAGCCCGGCGGGCAGCAGTTCCTCGGCCGCGTGGTCGCCGTCGTAGAACTCCGGCTGGTCGGGGGCAGGTTGGGTGTCCGCGAACCGTGCCGCGACGGCCCGCAGTTCGGCGGCCTCGCGGGTGTCGAGGTGGTATTCGAGAGGGGTGTCGGGGGCACCGGGGGCCGGATCGGCCGCTCCCGGGCGGAGGGCGCGGGCAGCGGGGTACGTGCTTGTCATGTCGATGGTCCTCCACCGGGTCGTGACCGCTCGGGTCGTCCGTCGTTCGGTCCTGTGCGGCCCGCGCACCGCTGCCGGGCCGCGTGGTGGTGCCCCACGGGGCCGGCCGAGCAGGGTCCCGGCCGTATTGGCCCAGTGGTCGTGCGATGGAAGTGTCCGGCCGTCGCCGGGGGTTCAGACCGGCTCCTGCCAGTCCTCGGCGAAGGCGTCGAGTTCGTGCTGGTCCAGGGTGATCAGCGGCTCTTCCGGTTCGTCCGCGTCGGTGGCCATGCCGGTGTCCGGAGCGAGTTCCTTCACCGCGTCGGCGAGCGCGGCCACCGTCTTGTGGGTGAACACATCGCGCGGCGCCATGTCCAGACCGTCCGCATGGGCCAGGGTGACGAGCTTGACCGAGCTGATCGAGTCGCCGCCGAGGTCGAAGAAACTGTCGTCGATACCGACCCGCTCGACCTTGAGGGCCTGCGCGAACAGCGCGCACAGCCGCTCCTCGAGGGCGGTGCGGGGCGCCCGGGAGGCGGGGGTGCCGGAGAAGTCGGGCGCGGGCAGGGCCGCCCGGTCGAGCTTGCCGCTCGGCGTGACCGGCAGCCGGTCCAGGACGACGACGGCCGCGGGCACCATATGGTCCGGCAGGGCGGCGGCGACCCGGCCGCGCAGGGCCGCCGGGTCCGGCCGGGCATCGGCGGCCGGGGACACGTACGCCACCAGCCGCCGGCCGGCCGGGTCCTCGCGGGCGACCACGACCGCCTGGGCGACCGCGGGGTCGTCGGCCAGCACCGTCTCGATCTCGCCGGGCTCGATCCGGAAGCCGCGCACCTTGACCTGCTGGTCCGCCCGGCCCAGATACTCCAGGGCGCCGTGCGGCGTACGGCGCGCCAGATCGCCGGTGCGGTACATCCGCGAGCCGGCCGGGCCGTACGGGTCGGCCACGAACCGCTCCGCGGTGAGCCGGGCCCGGCCCAAGTAGCCGCGCGCCAGCCCCTCGCCCGCCAGATACAGCTCACCCGGCGCCCCCACCGGCACCGGCCGCAGCGCGCCGTCCAGCAGATAGACCCGCGCCCCCGCGACCGGGTGGCCGAGCGGCGGTCTGGTCCGGCCTGCCAGCGGGCGGCTCATCGTGGCCATGACGGTCGCCTCGGTGGGCCCGTAGGCGTTGACCATGCGGCGCCCGGACGACCAGCGTTCGACCAGTTCGGGCGGGCATGCCTCGCCGCCCACGACGAGGGTGACACCGGGCGGCAGACCGTCCTCGGGCAGCACGGCGAGCGAGGACGGCGGAAGCAGCAGCGTGGTCACGCCGTGCCGGGCCACGGTGGCCGCCAGGGCCGGGCCCGGCAGCAGTTCGCCGGCGGGCGCGACGACCGCGCTCGCCCCGGTCAGCAGGGCGGTCGTCAGCTCCCACACCGAGGCGTCGAAGCTCGGCGAGGCGAACAGCAGCACCCGCTCGTCCGCGCGCAATTGCAGACCGGTGCGCTGCTGGGCGACCAGGGCGGCGAGGCCGCGGTGGGGCACCAGCACACCCTTGGGACGGCCGGTCGACCCGGAGGTGTAGATGAGATACGCGGTGTTCTCGGGCCGTAGCGGCGCCACGCGGTCGGCGTCGGTCAGGTCCTCGCCCGACAGCCCACCGATCAACCCATCGTCGATATCGAGCAGTTGCGTGTTCGTGCCGTCCAGGCACAGGGTCCGCCCGTCGCCCGCCTCGAACATCGGCCCGGCCGCCTCGGCGGTGGTCAGGACGAGAGCGGGCCGAGCATCGGCGATGACCTGGCGCAGCCGCTCCGGCGGGTATCCGAGGTCCAGCGGCAGATAGGCGGCGCCCGCCTTGAGTACGGCGACGACGGCGAGGATGGACCGGGCCGACTTGGGGACGGCGACCGCGACGGTGTCCTCGGGGCCGATGCCCTGCGCCACCAGCGCCCGGGCCAGCCGGTTGGCCCGCGCGTTGAGGTCGGCGTAGCTGACGGCCCGCGAGCCTTCGTACACCGCGACGGCCTCAGGCTTGGCCCGGACCCGCTCCTCGAAGAGCTCGTGGAACGTCCGCGCGACAGGGTGCGACGGGCCGTCGGCGGCGGCGGCGCGGAACCGCTTGTGCTCCCCCGCCGTGAGCAGGTCGATACGGCCGAGCGGCGCCGTCGGGTCGGCCACGAAGCCGTCAAGGACCTTGCTCACCCGGGTCAGCAGGGCCTGGGAGGCCTCGGCGGTGAACAGGTCGGCGCGGTAGCTGAGTTCGAGGCTCAGGCGCTCGTCCGGCACCACGACCAGGCTGAGCGGATAGTGGGTGGCGCCGGGCACGGGCCGGTCGTCGACGGAGATCCGCAGGCCGGGGATGTGCTTCTGGACGGCTTCGCCGTCGACCGGGGTGTTCTCGAATCCGACGACGGTGTCGAAGAGTTCCCCGAGGCCCAGGGTCCGCTGCAGTTCGGCGAGGCCCAGGTGCTGGTACGGGCCCAGCTCGGCCTGTCGGCGCTGGAGGTCGGCCAGGAGCTGGACGAGTGGCTGTGCCGGGTCGAGCCGCACCCGGACCGCCACGGTGTTCATGAGCAGGCCGACGATGTCCTCGGAGCCCGGCAGCTCCGGCGGGCGTCCGGCGCAGGTCGCGCCGAACACGATGTCGTCGCGGCCCAGCAGCTGGCCGAGCGCCACCGCCCAGGCGCCCTGGACCACGGTGTTGAGGGTCAGGCCCGCGCGCCGTGCCGCGGTGGCCAGCGCGGTGGTCCGCTCGGGGTCGAGGAGTTCGGTCACCAGATGGGGCACGGTGGCGGAGGCGGCCTCGGCGTCGGGGGCGACGAGGGTCGGCTCGTCCAGGCCGGCCAGTTCTTCGGCCCAGGCCCGTGCCGCCCGCTCCGCGTCCTGGGCGGCGAGCCAGCGCAGGAAGTCGGCGAACTGCACGGGTGGCGGGTCCCCGGCGCCGCCGTCCCCGGCGCCGCCTCCTGTGGCGTAGAGGGCGAACAGGTCGCGGAAGAACAGCGGCAGCGACCAGCCGTCCAGCAGCCCGTGGTGGTACGACACCAGCAGCAGGTGGTCGTCGGCCGCGAGCCGGACCAGGGTGGCTCGCAGCAGTGGCGGCTCGGCGAGGTCGAAACGGCGCAGCCGGTCCTCGTCGATCAGCTCGGCGAGGCGGTGGCGGCGCTCGTCCTCGGCGAGCCCCGAGAGGTCGGCCTCCCGCCAGGGCACGCTCATCTCCTCGTGCACCACCTGGACCAGACGGCCGGAACTCAGCAGGGTGAAGGAGACCCGCAGCGCGCTGTGGCGGGCGACAGCTGCCCCGACGGCCTCGCGCAGGGCGTCGGACGAGAGCGGGCCGGTCAGCCGTACGGGGGCCTGGGCCGTGTACACGTCGACGCCGTCGGCGGCGAGCACCGCGTGGAAGTGCATGCCCTGCTGGAGGGGCGTCAGCGGCAGCACCTCGGCGATCCGCCGCCCGTCCTGGGCGAGTTCCGCCCGCTCGGCGTCGGAGAGCGTGACCAGCGGGCCTGCTGGCGCACGGTCCTGACCTCGCGGTTCGTCCCGTGCGCCGGTGTCCTTGGCCACTTCGGCGAGCCGGGCGATGGTCGGGTGGAGGAAGATGTCCTTGGTGGTGATGACCAGTTGGGCCCGGTGGGCGCGGGCCGCCAGCTGCATGGCGATGATGGAGTCGCCGCCGAGGTCGAAGAAGCTGTCGTCCACACCGATCCGGGGGCGGCCGAGCACATCGGCGAACACCTCGTGCAGCGCCCGCTCCCGCGCGGTGGAGGGGGCCCGGTACGCGCCCGTGGCCTGGAAGCTCGGCGCGGGCAGCGCCGCCCGGTCCACTTTGCCGTTCGGCGTGAGCGGCACGGCGTCGACCACCATCACGACCGCCGGGACCATATACGTCGGCAGCCGGCGCGCCACCGCGTCGCGCAGCGCGGCAGGGTCGGGCCGGGCGCCGGGCGAGGGGCATACGTAGCCCACGACACGCCGTACACCGGACGGGTCTGTGGACACCGCCGCCACCGCCCGCGCCACCGAGGGCTCCGCCGCCAGCGCGGCTTCGATCTCGCCCAGTTCGACGCGGTGACCGCGTATCTTGACCTGGGAGTCCGCTCGCCCGCAGTACTCCACGGCCCCGTCCGGACCGCGGCGCCCCAGGTCACCGGTGCGATACATCCGGGCGCCCGCCGGGCCGAACACATCGGCCACGAAACGCTCCGCCGTCGGGCCCGGGCGCCCCAGGTAGCCCCGGGAGACCCCGGCACCGGCGATGTACAGCTCGCCGACCACCCCGTCCGGCACCGGCCGCAGGAACGGGTCGAGCACATACACCCGGGCGTTGTCGGCGGGGTGGCCGATGGCGGGCCGGCCCTCGCCGTGCCAGAGCATCGCGTCGACGGTGCACTCGGCGGGGCCGTAGAGGTTGTAGACCGACAGACCCCGCACCGCGTGCAGTTCGGCCCACAGGTCGTCCGCGACCTCCTCGCCACCGAGCGCCAGAACACTCACCCGGTGCCGCTCCCCCGACGCCTGGAACATGCCCGCGGCCAGCATCTGGCGGGCGACGGACGGCGTGGTGTCGAGGACGTCGACCTCGGCCGCCACGGCACGGTCGACCAGCGCCAGGGCGTCCTTGCGCACGGTGTCGTCGACGATGTGCAGTTCATGTCCGGCGACCATCCACAGCAGCTGGCTGAAGGAGGCGTCGAAGCCGAGGGAGTTGGTGAGCGCCGCCCGCAGGGGCCGGCCGCCCGCCCGTGCCCGCTCCGGGTCGAAGAAGTTCGCCCGGTGGCTGTGGAACATATTGGCCAGGTTGCGGTGCTCGACGGCGACCCCCTTGGGCCGTCCGGTGGAGCCGGAGGTGTAGATCACATACGCCAGGTGGCCGGGCAGCGGCACATCGAAGCTCCCAGCGGTGTCCAGGTCCGTGGCTTCGGGCGGCGTGGCCTCGTCGACCCGCAGCGTCGCCACCCCTTGAGGTAGGGCGTGCGCGGTCTCGGCGGTGGCCAGCACGAGGGCCGGTCCGGCCTCGGCGCAGATCGCCGCGATCCGCTCCGGGGGGTGTTCGGTGTCGAGCGGCAGATATCCGGCCCCCGACTTCCACACCGCCCAGATCGCCGTCACCGCGGCCGCGGTACGGGGCAGCGCGACGCCCACCAGGCGGTCCGGGCCCGCGCCGTGGGCCACGAGCAGCCGGGCGAGCCGGGTGGCGTCGGCGTCCAGCCTCTCGAAGGTGAGGCTGGACGTGGCGTCGGTGACGGCGATCGCGTGCGGGGTCGTCCGGGCCTGCGCCTCGAACAGCTCGGGCAGGGTCTGGTCCGGGTACGCCACCGTCCGGCCGCTCGAGGTGCCCAGGATCCGCCGCCGCTCGGCGTCGGAGCACCGCGGCAGCCGCCCGGCCGGGGCCTCGGGCCGGTCGGCGATGTCCCGGATCAGGGCGCACAGGCGTCGCAGCACCTCGGCCGCCGCCTCGCCGCTGAAGGCGTCCTCGCGGTAGTTGAGTTCGAAGCGGAGCCGGGCGCCGGGGTGGACGGCCAGGCTCAGCGGATAGTGGGTGCCCTCGAAGGCGTCCTCGACGGCGTCCCGCAGCAGGGTGACGGTGAGTCCCGCCACCGAGGACCCCTGGACGGCTTCGTCGACGGGGACGTTCTCGAAGGCGACGGTGGTGTCGAAGAGTTCGGTGGCACCGACGGCGCGCTGGATATCGGCGAGCCCCAGGTACTCATGCCTGGTCAGGGCCGCCTGCTCGCGCTGGATACGGGCCAGCAGGTCCGCCACGGGCTCGGCCGGGTCGACGCGTACCCGGGCGGGCACCGTGTTCATCATCAGGCCCACCATGCGCTCGCTGCCCGGGAGCTGGGGCGGGCGTCCCGCGACGGTGTTGCCGTAGACGACGTCCCGCCGCCCGGTGAGCGCCGTCAGCAGCAGCGCCCACGCGCCCTGGACCATGGTGTTGGTGGTGAGATCGCGCGAGCGGGCCGCGTCGGTGAGCCGTGCCGTCTCGGCCTCGGCCAGTTCCGCGACGACGCGCTGCTGGCCGCGGTCGGAGGTGCCGGTGCCCGCTCCGCCGCCCACCAGCGTCGCGCCGTCGAGCCCGGACAGCGCGA
This sequence comes from Streptomyces sp. NPDC020845, assembly GCF_044334165.1. Lineage (NCBI taxonomy): Bacteria > Bacillati > Actinomycetota > Actinomycetes > Kitasatosporales > Streptomycetaceae > Streptomyces > Streptomyces sp. NPDC020845. Next base: position 181,404 of record NZ_JBIRSJ010000019.1, on the reverse strand, counting down.
TCTGCCAGGCGCGCTCGGCCTCGGCGTGGTCCTGTTCGGAGAGCCAGCCGAGGTATTCGCCGAACGACGGGGCGGCCTCCAGCCGTTCGGCGGTGCCGCCGTCCCGGTAGATACGGAACAGGTCGGCGAGGACCAGGGGCAGCGACCAGCCGTCCAGCAGGATGTGGTGGTTGGTGAGCACGAGGACATGGCGGTCGGATGCCAGCCGCACCAGAGTGAAGCGCAGCAGCGGTGGCTTCGTCATCTCGAAGCGCCGGGCGCGGTCCTCGGCCAGCAGCCGGGCGAGCCGCGCCCGGCGCTCCTCGGCGCCGTGACGGGAGAGGTCGACCTCCTCCCACGGTGGCTCGACCGCGCGGGCGATGGCCTGGACGGCCTCGCCCGAGCGGCGCCGCAGAAACCCCGCGCGCAGGCTGGCGTGGCGGGTCGGCAGGGCGAGGCAGGAGCGGCGCAGCGCGTCGGTGTCGAGCGGCCCGGCCAGCTCCAGGGGGGTCTGCACGGTATAGAAGTCGACCGGCCCGGCGGGCCCTCGCTCGGCGTCCCCCTCGCCGGAGTGAGGGGTCTCCCCCTCGTCGAAGAGGGCGTGGAAGAGGATGCCCTGCTGCAACGGCGAGAGCGGCAGCACCGTTTCCAGGGATGTCTGTTTCACCGTGTTGTCTCCCACTGGGCTTCGAGCTCGTCGAGTTCTTCCGCGTCGAGGTGCAGCAGGCTCCCGGCGTCCCGCGGTGTCCCGGGTTCGGGGACGGTGTCCTGGGCCACTTCGGCGAGCCGGGCGATGGTCTTGTGGCGGAAGACGTCGTTGCTGGTGACGGCGAGCCCCGCCGCATGGGCGCGGGCCGCCAGTTGCATGGCGACGACCGAGTCGCCGCCCAGGTCGAAGAAGCTGTCGTCCACGCCGATCCGCTCCCCGCCGAGCACATCGGCGAACACCTCGTGCAGCGCCCGCTCCCGCTCGCTCGTCGGGGCGCGGTACGCGCTCGTGGCCTGGAACCGCGGGGCGGGCAGCGCCGCGTGGTCCAGCTTGCCGTTCGGCGTGAGCGGCAGGGCGTCGACCACCACCACGACCGCCGGGACCATATACGCCGGCAACCGCCGCGCCACGAACTCGCGCAACTCGCCGGGGTCGGTGTCCGCGGCGGCGACGGCGTACGCGACCAGGTGCCGGATCCCCGGCCGGTCCTCGCGGACGACCGCGACGGCCGCGAGGACCCCGGGTGCCTGTGCGAGGACGGCCTCGACCTCGCCCGGCTCGATGCGGTGGCCGCGCAGTTTGACCTGGCTGTCGGCGCGGCCGAGGTAAGCAAGATCGCCGTCCGCCGTCCACCGGGCCAGATCGCCGGTCCGGTACATCCGTGCGCCGGGCGGGCCGAACGGGTCGGCGACGAACCGCTCGGCGGTGACCTTGGGGCGGCCGAGGTAGCCGCGGGCGAGCCCGTCGCCGCTCAGATACACCTCGCCCGCGACACCGGGCGGCACCGGCCGCAGCGCGGAGTCGAGCAGCCGGATCCGGCCGCCGGGGACCGAGTGCCCCATGGGCGGGACGGTACGGCCGGACAACGCCCCGGTCTGGGTGGCGATGACGGTCGCCTCGGTGGGGCCGTACGCGTTGACCATGTGCCGCCCCGGGGACCAGCGGGCGACCAGCTCCGGCGAGCATGCCTCGGCGCCGACGACCAGATTGATGCCCCGGGGCAGGCTGTCCGGTGGCATGGCGGAGAGCGCCGAGGGAGCCAGCAGCAGACAGTCGACCCCCAGCTCGGCCACGAGGTCGGCCAGCGGCGGCCCGGGCACCAGCCGTTCGGGCGGGGCGACCACCGCGGCGGCTCCGGTGAGCAGCGCCACGCACAGCTCCCACACCGAGGCGTCGAAGCTCGGCGACGCGAACTGCAGCACCCGGGTGTCCGGGGTCAGTTGGAGTTGGTTTTGTTGGTGGCGCAGCAGGGCGGCCAGGCCCGTATGGGTGACGAGGACACCCTTGGGGCGGCCGGTCGAACCGGAGGTGTAGATGACATACGCCGGGTGGCCCGGCCGCAGCGGAGCCCGGCGGTCCCGGTCGTCGAGGTCGGTCTTGGTGTCGGCGTCGGTGTTGGTGTCGAGGTCGGTGTCGAGGTCGGTGTCGAGGTCGGTGTCGAGGTCGGTGTCGGTGTCGGCGTCGGTGTTCGGTGGTCCTGCCAACTGGCCGCTGGGGGCCTCGTCCAGATACAGCCGCGGCACGTTGGAGGCTGTTGTGATGTCGTCGGCCGCCTGAGTGGTCAGCAGGAGCAGCGGTTCGGTGTCGTCGAGCATGGCGGTGATCCGCGCCCGCGGATAGCCGAGGTCGACCGGGAGGTACGCGGCGCCCGCCTTCATCACCGCGATCACGGCCGTCAGCGCGGCGACACCGCGTGGCAGGGCGACGGCCACCAGGCGCTCGGGGCCGGCGCCGCGTGCGACCAGGGCCCTGGCGAGGCGGTTGGCGCGGGAGTTCAGCTCGGCGTAGTCGAGGGCGCCCTCGGGGGTGAGCACCGCGGGGGCGTCCGGTGTCCGGCGGACCTGCTCCTCGAACAGCTCCGGGAAGGTCCGTGGCGCGATGTCCCGCGCCGGCCCCGGCGGCCGGCCGACGGCCAGCGCCTGGGCGCGCTCGGCGGCTGTCAGGACGTCCACGCGGGCGAGCGGGAGGTCCGGCGGGGCGGCGAGGAACCGGGCGAGGAATTCGGTGAACCGGGCCTGGTGCGCGACCAGTTCGGCTGCGGTGTACCGGTCGGGGTTGGCCTCGAACTCGACGCGCGCGCCCTGCCCGTCGGGCCCGGGGTGGCAGGTGATGTTGAGGTCGGTGACCGGGCCGCCGGACAGCGCGGTGAGGCGGGCCTCGAGCCCGGTGAACGCGGTCTCGGAGCCCGCCGGCACGATGTTCACCAGCACGCCGAAAAGTTGCTCGTCGGTGCCCAGGAGCCGCAGGTCGCGGCGGAGTTCGTCGTACGGGTAGCGCTGGTGGGTGAGGAGTTCGCCGAGCCGCCGCGCGACCTGCCGGACCAGCGGGGTCCGGCCCGCCGCCGGGCTCACGGTGAGCCGCAGCGGGAGGGTGTTCGACAGCATGCCGGGCACGTTGCGCGACCGGGCGCCGGCGCGCGCGGTGACCGGGACGCCGACGGTGAGGTCCCGGGCCCCGGTCATGCCCTGCAGATAGGCGGCGACCGCCGCCAGCATCGCCACCGTCCACGGGGCGCGGGCGTCCCGCCCCGCGGCCCCCAGCGCCCGCAGTTCGGCCGCCGACAGCGCCGTCGTCACCGACAGCGCGCGCCCCGCGGCGCCGGTCGGCACCCCCGGCGCGAGCGACACGGCCTCGGGCCGCTCGGCGAAGACCCCGTTCCAGTACTCCTGGTCCGTGGCGTAGTCGTCCGACGCGCGATAGTCCGCCTCCTCCGCCAGCAGCTCCTCCAGACGGCCCAGCGGCTCGCCCGCCGGCTCCGCCCCGTCGGCCAGGGCCTCGTAGTGGGCCGCGATCCGGCGCGAGTGCAGTACGGAGCCGAAGGCGTCGGACAGGATGTGGTGGCTGCGCTGATACCAGACGTGGTGGTCGGCGCCGATCCGCATGAGGACGTGGCCCGACAGTGCGTCCTGGAACAGGTCGCGCGGGGTGGCGCGGTCGGAGTCGATCAGCGCGTGGGCCGTGGCGAGCGGATCCGGCTCGCCACTGAGGTCGATCTCCCGCCACGTCGAGCAGCCGGGTCCGACCGGCCGCTGGTACAGCCCGTCCGGCCGTTCCACCAGCTCGACGTCCCAGCTGCCGCTCTCCCCCTCCGCCCGGCGGATCGCCCGCCGCAGCAGCTCCCCGTCCACCGGCCCCCGAAGCTCCATGGCGGCCACCGTGTTGTAGGCCGGGTTGTCGGGCTGGAGGCGCTGGGCGTGGAACACGCCCCGCTGGGCGGCCGTGAGCGGAAGCAGCTCGGTGTCGCGTGAAGTCATCGGGTCGTAACCGCTCTCTCCTGCGCTCGACGGACCGCTCCGCCGGACTGCCGGACTGCCGGACTCACCAAGGGCTCGCAATCTCGGTCGATGCTGCATCGGTGGCGCGGCCGCTTTCCAGGCAATCGACCGGCAATCGCGGTTGCTGGTCGAAATGCCGCCCGGGCCCGGCCGAGTTACCGGCCGGTTGCCTGGTGGCGGCGTTGCCTCCTGGCGATGCTGTGCGGCAGCCGGGCATGCGGTCGCGCCCCGAAGGACGTACCGGCGTGGCCCGTGCACTCCTGAAAGGACGGGGACGTGACGGGGACGTTGGGAAACCCGGACCGGGGCCTGCTCGACTGGCTGGACGAGGCGTCCACCGAGCGTGGCCTGTACTACGCGAACCACGACGACGGCTGGGACTTCTGGTCCTACCGCGACCTGGGCCGGCTGGTGCTGACCACCGCCGCCGCGCTGCGGGCGGGCGGGGTCGGGCGGGGCGAGGTGGTGGCGCTGGTGCAGCGCTCGAGCCCGGGCTTCGTCGCCGGGTTCTTCGGCGCCCTGGCCGCCGGCGCGACACCGTGCGCCATCGCCCCGCCGTTCGCCTACCAGCGGGCCGACGAGTACGAGGTGCACGCCGCCCATCTGCTGCGGACCGTGCGCCCCGCGGCCGTCGTCTGCGACGACGAGTCGCTGGAGCGCCTGCGCAAGATCGCCGCCGACCTGGGCATCGACGAACCGGTGGCGTTCGACCAACTCATCGCGGACACCGAGCCGCTGGAGCGGCCACTGCCACCTCCCGAGACCGCGCTGCTCCAGTTCACCTCGGGGTCGAGCGGCTTCTCGCGCGGGGTACGGATCTCAGCGGAGGCGCTGCGCACCAACATCGGCGGGATGGGCACCTGGCTGGGCTGCGCCCCGCACCGCCCCGCGGCCAGCTGGCTGCCGGTCCACCACGACATGGGCCTGGTCGGCTTTCTGCTGAACGTCGTCGTCACCGGTTTCGACGGGTGGATGCTCCAGCCGGACGACTTCATCCGCTCACCGCTGCGCTATCTGCGCTGCCTCAGCGAGCGGCGCATCGTCATGACGGCCATGCCCAACTTCGGCCTGTCGTACATCCTGCGCCGCGTCAGGCCCGCCGATCTGGAGGGTCTGCGCTTCGATGCGCTCCGGGCCGTGATCATCGGCGCGGAGCGGGTCGACCCGCGGGTGCTGCGCGACTTCCACGCGCTGCTGGGCCCGTACGGCCTCGACCGCGGCGCGCTGGTCCCCGCGTACGGAAGCGCGGAGGCCACCCTCGCGGTGACCGGTCTGCCCCCTGGCGAGGGCTGGACGACGGGGCAGCCTGACGAGGGCAGTGGCGACGACTCGTCCCTGGCCGGGACGGCGGTGGTCGGCTGCGGCCGGCCGCTGCCGGGCCGTACGGTGACGATCGTGTCCGAGGACGGGGTACAGCTCCCCGACGGGCGGGTCGGCGAGATCGTGGTCAACGGGGTGTCGATCGCGAGCGGGTACCTCGGCGACACCGGCTCCGCCTCCGGGACCAGCCTCGGCGAGGAGGGGTTGCGCACCGGAGACGCGGGGTTTCTGCGCGACGGGCAGCTGTTCGTGATCGGCCGGCTGGGCGACGGGCTCAAGGTCAGCGGGAAGATGGTGTTCGCGGAGAGCCTGGAGACCCTGCTGCATCAGCGCGGTGTCCCCGAGCGCCGCGTCGCCGTCCTCCTCGGGGTCCGCGATGCCACGCCCACCGGGGTGGTCGTGTTCGCGGGGGTGCGGCCGGAGTGGCGGCGGATCGCCCATGAGGTGTTGTCCGAATGGCTCGGCGACGCCCAGTTGCTGTCCGTCGAGGTGCCCCAGGGCGGGATCGCGGTCACCTCCAGCGGAAAGCCCCGGCGCCGCGTCATCTGGCAGGCGGTGTGCTCCGGCACGTACGAGGCGGCCACCCGGCCGCTCGCCGCGGACTGACCCGGCGCTCCCGGCGCTCCCGGCGCTCCCGGCGCTCCCGGCGCGGACATACGGGTGCCCGGCGCGCGGTGCGCGCCGGGCAGTGGCCGGGGTCGGGGCCGTGATCAGCGGCCGGGGGCGGGGGCCGCAGGCAGTAGCCGGGGCCCGGTCAGCGGTCAGCGGCTCGTCATCGCCTCCGGGCGTACCAGGTTCTCCGCGAGCAGCAGCCCCTTCACCCGCTCCGACAACAGGCCCAGCTGCCGCAGCACATGGATCACCTGCTGGAACAGCAGCTGCCGGTAGGTGGCCATCATCGGGTTGGTGCGGGCGAAGTGCAGCCCCTTGGCCACATCGAGCTCCATCCGCTCCCACACCTCGCGGAGCATGAAACGGCGGGACATCAGCCGGATGGACTCCAGCAGGAAGTCCTCGCGCTCGCGCATTTCGGCCGAGGTGGCCTGCTCGTACATGCCGGTGAGGGAGGTGACGCCGAACGCGATGTGGCGGGCCTCGTCACTCGCCACCATCTTGGTGATCTGCCGGATCAGCGGATCGCCGAAGCCACTGCTGGCGAGCCGCAGCCCGGTGATCGCCAGGCCCTCCATGACGACCTGCATACCGAGGTAGACGATGTCCCACCGGGACTCCGAGAGCACATCGTGGAGCAGTGTCCCGAGCCCGGGGTTGACCGGGTAGACGGTGCCCAGCTTCTCGTCCATGTAGCGCGCGAATGCCTCGACATGCCGCGCCTCGTCGGCGACCTGGGAGGCGGCGTAGGTCTTGGCGTCCATGTCGGGCACGGTCTCCACCAGCCGGGCCGTGGTCACCAGCGCGCCCTGCTCGCCGTGCAGGAACTGGCTGCACATCCAGGCCTGGTACTCCCAGCGGAACTGGGTGAGCAGTTCGCGTGGCACCGGGCTGCCCTCGCCGACCACGAAGCCGGCGAGCCGCGCCCCGTTCTCCTCCGTCAGCTCGGCCCCGAACCGGACGTCGTGGTCCCAGTCGATATCGGTGGCGGCGTTCCACTGCCCGGCCTTGTTCTTCTCGTACAGGCGCCACACTCGGCTGTCGCGCTTGCCGTAGTCCCAGTTCAGGCACGACTGGGTGAGGGATTCGACCTTCATCAGGTCCGCCGTCACGGCGTCCAGGACGAAGAAGGGCGAGTCGGCTGCCTCGTCAGGAGGAGCGGTCATGGCAGTGCGATCCCCTCGGGCACAAGGGCGGACGGTCGCCACGATCCTCACCGGGCCCGACCACCACCGGCCAGGCAGGCCCGGGGGCAACTTCGCGGCAGACCGGTTGCCGGTCCCCGTGCCTGGTCCGGGCGCCGCCACCGGGCCACGATGGCCCAAGCGACCCCGAGCCGCGAGGGCCACCGCCCCGAGGAGTGCCGGGCGACGAAAGGAGCGGGATGCGAACCCATGCCGCCGTGCCACCCTCCCACTCCGCCAGCACACCGCGTGGCGTGGACACTCCGTGGATCGTCGGCCGGGTGACCGCGCCCAGCCCCCGGCTGCGGCTGTTCTGTCTGCCCCAGGCAGGTGGCAGCGCCGGATCGTTCGCCCCCTGGCGGCTCACGCCGCCCCACGGCATCGAGTTGGCGACGGTGGAGCTCCCCGGCCGTGGTGTGCGGGCCGGGGAGCCCGTACCGGACACCCTGGAGGAACTGGCCGACGCGGTGCTCGACGGCATCGCGGGCGAGTTCGACCTGCCGTACGCGCTCTTCGGCCACAGCTTCGGCGCGCTCCTGGGCTACGAGATCGCCGCCCGCGTCGGCCGGCGTGGCCTGTCCGCGCCCCGCGCGCTGCTGGTCTCCGCGTCCCGGGCGCCGCACACCCCGGTGCCGAAGCGGATCTCGGACCGGGACGACCGACAACTCCTCGCCTGGCTGGAGGGGTTCGGCGGCTTCCCGCCCGACCTCCGGGAGTATCCGTCGTATCTGCGGTACGCGCTGCGCACGGTACGGCGCGACCTCGCGCTCACCGAGGCGTACCGCAGCCCCGGGCCGGTGCCGGTGGGCTGCCCGCTGCATGTTTTCGGCGGCGCCCAGGACCCGCTGGTGGGCAGGGCCGAACTGGAGCGGTGGCGGTCGTGTGCCTCGGCCGGGTTCACCCTCCAACTGCTGCCCGGCGGGCACGACTACCTCTTCACCGGTGCTCCGGCCGTACTCGACGCCGTCACGGCGGTGCTCGGCTGACCGGTGGTGTTCTCACCGATACCGGGGCACCGACACCGTGCCCCTTCCCCAGGGAGTTGTGACGCGTGGACGAGCTGACCGGCATCACCGTGTTGGAGGCGGACGGCGAGCGGCTGGGGCCGTTTGTGCACCGGCAGGTCACGGCGATCGACGAAGCCGTCGCCGGGGCCGGGGCCGTGCTGATCCGCGGGGCCGGCGCCGAGGGCGTCGAGGATTTCCAACAGGCCCTGGACGGGCTCGGGTTCAAGCCACTGGAGTACACCGAGCGCTCCACGCCGCGCAGCGAGGTGGGCGGCGGTGTCTTCACCTCCACCGAGTACCCGGCGCGCGAGGTGATCCCGCAGCACTGCGAGTCGTCGTACGCCGGTGCCTGGCCGGGCCGGCTGGCCTTCTTCTGCGCCACCCCGGCGGCCACCGGCGGCGCCACCCCGATCACGGATGTGGCGCGGGTGCTGGAGGACATCCCGGACGAGGTGGTGCGGGCCGTCGAGGCGCGAGGGCTGCGCTATGTGCGCAACTACGGCAGCGGGGTCGGCCTCGACTGGCGCGAGGCGTTCCAGACCGACAGCCGCGCCGAGGTGGCCCGGTTCTGCGCGGCGGGCGGCCTGGAGTGGGAGTGGCTGGAGGACGACCGGCTGCGTACGGTGCGCCGGGCGCCCGCGACCGTGGCGCACCCCCGCACCGGGCGCCAGGTGTGGTTCAACCACCTGGTGCTGTTCCACCAGTCCTCGCTGCCGCAGGGGTTGCGGGGGGACCTGGTGGCGCTGTTCGGCGAGGGCGGGCTGCCCAACGACGTGTTGTTCGGCGACGGGACCCCGATCCCGGACGAGACGGTCGCCGCGGTCCGTACGGCCTTCGAGCGCCGTGCGCAGCGCTTCGACTGGCACCGCCACGACCTGCTGGTGATCGACAACATGCGCTGGTCGCACGGCCGGGAGGCGTTCACCGGGGAGCGCCGGGTGCTGGTGTCCATGTCCGACCTGATCAGCAGGGCCGATCTGGCACAGCCTGTCCTGCGCCGCTGAGCTGCGCCGCTGAGCTGTGTGGCTGAGCTGCGCCGCTGAGCTGTGTGGCTGAGCCGTGTGGCTGAGTTGCGCCGCTGAGCCGTGTGGCTGAGTTGCGCACCGGCAACGCCGCCCGCCCGCCGGGCCGTCGGCGGGCAGGGAAGCTGCCGGTCGGCTGCCTGGCCCGCGGATCGGCCGCGCGACATCATCGTCGCGCATGGCCGAAAACCATCAGCTCAGCTTCCCGCCACACCTTCCCATGACACATCTTGACACGCCTGACTTCCGGGGAACCTGACAGTGAACGAAGCGTCCCAGTCGCCGATCGAGTCCGTGCTGCCCCTCACTCCGCTGCAGGAGGGCATGCTCTTCCACGCTCTGTACGACTCCGAGGCTGCGGACGTCTACACCATCCAGGCCCCCCTCGAACTGCTCGGAGACGTCTCGGCGAAGGCGCTGCGCGCGGCCTGCGCCGCCACCCTCGCCCGCCACGCCGTGCTGCGCGCCGGTTTCCGCCAGCGGGGGAACGGGCAGGCGGTGCAGCTGATCCGGCGGACCGTGCGGACACCGTGGACCGAGCTCGACCTCTCCGCGGACCCCGAGTCCGTACGCCGGAAGAAGCTGCTGGCCTTCCTCGAGGAGGAGCGGTCGCGCCGCTTCGACATGACGGCCCCGCCGCTGATGCGGTTCGCGCTCGTCCGGCTGGCCGAGAGCCAGTACGTGTTCGTTCTCACGTACCATCACATCCTGCTCGACGGCTGGTCACTGCCGCTGGTGCTGGAGGATCTGTTCACCTTCTACCACCGGAAAACACAGGCGGCGGAGGGGGACGACGGCGCTGGCGAGGCGGGGCTTCGGCCGGTCACGCCGTTCTCCGACTTCCTGCGGTGGCTCTCCCGGCAGGACCGCCCGGCTGCCGAGGAGGCGTGGCGGTCGGCCCTCCAGGGGCTGTCCGAGCCGACGCTCGTCGCCGCCGGCGCGCCCGTGGCGGGCGACGGGGAGATGCCCGGCCTGACCCTCGTCACGCTTCCCGAGGACGCCACCGAGGCGCTGACAGCCACCGCTCGGAAACATGGGCTGACCCTCAACACGGTGGTGCAGGGCGTCTGGTCACTGCTGCTGTCCCTGCTGACCGGGCGGGACGACGTGGTGTTCGGCCAGACCGTGCACGGCCGCCCGCCGCAGCTGCCCGGCGCCGACTCGGTGGTGGGCCTGCTGATGAACGCGCTACCGGTCCGGGTACGGATCGACCCGGCGGAGCCGATGGCCGACCTGTTCGCCCGGGTCCAGGACGAGCAGTTCGCGCTGGCTCCGCATCAGCACCTCGGGCTGACCGAGGTACGGCGGCTGTCCGGCCTTGACACGCTGTACGACACCTCGACCGGCTTCGGCGACGCGCCCTTCGACTGGGCGTCCGTACGGGACACCGTGCCGGGCCTGCGAATCGCCCCACTCACCGAAGACTCCGCCGACGCCCCGGACGGGACGGACGCTCAGGCCGGTGGTCAGCAGGAGATCACCGGCGCCACCCACTACCCGCTGAGCGTGGTCGCCATCCCCGGCCCCCGGCTGAGCCTGCACATCAGCTACCGCCGGTGTCTGTTCGACGACGCCCGCCTGGAGCTGATCCGTACCCGGCTGCGGCTGCTGCTGGACGCCTTCGTCCACTCCCCCGCCACCCCCGTCGCACACCTCCCCCTCCTGACCGACCGGGAGCGCGAGCAGGTGCTGGGCGCGTGGGCCCACCGCTCGGAGGCGCCGTCGCCCGAGGCGTACGGAGACGATCGGGCGACGCTCCCCCAGCGCTTCGAGGCCCAGGCGAGCCGCACCCCCGACGCCCCGGCCGTGGCCGACCCGGTGAACACCCTCAGCTACCGCCAGCTCGACGAGGCCGCCAACCGGCTGGCCCGGCTCCTGCTGCGGCGCGGGGTACGGCCGGGAGACCTCGTCGCCGTGGCGCTGCCGCGCGGTGTCGATCTGATCGTGGCGCTGCTGGGGGCCCTGAAGGCGGGGGCCGGATATCTACCGGTCGACCCCGGGTATCCGCCGGAGCGCGTGTCGTTCATGCTCGCCGACGCCGCCCCGTCCGCCGTCGTCTGCGCGGACACCGGCCATCCGGCGCCAGGCCCTGTCCGGGCGGTCCCGCTCGGCGACCCCGCCGTGCGCGCTGAGCTGGCGGAGCTGCCGGGACACGGGGTGGACGACGCCGAACGCGGTGCGCCGATCCGCCCCGCCGACTGCGCGTACGTCATCTACACCTCGGGGTCGACCGGCCGCCCCAAGGGGGTGGCGGTGGAACACCGTACGGTCGACAACTACCTGGCCTTCGCCCGCGCCGCCTACCCGGGCCTGGCCACACAGGCGCTGGTGCACTCGCCGCCGTCCTTCGACCTCACCGTCACCGGTATCTTCGGCCCGCTGACCTCGGGCGGCCTGGTGCGCGTGGTCGATCTGGACGACTTCGACGCCCCGCCCGGGGCCGAGGGCGACGGGCCCGCGTTCGTCAAGGCCACGCCCAGCCATCTGCCGGTGCTGGTCGCCTCCGACGCGTGGTACTCGCCGAGCAGCGAACTCATCATCGGCGGCGAGCAGTTGACGGGGGAGGCGCTGGCCGCGTGGCGGGCCCGCCACCCACAGGTGACGGTCGTGAACGAGTACGGCCCCACCGAGGCGACCGTGGGCTGTGTGGAACACCGCCTGGAGCCCGGGGACCCGCTGCCGCACGGTGCGGTGCCGATCGGCCGTCCCGTCCCCGGCGCCCGGATCTATGTCCTGGACCCGTGGCTGCGCCCGGTCCCGGCGGGTGTCCCCGGCGAGCTGTACATCGGTGGCGAGGTGCTGGCCCGCGGCTATGTCGGGCGGCCGGGGCTCACCGCGGGCCGCTTCGTCGCCGACCCCTTCGGCGCGCCCGGCGGCCGGATGTACCGGACCGGAGACATCGCCTGGTGGCGGCCCGACGGCACCGTGGTCTACGGCGGCCGGGCCGACGACCAGGTCAAGGTCCGTGGCTACCGGATCGAACTGGGCGAGATCGAGGCCGTGGTCGGCAGCGACCCCGCCGTCGCCCACGTGGCCGCGGCTGTGCGGGAGGACCGCCCCGGTGCGCCGCGCCTGGTGGCGTACGTCGTGGCGGCGCCCGGACGCGACACCGAACTGGCCACACTGGCCGAACGGATCGCGGCCAAGCTGCCCGCGTACATGCTCCCCTCGGCCTTCGTCACCCTGCCCGCGCTGCCGCTGAGCCCCAACGGCAAGGTCGACCGCGCGGCGCTGCCCGAGCCGGACCCGGCGGAGCCGACAACACCGCCACGACAGGAGGCCGGGGAGACCGGGCAGACCGGGCAGACCGGGCAGACCGGGCAGACCGGGCAGACCGGGGGGACCCGACCGGATCCGGAGGCTGAGGCGAGGGCAGGGGCTGAGCAAGACGCCGTGGCCACGCTCACCGGGCTCTTCGCGCAGGTCCTCGGCGCGGACAAGGTCAGGGCCTCGGATGACTTCTTCTCCCTCGGCGGCGATTCCATCACCGTGATCCAACTGGTGGCGCGGGCGCGCGAGGCGGGGCTGCGGTTCACCCCCAAGCAGGTCTTCACCCATCGCACGGCCGACGCCCTGGCCTCGTTCCTGCGGCAGGAGGCGCGGCCGGCCCCGGCCCCGGCCGCCGGCTCCCCCTCCCCCGACGAGGTGTCCGCCACCGTCCCCGCCACGCCGATCACTCGGTGGCTGCTGGAACACGGCGGCGCGATCGACGCCTTCCACCAGTCGACGCTGCTGCGCGTGGCGCCCGGGCTCGGCACGGACCGGCTGGCCACCGCCGTACGAGCCGTGGCAGAGCGGCACCAGGCGCTGCGCGCCCGCCTGCGCGACGACGGCTCCCTCGCGCCGGCCCCGGTGGACGCACGCGGGCTGCGCGCGGCGGTCCGGCGAGTCGATGTCTCCGGGCTGGCCGCGGGCGACCTCCGCCGCCGGATCTCGGACTGCGCCGGTGAGGACGCCGACGCCCTCGCCCCGCGCGACGGCGTGATGCTGCGGGCCACCTGGTTCGACGGCGGCGCGAGCCGACCGGGGCGGCTGCTCGTCACCGTCCATCACCTGGCCGTCGACGCGGTCTCGTGGCACATCCTGCTGACCGATCTGTACACCGCCTGGCGGAGCCGTACGGCGGCCGATGCCGCCTCGGTGGCGGACCCGGTGCCCGTGCCGCTGCGGGAGTGGAGTCACCGGCTGTACGCCGCGGCGAAGGCAGACACCGTGCTGGACGAACTCCCCCTGTGGCGCAGGATCCTGCGCACGGGCGGGATCGTGCTCGCCGACGCCCGGCTCTCGCCGTCCCGGGACATCCACGCCACGGCCGGGGAACTCACCCTCACCCTCCCCGAGGACCTGACCGCACCGCTGCTCACCACCGTGCCCGCCGCCCTGTTCAGCGACACCATGGAGGTGCTGCTCACCGGCCTGGCGCTCGCCGTCGCCGCCTGGCGGCGCCCCGGTGCCGACGCCCGCACCGGGGTTCTGGTGGATGTGGAGGGGCACGGCCGTGAACCCATCGGCGAGGACATCGATCTGTCGGGCACCGTCGGCTGGCTCACCTCCCTCTATCCGGTGCGGCTCGACGCCGGGTTCGGCGACTGGGACCCGGACGGCGATCCGGTGTCCGCACGCCTCGGCGAGGCCGTACGCCGGGTCACGGACCAGGTCCGGGAGATCCCCCGGCGGGGCATCGGCTTCGGCCTGCTGCGCCATCTGAACCGGGAAACGGCCGAAGAGCTGGCTGCCTACCCGGCCCCGCAGCTCGGGTTCAACTACCTGGGCCGACAGGACGGTTCCGCCGACGGGGACTGGAGTGTGGCGCCCGAGTCGGACGCGTTGCCGAGCGGAGCCGATCCGCGGATGCCGATGGCGCATGTCGTCGAGGTGAACGCGGCGGTCGAGGACGGCCCGGCGGGGCCACGGCTGGCCGCCCACTGGCTGTGGGCCCCTCGTCTGCTGACCGAGGGCGACGTCGGTGAGCTGGCCCGCCTCTGGTTCGCCGCGCTGCGCGCCCTGGTGGCGTACGGAACGAGCGCGGAGGCCCCCAAGCCCGCGCCCGCACTCCCTATGGACGCCGGGCCCGTGCTCCCGGTGGACGCCGGGGACGAGGCGGAGCTGTCCCGGCTCGGCGCCCGGATCGGCATGCCGGTCGCCGAGTTGCTGCCGCTCACCCCGACGCAGGAGGGGCTGCTCTTCCACGCCCGGTACGACAGTGGGGACCTGGACGTCTACAACGTGCAGATCATCTTGGAGGTGGGGGGCAGGCTCGACGCCGAGCGGTTCCGGGGCGCGTGTGACGCGCTGCTGCGCCGCCACCCGATGCTGCGCGCGGCCTTTCTCCAGCGGCGGTCGGGGGAACCGGTGCAGGCCATCCCGGAACAGGTCCGGATGCCCTGGTACACCCACGACCTGACCGGCCTCGACGCGCGGGAGCGGGACGCGCGACTGGAGGCGCTGCTGGAAGCCGACCGGCGGCAACGCTTCGATGTGGCCCGGCCCCCGTTGGCCCGCTGCACCCTGATCACGCTCGCCGAGGACCGGCAGACGCTGGCCTTGAGCATGCACCATCTGCTGGTGGACGGCTGGACCACCTCGCTGCTGCTGCGCGATCTGCTCGCGCTCTTCGACCATGGCGAGGACACCGGTCTGCCGACCCCCGGACACTACCCCGACTATCTGCGGTGGCTGGCCGCGCAGGACCGCGAGGAGGCGCACGCCGCCTGGAGCGGTGCGTTGGCGGGCCTGGCAGACCCCACCCTGGTCTGCCCGGACCAGGACACCGCGCGGATCCGCGTCCTGCCGGAGCGCATCGCCGTCGAGTTGTCCGAACCGGACACCGCCGCGCTGCTCGACGCGTCGCGCCGAGCCGGTGTCACGCTCAACACGCTGCTGCGCGCCGCGTGGGCGCTGTGTCTGCACCGGCGGACCGGACACCGGGACATCGTCTTCGGAGCCACGGTGTCGGGGAGAGTGGCCGAGCTCCCGAAGGTCGAGGAGATGGTGGGGCTGTTCGTCAACACCGTGCCGGTAAGGGTGCGCCTGGACGCGGCCGAGCCGGTGGCCGAGCTGCTGGCACGGCTGCAGGACGAGCACGCCGAACTCCTCCCGTACCACCACCTCGCCCTGGCGGACATCCAGCGGGCGGCGGGCCTCGGCACCCTGTTCGACACCTGCGTCGTCTTCGAGAACTTCCCGACCGCCGAGGCCCTGCCCAGCCCGGAGGACGGTCTGCGGCTGACGGATGTGGCCGGGCACGACGCCTACCACTACCCCCTCAAGCTGATGGTCGCGCCCGGCCGGCGGCTGCTCCTCGAGGTCAGCTACCGCCCCGACCTGTTCGACGCCGAGGACGGCCGACAGGTGGTGGCGCGGCTGCGGGAACTCCTGACCGACCTGCCGGCGGCCCTGACGGCCCCGACCGGACACCTACTCACCGATGTCACTGATGTCACTGATGTCACCACACCGGCCGTCGAACCCGCGGTGCGGCGGCTGTGCGAGCTGATCGCCGAGGTGCTGGGACGCAGGTCCGTCGGGGCGGACGACGATGTGTTCGCCCTCGGCTGCGACTCGCTGACCGCGCTGCGCCTGGCGGGCCGGATCGAAGCGGAGCTGGGTCGGACCGTCGATGTCGCGACCGTGTTCCGCTGCCGCACCGCGCGGTCCCTCGGCGACGCACTCTGACCACGTCTTACGGAACAGGCAGGTGGACCCGCATATGCGATATTCGGCGGTCGTCAATTCATGGAACGAATGGGACCCGCTCCAGGAGATCGTGGTCGGCTCCGCCGACAACGCCTGCTTCGAGCCGACGGAGCCGGGCAGCCGCCCCGCGATACGCGACGCCCCCGGCACACCGTTCCCCACCGGGCCGAAATCCCAGGAAGCCATCGAGCGGGCCAACGAGGAACTGGCCGGTCTGACGGCCCTGTTGGAGTCCCAGGGCATCACCGTGCGCCGCCCGGAGCAGCATGACTTCTCGGCCCCCGTCCGCACCCCCGGCTTCGAGGTCGAGAACCAGTACTGCGCGGTCTGCCCGCGCGATGTGATGATCACGATGGGCAACGAGATCATCGAGGCCACCATGTCGCGCCGGGCCCGGTACTTCGAGTACGAGCCCTATCGCAAGCTGGTGTACGAGTACTGGAACGCCGATCCGCGCGTCGAGTGGACGACCGCGCCCAAGCCGTCGATGCGCGACGGGATGTACCGCGAGGAGTTCTGGGAGTGGCCGCTGGAGCAGCGGCATGCCCGGATGCATTCCTTCGAGTTCTGCGTGGGCCAGGACGAGGTGGTCTTCGACGCCGCCGATATGAGCCGACTGGGGCGCGACATCCTGGTCCAGGAGTCCATGACCACCAATCGGGCGGGCATCCGCTGGCTGAGGCGGCATCTGGAGCCGCGCGGCTTCCGGGTCCACACGGTCCACTTCCCGTTGGACTTCTTCCCCTCGCACATCGACTGCACCTTTGTGCCGCTGCGCCCGGGCCTGGTCCTCACCAACCCCGAGCGGCCGCTGCGCGAAGGCGAGGAGAAGATGTTCCTCGCGAACGACTGGGAGTTGGTCGACGCCCCGCAACCCGTCCTGGGCAATGACGAGATGCCCAAGTACTGCCAGTCCTCCAAGTGGCTTTCGATGAACGTGCTCAGCATGTCGCCGACCAAGGTGATCTGTGAGGAGCGGGAGAAGCCGCTCCAGGACCTGCTCGCCAAGCTCGACTTCGAGGTGTTCACCGTGCCGTTCCGCCACGTTTTCGAGTACGGGGGCTCGCTGCACTGCGCCACCTGGGATGTGCGCCGCGAGGGCACCTGCGAGGACTACTTCCCCGCCCTCCGCTACGAGCCCCTGGTCTGACCCACGGCTGGAACACGACCTGGAACACGAGGCACGAAAAACCGGGTGCCCCGCCCGCGCCGGGTTCCCTACACTCGCCACGAACCGCGCGCCACCACCGCATGAGGGCGCGCACCGTGACGTATGAGGGGAGTCGGCCGTGTGTGACCACACCGCTGGTACCCCTGTTGTCGTTTTCCCGTCACAGTACGAGGTGATCCTGGTGTCTTCGGGCGCCCGGTGCCGGCTGCGCGGCCGGCTCCGGATGCCCGTGACGAACGTATGACGGCTCCCTGGGAGTTCCGCCTGGCCTGACCACAGGCCGTACCGTCCGGGAATCGCGCCGCCCTTTTCTGGATCACCCTGAAAGGCCCTGGGCCGTGCGTACCGACTTCAACCGCCACCGCCATCCCGCCACCGCGCTTGCTCACCCGCTTGCCGCGGTCCGCAACCTGGGCATCCTCGCCCATGTGGACGCGGGCAAGACCACCGTCACCGAGCGGATCCTGTACCTCACCGGGACCACCCACAAGCGTGGCGAGGTCCACGACGGCACCACCGTCACCGACTTCGACTCCCAGGAGCGCGACCGTGGCATCACCATCTTCGCGGCCGCGGTGAGCTGCGCCTGGGACGGCCACCGGATCAATCTCATCGACACCCCCGGCCACGTCGACTTCTCGGACGAGGTGGAACGCTCGCTGCGGGTGCTCGACGGGGCGATCGCGGTGTTCGACGCCGTCGCGGGGGTCGAACCGCAGAGCGAGTCGGTGTGGCGGCAGTGTGACCGGCACGGCGTACCGCGGATCGCCTTCGTGAACAAGATGGACCGTGCCGGTGCCGATCTGGACACGGCGGTCGAGTCGATCCGGGAGCGGCTGCATCCGGCGCCGCTGGTCGTCCAGTTGCCGATCGGCACGGAGGACGGTTTCACCGGGGTGGTGGATCTGCTGCGGATGCGCGCGCTGGTGTGGCCCGACGGCCACGGCCCGTACGAGGAGGGCCCGGTGCCGGACGCCCTGCGGGAGGAGGCGCTGCGGCGGCGCCGGCTGCTGGAGGAGGCGGTGGCGGAGCTCCACCCGGGCGCGCTGGAGGAGTTCTGCGCGGACTCGGTCGTCTCCACACCGACCCTGGCCGCGGCGCTGCGCGAGCTGACCCGCGGCGGCGAGGGTGTGGTGGTGCTCTGCGGCTCGGCCTACCGCAACCGCGGTATCGAGCCGCTGCTGGACGCCGCCGTGGCGTATCTGCCCTCGCCACTGGACGTACCGGCGGTGCGCGGCACCCGGGACGAGGCGGTGGAGGAGCGGGCCGCCGACCCCAACGGGCCGTTCGCGGCACTGGTGTTCAAGGTGGCGGCGACCGCCACCGGGCGGCTGACGTATCTGCGGGTGTATTCGGGGACGGTCGACAAGGGAGAGGCGGTGTTGGACGTGGGCGCGCGGCGCACCGAGCGGATCGGCCGCATTCTGCGGGTCCAGGCCGACCGGCACTCGGAGGTGGACCGGGCGGTGGCCGGGGACATCGTCGCGGTGGTCGGGCCGAAGGCCGCCCGCGCCGGGGCCACGCTGTGCGCGCCGTCGGCTCCGCTGCTCCTCGAACCGCCCACGGTCGCCGACCCGGTGGTCTCGGTGGCGGTCGAGGCCCGCGGGCGGGCCGACGCCGACCGGCTGGCCACGGCGTTGGCGCGGCTGGTGGAGGAGGATCCCTCGCTCACGGTCAGGACCGACTCCGAGACCGGGCAGACGGTGCTGTCGGGGATGGGCGAGCTCCATCTGGAGGTGGCGGTGGAGAAGCTGCGCCGGGCCCAGGGTCTTGACGTGGCCGTCGGACAACCGCGGGTGGCCTACCGGGAGACCGTCGTCCGCGGGGTGTCCGGGCTGGTGTACCGGCATGTCAAACAGGACGGTGGCGCCGGGCAGTTCGCCCATGTCGTGCTCGACACGGAGCCGCTGGAGGTCGCGCCCGACGCCGCACCGGCCGCCGGGGGCACGGCCTTCGCCTTCCGCTCGACCGTCGTCGGCGGGCGGGTGCCGCAGGAGTACGTACGGGCGGTCGAGGCCGGCTGCCGGGACGCCCTGGCCGAGGGGCCGCTCGGCGGCCACCCGGTGACCGGCGTACGGGTCACCCTGACCGACGGGGCCACGCATTCCAAGGACTCCTCGGAGATGGCGTTCCGTACGGCCGGGCGGCTCGCGCTGCAAGCGGCGCTGCGCGCCGGTGCGATGGTGCTCCTGGAGCCGGTGGCCGAGGTCACGGTCACGGTGCCGGAGGACGCGGTGGGCGCGGTGCTCGGCGATCTGGCGGCGCGGCGCGGCCGGGTCTCGGGCACGGTCGCGCGGACGGGCACGGCGGTCATCACGGCGACCGTGCCGCTGGCCGAGCTGTTCGGCTACGCGACCAGGCTGCGCAGCCGGACCCAGGGCCGGGGCACCTTCACCACCCGGCCCGCGGGTTACGCCCCGGCGCCGGACGCGGCGACCGCCGGGACACCGCCCCGGTAGCCCGTCGGCGGCCCCGCCCCTGATCCGGGCGGGGCCGTCCCGCCCCGGGCCCGCGCCCGCGCGGCGCGGGCCCGGCCGGGGGCGCGAGCAGTACCGTCGGCAGCTCCCGACCCGGTCGGCCCCAGGGTCAGGTCCGGCAGGTGACCTTCATCTGGGCGGCGGCGTGATGGGCCAGGTTCCAGCCGGCCGACCAGTCGTCACCGCGGTCGAGCAGCTTGATGCCGATCTTGCCCTGCTTCACCGCGAAGCTGCCCGCGTTCACCCACTGGGCGCGGTGGCCGGCCTGGTTGATGGTGAAGGAGTCGTACTTCGTGGTCCGGTCGAACGGGTCGGTGAGGACGTGGTACGTGGTGGGGTGGCCGGCGACATCGCGGTCGTTGGGGCCCTTGGGGACGTACACCGACAGCTGGCAGCTCTTGGCCGAGGTGCCCGGCTCCCACCACCACATCACCCGGCTGTGGGCGTCCTTGGCCGGGTCGCCGGACATCGGCACGGAGGCGAACACGCCGTTGCAGCCGTGGCCCACATAGCCGCCACCGCCGAGGGAGTACCAGCCGCCGTCGCCGTCGGTGAAGCGGTTCTGCTCGTAGTAGCCGCCCTTCGGCGGGGTCGGGCAGCTCGGCCCGGCGTAGTCGGTGTAGATCACCTTGCCGCCCGCCGACTTGGGCGCTCCGCCACCGCCCCCGCCGCCGCTCGTGGCCGGGGTGTCGGCGCCGCCACTCTTCGACCCGCCGGAACCGGCGCCGCCGCCGGAGGAGGAGGACGGCGCCCCCGTGTCGTTGCCGCCGCCACCGCCGCCACCACTGCCGCTGCCGCCGCCGCTGCCACTGCCACCGCCGGAGCCGCCCCCGCCGTTGGCCCCGCCCGGGGCGCCCTTGTCGCCGGTGGAGGGTGCCTCGCCGCCGTCCTTGGCCCCGCCGTCCGGCTTTTGGGAGGAGGAGGTGCCCTTGGCCTTGTCCGCGGCCTTGTGCTGCGCGGCGACGGTCTCGGCCGTGGCAGTGTTGTCGTCGGCTTCGAATCGCAGCTGGGACACGCCCGTGGAGACCAGCACCACCGCGCCGACCGCGAGACCGGCGGTCACCGGCAGCCCGACCACCGTGGACCACACCCGGCGGCCCGGCGCCAGACCGCGCAGCGGCACCCGGGTCCGCCGGGCGAAGGTGTCCGCGAACCCACGCTGTGCCGTCCGCTCCCTGCCCTGTGTGTTGCCCTGTTCCTCGCCGCTCGGCTCGGACACCGCGGCCTCCTTCTGAGAGCTTTTTTTCGTCGATCGGGGTGTTGCCGCGCTCACCGCGGTGGCTCCGGCAGCTCGGGCACATCGAGTTCCGAGAGCGTCATCAGCTCGCTCTCCGAGGGGGTTTCGATCTCCGACACCCGGTAGGCCTGCCGCTCCGTCATGGCCTGGAACACCTGCCGGGCGGAGCGGCCGTTGCCGAACCGGCCGTCCCTGGGCAGCAGTTCGAAGTAGCCGGTGAGGGAGGCGCGGGCGGCGTCGGTCAGATCGTACTGGTGCGAGGTGGCGTGCCGCTCCACGATGCGCAGCAGCTCCTCGGTGTCGTAGTCCTCGAACATCAGCGTGCGGTTGAACCGGGAGGACAGACCGGGGTTGGAGTCGATGAAGTGCTCCATCTCGTTCGGATAGCCCGCCACGATGACCACCACGGAGTCCCGGTGGTCCTCCATCAGCTTGACCAGGGTGGCGATGGCCTCCTGCGCGAAGTCGTTGCCGCCCCCGCCCTGGGCCGGGGCCAGCGAGTACGCCTCGTCGATGAACAGCACCCCGCCCATGGCCTCCTGGAACACCCGCTGGGTCTTGGGGCCGGTGTGGCCGACGTACTCGCCCACCAGCGAAGAGCGGTCGGCCTCCACCAGATGGCCGCGCTCCAGCAGCCCCACGGCGGCCAGGATCCGGCCGTACAGCCGGGCTACGGTGGTCTTGCCGGTGCCCGGGTTGCCCGCGAACACCAGATGGCGGCTCAGCGGCGGGGCCGCGAGCCCGGCGCTCTCCCGGCGCTGGACCGTACGCATCAGCTTGACCAGCGACGCGACGTCCTGCTTGACCCGGGCCAGGCCGACCAGCCGGTCGAGTTCGCCCAGCAGTTCCTCAAGGGTCTCCTCCGAGGCGGGTGACTCCGCCGACCCTTCGGACCTGGAGGCCCCCTCGGCCCCGGAGGACTGCCCGGCCCCGGATGCGTGCCCGGCTCCGGGCCCCGCCGGCTTCGGTCCCGGTACGCCCCCGGCGGTCTCCGGTCCGGGCCATCGCGCGGACTTCACCCGGATCGAGACGCAGTCCACCACCTCCGGCCGGGCCCCGGGCTCGGCGCTCAGATCCTCCGCGGCGTCCCGGACCCGGATCCGGCGCAGCGTGGGCGCCGCCCGGTCGGCCAGGTGCACCGCCGGGAAGCCGGGCCGGACGATGTCCAGGTCCTCGAAGACCCCGGCGGCGCCCCCGTCCAGGATCAGGCCGTTCTTACCTGGCCTGACGATCCGTACGCCGGTCACGCTTGGCGCGGCCTCGCCCGCCACGACCAGTCCTGAGCCGGTGGCCTCGCGAATCTCGGTGTCGGTGACGCGCGGGGTGGCGCCCGTGGTGAACACCAGACCCGCGGTGCCAGGCCGCAGGATCCGGCCGCCGGACACCTCGGCGTCGCCGCGACCGAGGGTGATCCCGGCCCGCTCGGCGTCGGTCACCTCGCAGTCGGTGAGCCGCAGCGCGCCGTCCGCCCCGGCCGTGACGCCCGCGAGGCAGCGGGTCACGGCGAGCCCGGACGCCTCGGCGCGCGCGGCCCCTGCCAGGTCGAGGCCCGACATGCCGCAGTCGGCGAGGCGGGCGTCGCTCAGCGTCACGGTGGCCTCGTCGACGGCGTGCACCCCGTGTTCGGGGGTGGCGCCCACCCGCACCCGGGTGAGCGCGGTCGTTGTCCGCTCGCCGAGGTGGACCGCGCTGTAGCGGCAGCCGGTCAGCTCGGTGTCGGTGAGGTCGACGGCCGCGGTGCCGGTGGCCAGCAGCCCGTTGGCAGCCGACTCCCGTACGGTCACCTCGCTCGCGGTCAGCGCGGCGGAGCCGTGGGCGACCAGCGCCGTGGCCCCGGTGCGTACGACCGCGACGGCGGCCAGCCGCACCCGGGCGCCGTCGCCCGCCGCCACGCCGGAGCCCGCGCAGTCGCGCAGCACGGACGCGGTGACCTGGAGCTGCGCGGGGCCGGTGACACCGATCGCGTCGGCCGCCGGGCCGGTCAGCTCACAGCCGCGCAGCACAACCCCGCCCGTCGCGTCGGCGGAGTCGGGGGTTTCGGGCTCCGGCAGCGGTGAACTGCCGAGCGCGCGGACCGCCTCACCCCCGGTGTCCCGGATCCGGCAGTCCGTCAGCAGCGCGGCGGCCCGGTCCTCGGTGAGCAGTCCGCTGCGGCCCGGGCGGTCGACCAGGCACCCGCGCAACACCGCGCGGGCGTCCTCGCGCACCCGTATGCCCGAGCCCGCCGCGGCCCGGATCTCGGTGTGCACCAGCTCCACGCGGGTGGTGCCGCCGACCACCAGTCCCGTGCCGTCGATGTCCGCCAGCAGACAGCCGGTGAGGTGGACGGCGCCGGTGGTACGGAGCAGCACCCCGGCCAGCGCGGCCCCGGACAGCACGGCGTCGGCCATCCGCAGTGCGGCATCGCCGCGCACCTCCAGCCGCCCGTACCGCACCCCGCCGCCCGTCCAGTCGGTGGCGCCGCCCGCGAGCAGGGCGGCGGGCTGGTCAGCGGCCGCGCCGCGCACGGTCACCCCGCGCAGCGTCGGCCGAGCGCCGGGCAGTACCTCCAGGGCGGGCCGGCCGGGCGCGGGCGCGACGAGCGTCACGGCGGCGCCCGGCGGCGGGCCGTCGGGCGCGGGCGTGTCGCCGGCGTCCGGGTCCGCCGCGACCAGCGTCACCTGGCCGGCGATGCGCACGGTCTCCTCGTAACGGCCGGGGGCGATACGGATCTCGTCGCCGTCCGCCGCGTCCCGCAGCGCCGCGGCGATGGTCCCGTAGGGCTGGTGCCCATGCGCCGAGACCAGGCGCACCGGGGCGTCGAGGCCGATGGACGTCATGCGCTACCTCCGAACGAGCCGGGCGGCCGGGGGTTTCCGGGGCCTGGGTGCTGAAGCCGGTCCAGGTTCCTCTGGGCCTCCTGGAGCCTGGCCAAGGCCTCTTGCTCCGCGGCGAGGGCGCGTTCGAGCTCGCTCGGCCCGGAACTTCCCCCGGCCGCCCGGCCGGGGCGCGCCTCGACAGTCTGGCGCCACTCGGTCGCCCGGCGCAGAGCCGTCTGGGCGCCCGCGACGGCCTGGTGGGCGGCGGTCAGTACGGCCGGGTCCACTGGCGGCGGGAGCTGCGGAAGTTGCGGGAGTTGCGGAACGGGCGGGGCGGGCTGCGCGGGGGCGCGGGTGGCCCGCGCCTTGCCCTTGCCTTTCCCCTTGCCCGTGGACGCGGGGTCGGTGGAGCCGTCCTGGGCCGGGCGGGGGCGCTTGGCCGGCCCGGGCGCGTCGACGGACCCGTCCGCGCCGCGCGGGCGCTTGCCCTTCGGGGTGGGTGCGTTCCCGCCGTCCTGCCCGCCCCCGGCACCGCGCCGGCCGCCCCCGCGCTTCGGGGGCGGCTGGTCGGGGACGTGCGCCGACCAGCCGCTGCCGTCGGGGCCGGAGCGCCAGGTGAGCTCGAGGGTCGATCGGCGGTTTTTGGCCGCGACCCCGACGGCCTCGACCGTGAAGGTGGTCCCGTCCCCGGCGGTGACCCGGATGTCCCTGCCGAGCGCCGCCGCGTACTGGGTCAGCAGGACGCCCCGGGCCGGGTCGTGGGCGAGGGCGCCTCCTGCGGCGCGGAACGTCGCGAAATCGGCCGTCGGCGGGTGCAGCCTGCCGTCCACCAGCCGGGGAAAGAACGCCTTGACATCAATGCCGATGCCGGCGGCGTTGATCTGGTCCAGCATCCGGCCGAGCGAGTTGGCGCCGCCCTGCCGCAGGTCCTGGAAGACGCGCCCGACCAGGTTGCGCATCATCTCGAGCGGCTGCAACGAGGGGTCCCCGGTGGCCCGGGCCGCCTGCTGAAGGGCGTGGAAGAAGGTGCCGGGGGGCGTGGGGAGCTGTCCGCGCGCCAGGTGTTCACGGTTGAAGTAGGCCAGGTGGCGGGCGAGATAGCCCTCGTCGTGGCTGAGCGCGAGGGACTGCGCGGCAAGCCGCATCTGCTCGGGATCGATGCCCGCGAACAGCCGCTGCCCGTCGCCGGGCACCCGGGCGGACACCGCGAGACCCACCCGGTTCTTGCCCACGATGCCCAGGCTGTCGTCCAGCGCCGCCGACAGGTCGGCGGCGAGCCGGGAGCTGGGCAGTTCGCCGGGCGGGTGGTGGACCGGCCACAGGGGGTCGTTCCAATTGCCCTGCCTGATGGTCTGTTTGAAGGAGTCGCGAACCGGCTTCAGCTCGATGCCCTCGCGGGCGGCCTGGCTGTTCTGGCCCGCGCCGAGCTCGTCGCGGCTGAACAGCCGGTCGAGGGGGTTCTTGAGACCGGCGTGGTCCTGCGGCAGCTTGCCCTCGTCGTACCAGGTCTTCATCAGCCGGGACAGGTCGGTCTCGGTGGACGCCTCCCGGAACCTGGTCAGATACGGCACGCCCCGGTGCGGCAGGGTGTTGTTCGCGGCGTGCGTCTCGCGCAGGGTGCGCAGCTCATCGAGCGCCCGCTGCCCGATGTTCCCCGAGGGGATGCGCAGCGACTGGTCGAGCTCCCAGGCGTTCAGCCGGTTGAGCCGTTCGCTCAGCTCGCCGAACTCGGCGCCGCCGAGACCGAACCGCACCCGGATCAGATCGTCGGTGAGCAGGGTCGCGGCGGCGTCCACGAAGAGGTTGGGTTCGGGGCCGTACGCCAGCTGCGGGTGGAGGCCGCTGAGCCGGTCGCGGATCCGCATGTCCTGCTCGATCCGGCGGATGAATTCCAGCCTCATGTCCTCCAGCGGGGGCCTGGGGTTCTTCCGCTCCTTCAGCGTCAGGTTCTCGAGCCTGGCCCGGGTGTCGTCGATCAGCCGGTCGGCGCTGCCGACGGGCGGGAGCTCGGGAGCCCGGTAGCCGCCCGCCATCATCAGCGGCCGCAGCGGGTTGCCCACCTCGTATCCGTCCTCCACGACCTTCAGCGCGCCCTCCCAGTACTCGAAGACGTGCTGGCCGCCGGGGACCAGGTGGGGGTAGTTGTCGAAGTCCATGATCGCGTGGTACGGGTGCAGATTGTCGGCCATCATCGAGCGGACCATGTGGCGGGTGGCCTGGCTGTCGAGGGTGAGGTTGCGCGCCGTCCCGTAGATGAAGTGGCCGGCCGGGTACGGGCCGAGCGGCGTGGCCACCAGGGCCAGCGGATGTCCGAAGGTGGTCTGGCCGAGGGCGTCCGCGATGGCCTGGCGAATCAAGGGCAGTTGGGCGTGGGAGCCGTTGACCCCGATCACCACGCCGATCCGGCCGTCGAAGCCGTTGAGTTGGTGGGTGAGGGCGTTCAGGAAGCCCTGAAGGCCGTCGCCGAGCTGGTCGAACCGGACGATCGCGGTGACCACGAAGCCGAGCCCCCGCGGCTGGGTCTCGATGGCGCGGACCCAGGTCATGTAGTCCGCGCCCGTCATGCCCGCGTGGCCGCCGTTCGTCAGCTGCATGAAGGCGTCGTTCACCATGGTGTGCGCCGGGGTGGCGCCGCCCGGCACGGTGCCGGGCGGCGGCCAGACGTGGGAGCCGCCGGTCGGGGCGGTGACCACCTGGCCGGCCGGGGGCGGGTCCACGTCCATCGCGCCCGGCTCGGGGGTCTGGTCCGGCGCGGTGCCGCGTGGGGTGCCCGGGGCCGTGGCGTCGGAGATGTCGTCCATGACATCGTCCATGCCGTCGTAGGCGTCGTCCGCAGTTTGGGTCTCCGGGGACGGCGGCGGCGTGTCGGCCATGGAGGCGTCGGACGGGGAGGGCGAGTGCCGGGAGCCGCCCGGCAGTCCGCCCCGCTCGTGGAACATCTGGACGGTGATGGCCTGCATTTGCCGGCGCGTGCCGCGCGGGTCGATGCCCAGCCCGTCCAGCCGGGACTCGGCCGCGTCGACGCGCGCGCGGACCGCGCCCAGCTCGTCCAGCGCGCTGAGCTGTGCGGCGGACGGCCCCCGGGAGCCGCCCTGCCCCGGCGGGGGCGTGGTCAGCTCCACCTGCCGCTCGGCCCTGCCGAGATCGGACAGGGCGCGCTCGTACGACGCCCATGCGTTGAGCCGCGTGGCGGCCTCGGAGCCGCTGGTGCCGCCCATGATGAGCTGGTGGGTCTCCCGGATCCGCTGGTTGATGGCGGCCATGGGGGACAGCCCGCCGAACCGGCCCTTGCCCGGGGGCGGCGAGGCGTACGGCGGCGGCATATCGGCCGTCGCCTCCCGGAACGGCGGGGGCGGCTGCACGGCCGTCTCGCCCGTCTTGGCGAGCTCGGTGTGCGGTGCGGTGGTCTCGGGCGGGCGGCCGGGGTGTGCGACGAGGTCGAGCGCGTCGCCCGCCCCCTTGGCGCCCCCGCTCCCGGCGGCGTCGAGCGGGCCGCGCGCGGACACTCCGCCGGCCGACGGCACCGAACGCGCGCCGGTGCCGCCCGCCGACGACGCAGATACCGAATAGGGCGGTGGTGGCGCGGCGCGCTCGCCGCGCAGCAGATCCATGGCCAGGTCATGCGCCGCCGCGGCGGACAGCGGCTCCGGGGCGCGGACAACGCCACCCGGCGGCGGCACGGCCGCACCGGCGCCCGTACCGGCCGCGCCGCCGCGCCCGGGGGCGCCCGGGGGCGCGGAGGCCGCGGCCGCGTGTGCGGGCGCGGGTGTGCCCGGGGCGGCGTGGACGCCCGTGTCCGCGTGGGCCGCCGCGCCTGGGCCGTGCGCCCCGGAGCCCACCGGCGCGGCATGCCCGCCCGCGACCGCCGGGGCACCCGGCGCGTGGCCGCCGACAACGCCCGGCGGCGGTGCGGCGACGACACCCGCGGGCGGGGAAACAGCCGCCGCGCCCCCATGCGCCACATTCGCCGGGGCCCCCGGCGCGGCGCCACCGACGACCCCCACAGCCGGGGGCGCCGCCGCTCCGGCGGGCACCGGGGCGGTGCCCGCGACCGTGTGCGCGTCGACGGTCCGGGGGGCCGCGTCGCCGATCCGCAGGGTGATGCCGTCGCCCCGGATGGCGGTGACGGCGACATCCCCGTGGGCGAGGGCGTTCAGCTCAGGAAAGGTCAGATCGTTCAGCGCCTCGGCGTGTCCCACCGCGCCGCGGGCCATGGTGACCCCGTCGGACACCCCGCCGACCGAGGCGACGCCGGGGACGGACTCCTGGCCGGTGTGGGACACCGCGGACGGGGTGTGGGCATCGCGCAGCAGGTCGATGGCGGTGTTGCCGGGCAGCAGCAGATTGTTGTCCAGCCGCACCTGGCCTGCGGCGAAGTCCATCTGATGGAGCGTCTGGAGGACCTGGCCGCCGGGCGCCGCGTGGGCGGCCGGGACGACCAGGCCGCCCGGGCTGGTGGTCATCCCGTGGGGCAGCGGCGCGGTGGTCAGGCCGTGGGACGCGCCGAGCCCCTGTGGCGTCAGGGCGCCCAGGTTGACGGTGGGCAGCTCGGTCAGCGGGGTCAGCGGTACGGCTCCCAATGTGCCCGTACCGAGGCCGCCGAGGTGGAGGCCGCCCCCCGGCAGAAACGCGCCGGGCGGCCGGATGAGCCCGGTGGGCGTCAGGGCGCCGGGGCCGGTCTGCACCGGGGGGATGCCGCGCAGGGCCGCGTCCGTACGTCCCGCGTTGGCCAGCAGGGCGTGCAACTCGGGCTGTGCGATGCCCAGGACGCGCTCGCCGAAGGCGAGCCGGGCGGCGCCGCCGATACCGAGGACGCTGAGCTCGGTGAAGTTCAGCGGGAGGAGGGTGGCGGCGCCGAGCCGGGCGAGGCGTTGCAGATTGGCCAGTGAGTAGGCGCCGGCCTTGGCCCAGGCGCCGGTCGAGGAGGCGGTGACGCGCGCCCAGTCGCTGCCGATCGCGCCGATCGCGCTGTTCCAGCCGCCCTTCAGGGCGTTGCCGAAGCCCTTGCCCAGCGCGATGACGTCGATCTTGACCAGCGGGGCGAGATGGGCGCCGATCACCATCGGAGCCACGACGATCTTGGGTAGGCCGGTGAGCGAGGAGAAGTGGCTGATCTGGCCGAAAAGGCCGCGTCCCGCGCCGGTCAGGCCGCCCACGACGCCCTTGAGGCCGTTGCCGAGGCCCTTGATGATGGCGCCGACGTTGATGGCTTTGGTGGTGGGGAAGAGCACGCCGAGGAAGGCCAGGCCGAGTTCGAGCCCGCTGGCCTTGCCCTGGCTGAAGTCCACGATGGTCTTGATGAGCAGGACGGCGTTCATGCCCCAGGCGATGATGCCGAGGATGCCGCCGGTGAAGACCGCGATCACCGAGATGATGATCGTCAGCCACTGGAACGCCTCCCAGAACAGATCGCAGTCGCTGACCGGCTGGACCATCAGCTCGCCCGCGTCATGGAGTTGCCGGCGCAGCTCGCCCGCGGCGTTGGACACGTCGGTGCGGGCGTCCTCGGCGCGCTGGGTGAGCGGCTGCCGCTGCGGATCGTCCTCGGGCAGCCCCTGGGCGGTGGAGAGCGCCTGGTCGGCCTCGCCCTGAGCGGTCTCGACGGCGGTCGCGTAGACGCGAATGGCGTTTTCGGCCTTGCGGAAGGACTCCTCGACATGCCCGACGAAGTTGTACAGATGGCTGTCCACCATCTCGCGCAGCCGGTCGGCGGTGACGCCGATGAACCGCTGTCCGTCGCCCGCGGTGGTCTGCAGTTCGCGCAGCCCGGTGTTGATGACCCCGGCGGAGGTCGCCAGGTCGCGCATGGTGTCGGCGATGGTGTTCAGCATGGCGGGGTCACCCGGGACCGGGTCACCGCTGAGACCGAGCGCGCTCCAGTCGCCGGGACGGGTCGGCACGCTGCTCCTCCCCCTTGACGGTCAGCTGTGGCACAGGCGCTTCACCGGTGGGCACCTACACTTGGGTAACGCACCGACGAGCGAGAACGGTTCATCGGAATGAACGGTACGTCAGACATGGTTGATTCCTGAACCGGACCACACTTTTGGGCCGTTGGTCACGGTAGGGCAGTATGAGCCCGCAGCGAGCCGACCCAGGGGGGGACCGTGCCTGACATCGTCGTCGATTACGAGCTGCTCAACCAGGTCGCGCAGAAGGCCAGCAGCCTCAAGGAGCAGGTCAAGCAGGCCCGGGAGAGCAATCAGAACTACACCACCGAGCAGGTGGGCGGGGGCGTCTCCTATGCCATCCAGGCGTACTACGAGGTCTGGAAGGGCTCCTTCAAGCGCTCCGAGGAGAAGCTGGAGCAGCTTCACAACCTGTACGAGGGCGTCGCGCGGGGCTGGGCGGACTGGGACTTCCGGCTGGCCGGGGAGGCCAGCAAACAGGAGGCGTCGCTGGCCGCGGATCTCTATCGCACGCAGAAGGAGATCTGGGACGACTGGCAGGAGGCGGTCGCCAAGGGGTACGTCGACCCGAACGATCCGCATGCGCCGAAGCCGCCGGGCGAGCGCGAGAGCCAGTGGACGACCACCGACGGCCATGGCAACACCACCACCACGACCTATGAGTACGGCCCGGACGGCAAGCCCACCAAAATCACCACCACCATCACCACCAGCAGCGGGCTGACCTCCACCGACACCACCAACTACCACCCCGACGGCACGTACGACTCGACCGCCACCGATGTCTACGGCAACGTCACCACCACCACCGGCAACTCGCAGACCACCGAATCGGGGGACCACAAGAACACCACGGACACCTTCACCAGCACCACCAAGACCCCGGACGGCAAACAGTCCACCACCACCGGGACCACCACCTCGGACTACAACTCCACCACCGGCCACCGGGACTCCACCACGACCTACACCACCACGGGGCCCGACGACGACGGCAAGGAACAGACCGTGCACGGCACGACCACGTCCTCGCTCGATGTGAACGGCCATGAGGTGATCGAGACGATCGAGGTCCACGAGGACGGCAGCGGCACCCGCACGGTGGAGACGGACGGCCGCAAGGAGGAGTGGACCAGCGACCACGCTGACCAGAACTCCGGCTGGGTCCCGAAAGAAGACGACTAGACAAGGCAGGAAACCACACCATGCCCGCAGGCAACATCAACCTCGACTACGCCGAGATCATGCGCGTCTCCGGGGTCATGAACCAGGCCGTCAACGACATCAACCCGCATCTGCTGTCCACCAAGACCTCGGTGGAGGGGCTGCTGGACAACGGCCTGTTCATGCAGCAGAGCAGCCCGGCGATGAAGGCCGCCTACGAGAAGCTGACGGCCTCGCTGCAGCAGGCGGTGGAGAGCATCAACAGCTTCGCCACCCAGTTCACCAAGATCAAGGAGTCCGTCGAGCAGATGGACAAGGACATCGCCGCCAGCACCAACAACGGCTGACCCGGCGCCCACCGGGCTCCCGCTTCACTGCGGAGCGGGAGCCCGGGTCGGTCAGGGCCCGGTCAGCCCATGCCGTCCGACCGCAGCACCGTCTCCGGGACCAGCACCGACACCAGCGCCCCGGTGACCGGGTCGACGGTCAGCCCGCGCCCCGGCACCGGCCGCCCGCGCAGCAGGTCGTACGGGACCCGCACGCCCAGCAGATCGCCCTCGCCGGGCGACTGCGGGGACAGCAACAGCCCCTTGCGGACCCGGCGGACCTGGCCGAGCCAGCCGATGCCCGCGGAGGTGAGGGTTTCGGCGGTGGCCGCCACCGCGAGCCCTTGGCCGCGGTCCCGGCCGGTGGAGGCGATCTCCCGCAGCACCGAGTCGGCGGACGGCATCTGGGCCAGCAGATCAGCGTCGTCCACCAGCACCACCGCGGGGCCCGCCTCGGCCTCCAGCGCCTGCCGCACCTCGTCCGCGCCCGGGTCGGGCGTCTCGATGACATGGGCCCGCGGATGCCTGCCCAGGCCCCGCAGCGGCGATTCGCGCGGGGTGAGCGCGACCACCCGGGCCCCGCCCGCGAGCAGCGACACCGCGAGGCTCGCCAGCGCCGTGGAGCGGCCCGCGCCGGGCGGCCCGCTGATCATGAACGACGGGGCGTCCGCCGCGAAGTCCACCCCGACCGGGCCGAGGTCGTCGCCGCCCACCCCGAGCAGCCCCCACAGCGGGCGGCGCAAACCGGCGGGCACCTTCTCGTAGGCGTCGGTGAACGTCACCCGCTTCGGCAGGCTCGCCACCTTCACCGGGCGCAGCGCGGCGGGCACCTCGAGGTCGCGGCGGGCGGCCTCGGCGCCGATCCGCCGCAGTGCCTCCGCCTGGTCGCGTCCGGCGCCCGCCGCGCTCAACATGGCGACCTGCACCTCGGTGGCGCTGCCGCCGCGCCAGCCGCGCCCCTGCGGTACGACGGCCGGGATCTGCTTGGACGGGATCTGCGCCAGCATGTACTCGCTGCGGTCGGTCAGCCGCAGCAGCAGCCGCTCGTCGTTCAGCGACGCCACCTTGCCGGACAGCAGGGCGCGTTCGGAGGTGGCGATCACATGCAGGCCCATCGGGGCACCCTCGCGAATGAGCGCGGTGAGCTCCTGCACCGGCCGTCCGCCGTCGTGGTCGCCGAGCAGCGCGGTCAGCGAGTCCCAGCCGTCGATGAGCAGCACCGTGTGGGCGGGGCGCTCGGCGGGCGGCAGGACGGAGCGCAGTTCGGCCAGGTTGGCCGCGCCGTGCGAGGTGAGCAGTTCCTGTCGGCGCCCCATCTCGGCGATGAGCCGCGCCAGCAGCCGGTTCAGCCGTTCCAGGTCGGCCCGGGGCACCACCGCGCCGCAGTGCGGCAGATCGGTCAACGCCGTCAGCGCGCCGCCGGCCGCGTCGATGCCGTAGAGGTGGACGTCGGCGCAGGAGTGACGGCGGGCCAGCGCGCCCGCGATGGTCCGCAGCGCCTGGGAGCGGCCCGAGCGCGGCGTGCCGATGATGTAGAGGTGCCCGAAGCGGGAGAGGTCCAGCTCCAGCGGCTCCTGGCGCTGGGCGCCCGGCAGGTCGGCCAGTGCCCAGGGCACCGGCGCGAGCCCGCCGCCCGGCTGGTCGGGCCGGTCCGGAAGCTCCTCCAGGGTGATCGTCTGCGGCAGTGGGGGCAGCCAGGGGCTGGGCTGCGGCGCGATGGTGAGCGAGGCCGCGGCCTCCCGTACGGACTCCACGAGCGCCGTCAGATCGGTGGGCACCTCATCGGCGTCCAGCAGCGGCAGTTCGTCCTCGGCCTCGTGCGCGGGGCCCGGCTCCACCGCCGTACGGCCCAGCAGCGACCAGGTCAGTTCGGCGGCCCAGACCGTCGCTTCGGGCGCCTCGGCCGGGGCGGGCCCGGGGGCCTCGTCCAGCCGCGGGGCGCCCACAAAGGCCGTCTGGAACGGCAGCACCGAGCGGTGGCCGGTCCTGGCCAGGGCCCGGCCCGGGGTGGCGCCGGAGATCGTCACCGCGTCGTTCACCTCCAGTACGTCCTGGCTGTCCATCGCGTCGGTGACGCGCAGCGCGATCCTCAGATTGGTGTTGGCCCGGATGTCGGCGGTGATCACGCCGGCGGGCCGCTGCGTGGCCAGCAGCAGATGCAGGCCCAGGGAGCGGCCGCGCTGGGCGATGCCGACAAGACCGGGGATGAACTCCTGGACGTCGCGCGCCAGCGTCGCGAACTCGTCGATGACCAGCAGCAGCCGGGGCAGCGGGGGCAGCGCCGGATCGCGCCGCCGCATCGCCCGGTACTCGGCGTGGTCCTTCGCCCCGGCCTCCGCCAGCGCCCGCTCGCGGCGGACCAGTTCGGCGGTCAGCGAGGCCAGCGCCCGCTCCACCAGATGGCTGTCGAGGTCGGTGACCATGCCGAGCACATGCGGCAGCCGTACGCAGTCCTTGAAGGCGCTGCCGCCCTTGTAGTCGATGAGCACGAACGTCATCTCATCCGGCCGGTTGACCGCCGCGAGCGACGCCACGAGGGTCTGCAGCAGCTCCGACTTACCGGCGCCCGTGGTGCCCGCGATCAGCCCGTGTGGGCCGTCCTTGACCAGGTCGAAGGTGACCGGTCCGGTGTAGCCGACGCCCAGCAGCGCCCCGGTGGACGCGGGCCGCTTGCCCCAGCGGCGGACCAGCTCCTCGGCCCTCGGCGGCTCCAGGTCCAGCAGCCCGAGCAGCCGCACCTGGTCCGGCAGCCCGTCCGAGCCGTCGGGTGTGACGTCCCGTACGGCCGCCAGCGAGCGGGCGATCCGCTCGCCCCACTCGGTGTCCACCTGGTCGGGGCGGATACCGGTCACATCGGCGCTGCCGGTACGGCGCACCGTCAGCTCACGCGCGCCCACCGCGCAGACCGTGACGCACTCCTCGGGGAGCATGCGCTCCTCCTGATCCAGGCAGATCAGGAACACCCGCACCGACGGGCCCTCCTTGAGCACCTGGACCACACCGGGCACATCGCGCAGCCGCCGCGCCCCGTCGAGCACCACCACCAGATCCGGCTCGCTCAGCAGGGCACCGCTCATCGCGGAGTCCCGGGCGCGCATCCTCGACCGGATGGCCGCGAC
The DNA here is from genome assembly GCF_044334165.1 of Streptomyces sp. NPDC020845. Classification (NCBI taxonomy): domain Bacteria; kingdom Bacillati; phylum Actinomycetota; class Actinomycetes; order Kitasatosporales; family Streptomycetaceae; genus Streptomyces; species Streptomyces sp. NPDC020845. Next base: position 147,399 of record NZ_JBIRSJ010000019.1, on the reverse strand, counting down.
CAGTTCGGAGACCCGGTTGGCGACGGTCTCCGGGTCGTTGCCGACCGTCACCGACGGGCCGCCGGAGCGCGCCGCCGCCACCCCGCCACGGCCCGGGCGGGCATGCGGCAGCCACCGCACCCACTCCCAGGCGGACGCCCCCGCCATGTCCGTCAGCACGGTCACCCGTACGTCCCGCGGGCTGTGCAGAACCGCCGCCTGCGCCACCGCCCAACGGGCCAGTGCCCGGGCCGCTTCCCGCTCCCCCGCTATACCGACCACGCCGTCGGCGGTCAGGTCCACCTGGACCGGCATGTCCGGGATCCGCCAGTTCACCGAGCGGTGGTTGTCCTCGCGGGAGCTGTCGTCGATGGTCAGCAGCGAGGACTGGGCGACCGTCCCCACTCGCAGCGCCAGGTGGTCCGGGTGGCCGCGCCGCCGCTCCCACAGCCTGGCCCCGGGACCGACCGCCCACAGCCCGATGGTGGCCGGATCGGGCCCCGCGTCGACCCTCAGCCGCCGCTCGCGGTCGACCTTCTCCCGTACGTCGGCCTCCAGTGAGGCGCGGCGCGCACGGTAACTCGCCACGCCGGCCAGGTATTCGCGCTTGCCGCTGCGACGGGTGGTCACATAGTTCGCGATGGCCAGGAAGGGGCTGAAGACCGCGAACATGAGGTAGAAGTACGACCCGAGGAACGTCACCATGGCGATGCCGAGGAACATCGGCGCCACCACCACCAGCACCGGGATCGACCGCCGCGACGGCGGAGTTGGCGGCGCGGGCAGCACAAACCGCTCCGGGGTCAGCGGCGGGATGATCCTCGGCGGCCGGTTGAAGTCCAGAAACGCGCCGTCGGCCGACACCGTCACCGCCGCGTCGGCCTCGGTGGGCTCCGCGACCCGCAGCAGGTACTCCCCGAAGACCAACTCGCCGTCCAGCGGCCACTCGGTCCAGCCACGCGGCACCGGCTCATGCCGGTCGGCGTCCGGATCCGGCAGCGGGGGAGGCGGCGCGGGCGGCAGCGGGGCCGCGTCGGCGCGCGGCCGCTCCGGGGGCGGCTGGGGCACCGACAGCGCCACGCCGGCGCCCGCCTGACCGGTGTTCAGCAGCACACCGCCGTCGGGGCGGACTGTCACCCGGATCCCCGCGGGCGGTACGTCACGGCCCTCCAGCCGCACCGCGCTGCCGGGCTCCGGGCCCACCGTGTACGTACCGGGCCGCAGCAGCCATACCCGGCCCGCGCCGCGCCCGCCCACGAGCTGCAGCTCGACCTGGGGGCCGCGCGGCAGCCGCTCGCCGTCGGCGGACCGCGAAGGCGGCGGCAACTCCTCGCGCCCGGGCCCGTACGCACCCCCGTCCCCGGGTGCCGGGGCACCGAGCCCCAGCCGGGCCCCGTCCCGCACCCCGGCCGCCGCCAGCGGCAGCTCGGCGGGCAGCGGCAGGTCCCCGAGGAACAGCTCGGCGCCCTGGGGGCCCGTGGCATGACCCATCTCGGCCAGACGGACGGCGACTGCCCGGGCGGTGGTGGTACCGCTCACATCGAGCATCACGTCGCTCTCGGCAACGCTCACAAAAAGTCTCACGGCTGCGAAGAAGTCCGTTCGTTTGTCGTGCCGGATGCGGCGGAGATGCCGCCGGACCGCGACGGCGGCACGGCGGGAGCGGGTTCGGCGAGATCGCCGTCGTCCCCGGAGTCTTCGGGGCTGGCCGGGTCCGTCTCGGCATTCTCGGGCGGAGCGGCTGTTTCGGCCTTCCCGGCCATCTCTTCTGTGGCTTCTTCTGCGGCGCGGCCACTGGACGGAGCCGCAGAGAAGGGCGGAGACGGGGCGGGGGCCGGTTCCGGAGCCGGGGCCGACGCGGGGCTCGGGGCCGGGGCCGACGCGGGGGCGGGCTCCGCGAAGTCCGCGTCGAAATCAGCTGCGTAATCGGCCGTGAAGTTCGCTTCGGCGTAGGCCGGTTGGGCCGGGACCACCGCGTCCCGCGGCCCCTCGGCACGCGCGTCCTGCGGCGGCGCGGCCTCGGTACGGGGCCCGGGCACCGCGTCGGCCGGCACCGTGGCCCGCGCGGCCGGGCCCGGGCGCAGGACGGCGGTCCCGGCGGGCGGCTGCCGGCGGTCGCGGCGGATGGTGCGGGCGATGGCCCGGGGCAGGGCGGCGGACTCCAGGTCGAGGTGGAGGCCGGGGGCCAGGAGCCGGCCGCCGGGCTCGGCGTGGAATGTCCAGGAGGCGCCGGGGACACGGCCGCCGACGAGGGCCCGGAGGCGGCCCGCGGCGCAGAGTTCGGAGATCCGGGCGGCCTGCTCCGGGGTCGGGGACCAGCACACGACGACCGGTGTCAGCGAGGACTCGGCGCACACGCCGTCGGACAGGGGGTCGGGTTGGGCGTCGAGGAGGGTGTCGAGGTCGGGGCCGGCGTGGCGGGGGTGTACACCGCGGGCCACCTGGACCGGCGGGCCGTCCGGCAGGTGGTCGATCTGGGCGGCCAGGGCGTGGAGCACACCGCGCGACGCGTGGGGGTCGCCCTCGACCGCGAGGGCGGCGGGGCCGCGCATCCAGTCCACGAGGACGGCACCGGGCTGCCGTCGGTCGACGCCGACGGCCAGCAGCATGCGCTCCGGACCATCGGACGGGTCGACGGAGGCGGCCGGGGCCGACCAGGACCACTCCCCCGGTTCGGCGGTGGCCTTCTGCCAGGGCCCGGCGGGGGGCAGCGGATCGCGCCCGGCCACGACGACGCGGACCTGGTCGCGGGCCGGGCTCAGCTGCACCGCCAGGGCGTAACAGCCTTCATCGGTGGTGGAGTCGGCGTGGTCGAGGGCGGCGAGCGCCGTGCCGGGTGCGGCGGGGTCGGCGAGATAGCCGGAGAGGATCCGGGCCCATCGGCGGTGGCGGCTGAAGACGCGGAAGGGCTCGGCGAACGCCCGTCGCGTCATCCGCACTTCCCAGACGATACGGCGGCAGGTCGGCCGCAGGCCGCCCTGGGATCTGATCAACCGCGCTATCAGCCAGACCAGCAGGGTCAAAGCGGCGAGGAAGCCGAGGAGGATCAACCAGGAGGCGCGATCGGGCATGCCGAGAGCGAGCCGTGTGTACACCGGAACCTCACGCTGGGGGACGAGTCGGGGGGAACGAACGCGGATGGCACGTAACCGCTCCCACCATACGGCGCGTCAGGCGGACTTCACTGTTCCGCCTCCGCGAGAACGCGCGCGACGAGTGGGCTGTCGAGCTGACGAGCGACGGCGACCAGATGGCGGCGCTCGGCCTGCGGTGGTACGTCGATGCCCGGCAGCCGCTCACAGGGCATGCGCGGGGGCCGCCCGGACCGCAGGGCTTCCAGAGCTCCCCTGATGCCCGCCGCTGCGGCCAGCGCGTCGTGTTCCGGCGCGTCGCGGTCCGGTGGGCCGAGGCCGTGTTCGTCGGTGAGGCGCCGCGCCGCGTTCACGATGTGCTGGGAGGTCCAGGGGCGCAGTGCGAGCTGTCCGTCGCGGATTTCATGCGCCCGGCGCAGGGTGTGGAACTCCCAGGCGGAGCCGGAGGGCGGACTGTGGAGGATGACTCCGGGGTCGGCCTGGGTGACGGTGGTCCACAGCGTCTCCAGGGCGTAGAAGTCACGTCGGCGCTGTCGCCGGGTGCGCAGAGCGGCACGGGTCCATCCGGTGGCCGTGATCACCCCGCCGAGGGAGGACAGCGCGGGGCCTACATCGGAGGACAGGACGTCCAGCGCGTGGGTACCGAGCACCACGCCGAAAATCGCGATGAGTTTGCATACGCCATAACTGCCGATGAATGTGCAGCCGATGACCAGGAGGCGCAGACTGCCGCGCAGGATCGGATCGTGAACATCCTTCAAACGTTGGCAGCACACGTACACCATCGACCACAGCGCCCATCCGAAGGCCGCCTGATACACCAGCAGAAAGGCGAACACGGGCGGGCGGGCGGCGAAGGCGGTGTCGAAGGTCAGGGGCTTTTCGCCGGTGGGCAGGTCGGCGGAGAGGAACAGCAACCACATGACGGCGACGGCGGCGGCATAGCGCGGCAGGACCCGGCGCAGGGCGCCGCGCATACCGATCCCCCGAGGTGACCGACCGCCTTTGCCGGCGGCGAGCCGCCGTGGTGACCACAGCAGCGCCAGCGCGCGGAGGCAGCCGAAACACACGATGACCTGGGTGTAGACGACGAGGGTCGCGAGATTCGAGATTCCGCTGGTCTCCCCGAGCCACCGGTAGACCGCCGGGGTGGCGGCGGTGAAGGCGGCGCCGCCGGCCAGGGCCCCCACGGCCATCAGCAGCAGGGCGGGGATCCGTTCGGCGGCCCAGGCCAGTGCCTTGTACCCGGCCAGCCCGTACATGACGGCGCTCACGGTGGTGTAGGCGAGGGTGTGAACGTCACCCGCCTCAGACATGGCGTCCCTCGCGGTGTACCAGGGACGGTGCGAGCCGGGCGGCCGGGCCGACCTCGGGCGCGAGGTTCAGCTGCTGGTACAGCAGCGTGCCGATGGTCTCGGCCTCGTGCTCGGTGGGGTCGTCGTAGTGGGAGCGCCCTAACACCCGGCGCACCACGGCGGGGTCGATGGCGTCGTACCGGGGGAGGTGGCCGAGCAGCAGATGCGCGAGTTCATGGCAGACGACCAGCAGTTGATGGGCGCGGCTGGTGTGCATGGGGTAGTAGATGCGGTCGTGCGTCAGGTACTGCTCGTACCGTCCGGTCGGCTCGCCGGGTGCCACGTCCTGCTCGATCAGTCGCAGCGCCCGCTGGAAACGAGCCTCGTAGGCGGCGTGCAGCTCGGCGAGGGTCGGATGCGGCGGTAGTTCCAGGTCCTTCAACAAGGCCCGTACCCTGCGCCGTTCGGACCGGATGCCCACGCTGTCGTCCCTTCCTTCGGCGCGCTGTCAGGAAGCCGGTCCCTGCGGAGATTTCGGGCGGACCCGGTTCACCGTGGCTGTCCCTCGCGGCTCTTGTGCTGACGGGCGACGCGGCGCAGCTGATCCACCAGGGTGCAGACGGTCTCGCGCATGTCGTGGGGCAGTACAGCCACGCCCTCGGCGATCTGACGCACCTGGTCGTCGTCGAGCAGCCCGGCGTTCGCCGGTGTCGGACCGCTGACGAGCAGGGTCGAGCCGCCGGCGGCGCGGTTCAGTTGGCCGATGGGCTCGCCACGCCGCTCTTGTTCGATGGCCCGCAGGTGCCGCTCGACATCGCGTGCGTAGGGGTCCTCGTCGGGGGAGAAGAAGTACTCCACGCGCACCCCGAACAAGGTGGCCAGCGCGACCGCCCGGTCGGCCCGGGGGACGGAGCGGCCGTTGCGCAGATTGCTGATCTGGCTCACGGACATCCCGACGGCTTCCGCGATCTCCCGCTCCGTGTACGGCCTGCCCAAGTCGGCGGGGTAGATGACCTCTTGCACGCGCTGGAAGCGTCGCGCGAAGCACTCTGCCGCGTCATGACGTCCTGACATCCGTGGACGCTCTCCGGGGTTGTGCTGGGGGGGCGACATAACCGTGGATCCTAAGCGAACCGTAAGGGGACCACTGCCACTTCATCCGCGCCGGATCCAAAAAACTGCGACCGACCGGCCCTGGATTGCCCGATATGGGGAAGATGTGTCCGAGGTCGGCTGAATTAGTTGACAGTGTCGACGGACGTATTACAGGATCTCCTCGCTCGCAACACACCCTTGGTTCAGCACAACTCCTGATCAAGTAGACCCGTTTTTTCGGTAAAGGAGTTTCCTTGACGCCGGACGAGCTCTTCCGCGGCCCGCGCCAAGAGAATTCACTGACAAGAAGCGTACGTTCCGGGAGTCCCGCGTCCATTAATGGCCGACCGTCGCACAGCCGGGCCCGGAAAAGCGGACAGCCACAGCAGACAGGGGGAATGGCATGCGTGTCAGGACGGTTGACGGTCACCTCCTGATCGGAGACCCCCGATCGCCGCTGAGGGTGCTCTTCTTCCACTACGCGGGCGCGACCGCGCTGTCCATGCTTCCGCTGGCGCGGGCCCTGCCGCCGGGCTGTGCCGCGGTCGCGTTCGAGCTGGACGGCCGGGGCGAGCTGACCGACGCTCCCCCGGTGCGCAGCTTCGACGACGCGGTCAAGCGGCTCCTCCCGGCGTTCCGCAGCTGGGTCGACCGGCCCGCCGTGGTGGTGGGGCACGGCCTCGGCGCCCTCCTCGCCCACGCCCTGGTCTCGGCGCTGCCCGGCGAACGGCGGGGCCACGTCAGGGATGTCGTGCTGTCGGGGGCCCGGTCCCCGGCGACGACCGCGCGGCTGGCGGCGCATCCACGCGCCCCGTTCCTGACCAGGACCCGGGAAGAACTCGTCACGGAGCTGCGGCGCCACAGCGGCTGCCCCGCGGAGCTGTTCGACTATCCGCATATGCTCGACGTCGCGGTCACGATGCTCGGCCAGGACCTGCATCTCCTGGATACGTACCGCGAACCGCCCGCCATGCCGGCGGGTGGCGGCACGGACTACCACGTGTGGTTCGGCCGTGACGACGAGAGCCTGTCCCCCGCGGAGCTGGAGCGGTGGCGACTGAGCACACCGTCCTCGCCCCAGCCGCGGGACTTCGCCGGCGGCCATGTCTTCCTGTGCCAGGAGCGGCCGCCCACAGTCGCCCTGCGCGAGCTGGTGAGCGGCCGGCTGGCCGCCGTCAACGGGGAGCCCCCGTCACCGCGGTCCGGCGCCGCTTGAAGGCGTCAGCGAGGAATTTAAAGCAACTGCTTGACTCAGGCCGCGCGGATGCGATTGCCTGGCCATGTGGCCGAGGAGGGTGGTGATCATGGCCGGCAGAACGGCAAGGGCGGAACAGGTCAGCGCGACGAGGGAGCTGATCCTGACCGCGGCGGAGCGGCTGTTCGCCGAACGCGGGGTGTACGCGGTGTCCAACCGCCAGGTCAGCGAGGCCGCGGGACAGGGGAACAACGCCGCGGTCGGCTATCACTTCGGCACCAAGGCCGACCTGGTGCGCGCCATCGCGCGTAAGCACTCCGAACAGGTCGAGCGGATCCGCACCCGGCTGCTGGCCGAGATCGGCGACTCCGACGACATCCGCGACTGGGTGGCCTGCCTGGTGCGACCGATCCCCGAGCATCTGTCGGCCCTGGGCAGCCCGACTTGGTACGCGCGGTTCTGCGCTCAGGTGATGACCGATCCCGCACTCCACGACATCATCGTCGAGGAGTCCCTGTCCTCCGGGTCGCTTCCGCGGGTCGTCGAAGGGGTGAATCGGCGCCTGCCCGATCTGCCCGCCGATGTCCTCGCCGAGCGCGGCGCCATGGCGCGCGAGCTCATCCTGCACATCTGCGCCGAGCGGGAGCGCGCCCTCGCCGAGAACACCCCGACGCCCCGCGCCACATGGCACGACACCGCCACCGGGCTGATCGACGCGATCGTCGGGATGTGGCTGGCCCCGGTCACGCGCCCGGGGAGTTGAGGAGCGAGGACCTGGTCCTCGTATCCGGGGCGCAACCCTCGCCGTGATGTACCGCGACCAGGGGATCCGGACCAACGCCATCGCGCCCGGCGACGCCGCGACCGCCGTCCGGGGCGACGCCCGGGCGGGCGCCCACGGGCCGACCGTGATCGGGGCCCACGCCGGCAACATCGGCCGGGTAGCCGCCACCGAGGAGCAGGCCGCCGCCATCGCCTTCCTCGCCTCCGACGCCTCCGGGAACGTCAACGGCGCCGTCCTGCCCGTCGACAACGGCTGGCCCGCCGTCTGATCGAGCCCAACTCCCCCGCACCCCACATTGGTTGACTTTTCACCCCCGCGCCATCTGTCGCCACTGACGTTGTCGGGAGAGGATCAGCAGGCTGACTGGTGCATGCCAAAGCTGACCGGCCTGCCCCCACCCCCCGGTCCTTCAGGAGGACGCAGTGAACAGAAGGTCGCGCATCCGCAAGGTCCCGCTCATCCTCGGCAGCGCCGTCGCGCTGGTCATCGCCTTTCCGAGCAGCGCGCTCGCCGACCCCCCGAAGGCACTGCCCGGCAACGCGGACGGAATGGAGCAGACGTTCCAGCCGGCCTTCGACTACGACACGGACGGCTGCTACCCGACCCCCGCCATCGGACCCGACGGGACCCTCAACGGCGGCCTCAACCCGTCCGGGAACCCCAACGGACAGTGCCATGACCAGTCCGACCTCGACAACACCAACGGATACGCGCGCTACAAGTGCAACAACGGCTGGTGCGCGATCATTTACGGCCTCTACTTCGAGAAGGACCAGGCCACGATCGGCGGGCACCGCCACGACTGGGAACACGTCGTGGTGTGGGTGCAGAACAACCAGGCGCAGTACGTCTCCACCTCCGCCCACGGCAACTTCCAGATCCACAGCCGTGACCAGATCCCGTGGGACGGAACGCACCCGAAGGTCGTCTACCACAAGGACGGCCTGAGCACCCACGCCTTCCGCGCCGCGAGTTCGGGCGACGAGCCGCCGGAGAACCACTACCACACCTGGCAGTTCCCCACCCTGGTCGGCTGGAACGGCTACCCCGCGGGGATCCGCGACAAGCTGAGCCAGGCCGACTTCGGCAGCGCCGTCTTCGGCCTCAAGGACGGCAACTTCAACAGCCATCTCGCGAAGGCCAAGCCGTCCGGGATTCCGTTCGACCCCAACGCCTGACGGACGGGGCCGGGGGCGGCACGGGCCGCCGTACCGCCCCCGGCAGCATGGAACGGACCCGGATCACCCGAAGCATTGACGCACTCTCAGCAGATCTCTACCTTTTAGTCAACCTCTCGAACTTCGTTCGAAACCTCGAACAAGTCTCCCTGGAATGAGCCCGGACGGCCACGGTGGACACTTGGGTGACGGCCGGGCTGTTCGGCCGGGCCGAGGGCCAGGCCGAGGTGCGCACCGCGCGCGAGGCCTCGTACACGCCCTGACCTGCGGGGCGTATGCCGCCGAGGCTCCGCCCCGCTATTTTCTGTGGTGACACGACTTTCTGTGGTGACCCGACTTCCCGCGCCGACACGGCTTTCTGTGTCGGCACGCCGCCGGGCACGGCCACGCCCACGCCTGGCGGTCGCTGAGGAATCCCAGGCCGATACCGAGCAGCCAGAAGTCCTTCGCGAGGGGGACGCCTTCGTCAGTGGGCAGCGGGCTGCCCTTCTGATGGGTGCCGGGGGTGCGCAGATAGAACCCGACCAGCCCGGTGGCGAAAGCGGTCAGCCCGGCCCCGGCCAGGGCGGTGGGCACCAGGGGCGACAGGAGCGCCGCGCCCAGAGCGACCTCGGTGGAGGCCAGCAGTCTGGTGAACTGGTGGGGCGACATCCGGTTGAATACGGGATAGGCGCCGGCGGCCATGCCGTGGAGCCCCTGCTCGGTCTGCTCGTCGGCGCGGAGCTTGCGCAGACCGGAGTTCAGCATGAACGCTCCGGTCGTGAGCCGAGGAGCGATGTGGTGGGGTCTCATCACGGGGTACATGGCCTTCATCCCTTCGCCGGAAAGCGGGTAACCGTCGGGTAACCCTGCTCACGAGGGGTATGCAGTTCCCCGCTCAGCCACAGCCACCGCCCCCGGCAGAGAGGCCCATGTCCCATGCGTATCGCCCTGAGCCAGCTCACCACCGGCCCGGAGCCCCGGCGGAACCTGGCCGCCCTGCGCGAGCAGGCACACCGCGCGGCGGAGGCCGGCGCCCGTCTCGTGGTGTTCCCCGAAGCGGCGATGGCCTGCTTCGGTACGCGGCTCGGCCCGCTCGCCGAGCCGCTGGACGGACCGTGGGCCACCGAGGTGCGGCAGCTCGCCAAGGACGCCGGTCTGGTGGTCGTGGCCGGCATGTTCACCCCGGCGCCCGACGGCCGGGTGACCAACACCCTGCTGGTCACCGGCCCGGGCGTCGAGACGTCGTACGACAAGATCCATCTGTATGACGCCTTCGGCTTCACCGAGTCCAGGACCGTGGCCCCGGGCTCCAAGGTGGTGACCTTCGACCTCGGCGGCCTCCGGATCGGCCTGGCCACCTGCTACGACGTACGCTTCCCCGAGCTGTTCCGGGCCCACGCCGACGCCGGCGCACATCTCTCCCTGCTGCCCGCCTCCTGGGGCGCGGGGCCCGGCAAACGCGAGCAGTGGGAGCTGCTGATCCGGGCGCGGGCGCTGGACGCCACCGTCTGGCTGGCCGCCGCGGGCCAGGCCGACCCCGCGGCCACCGGCCTCGCACCCGCGACCTCCGCCCCCACCGGTATCGGGCACAGCGCCCTCATCGGCCCCGACGGCACCGTACGGGAGCGGCTGGGGGCGGGCCCGGGGCTTCTGGTGGGGGATGTGGACCCCGACGAGGTCGCCGCGGTGCGGCGCTCGGTGTCCGTCCTGGCCAACCGCAGGCTGGACGGCTCATGAGTGCGTGGCGACCGGGCCGCGACAACGCGCCTGCGCCCCCTCACCAGCGGGATCTCAGGCGTCGTACGAGCTCCGCGGCGGCCTTCTCACCGCCCCGTGGCGCCTGTGGCCACTCATCGACCCGCGTCCACCAGAACTCCCGGGGCGTGCCGGGGTAGCGCGGCAGGAGATGCAGGTGCAGATGGGACACGCGGTCACCGATCACGGCCGCGTACACATGCTCGGCGCCCGCGACCTCCCGCAGCGCACGCGCGGACCTGGCGTTCCAGCGCCCCATGCGCTCGGCCTCCTCGTCCGTGAGGTCGGCGAGCCCGGCCGCGTGCCGACGCAGCTCCACGAGGAGGTGTCCCAGATAGGCCTCTGCCGACTGCCCCGGAGCCCGTGGGGACACGTGTGAGACCACCACCAGCTCGTCCTCGTGTACCGGCCCTCCCGGCATCAGCGTGATATCGCGGTGCTTCCGGCACACGAAGCAGTCCACAGGGCACGCTCCTCAGGCGTCTCGGTCGCTCTCTGCGGCTTCGTCATTGTCGCCCTCCTCGACTCGGGGCCGGTCAGCCAAGGCCCGGCACCACCATGGCCAGCCAGGCCACGGCCGGAACCACCGCCACCACCACGCCCCCGTACATCATCAGCTGGCGGAAGAACCGGTCCCGGTCGACATCGGGGGCGGCCGCGAGCACCAGGGCGCCGTTGGTGGAGAAGGGGCTGACGTCGACGACGGTGGCCGAGACCGAGAGGGCGGCCACCATGCCGACCGCGCCGATGTCGCCTTTGGCGAGGAAGGGGACGGCGAGGGGGATCAGCGCTCCCATGATGCCGACGGACGAGGCGAAGGCGGAGATGAGGGCGCCGATGTAGCACAGCAGGAGGGCCGCGAGGAGGGGGACGCCGATGTCGCTGACGGCCCGGCCCGCGTAGTCGATGGTGCCCATCTCCTGGAGCACGCCGACGTAGGTGAGCACACCGCAGATCAGCAGTACCGTCGGCCACGAGATCTCGTTGGCCGCCCTCTTGCCGTCCTTGGGCCAGAACAGGCTCAGCAGCGCGGCGAGCGTGATCGCGGCGAGGCCCGCGTCGAGGTCGAAGGCGAGCACGGCGACGACGAGGGCGACCAGGGCGAGGAGGGTCGCCACCCGGTCGGGGGTCAGGCCGATCGCCGACTCCTCGACGGGCGAACCGGCAGGCGCCTGGCCACCCCCGTCGTCCAGTGCGGACTCGGCAGCGGCAGCGCCCGGACCGGCCGACCGGGGTGCGGTGGCCGCGTGGCGCGGCAGCTTCAGGCCGCCGCAGACGACGAAGACGACGGCGGCGATGACCAGGTTGACCACCAGACTGGCCAGGAAGAGCGTGATCTCGTTGCCCGGCAGCTTCTCCCGTTCCACGATGCCGTTCACGATCGAGCCGTAGATGCTGATCGGCGAGAAGCCACCGCCCTGGGCGCCGTGTACCACCATGGCCCCCATCAGCAGCGGGCTGATGTCGTACCGTGCGGCGAAGCTCAGCGCGATGGGGGCGACGATGGCCACGGCGGCCGGGCTCACCGCGCCGATCGCGGTGAGCACACCGGTGATCGCGAACATCACCCAGGGGATCAGCGCCACCCGCCCGCCCACGAGTCTGACGGCGGCATGGACCAGCCACTCCGTGGTGCCGTTGGCCCGGGCGAGGGCGAACAGATACGTCACACCCACGAGGACGACGAACAGGTCCCCGGGAAAGCCCGCGAAGATGCCGTCGGCGTCAAGGTCGGCGACCAGCTCTCCCACACCGAACGCGGCGGCGAAGGACAGGGCACCCATGTTGACGGAGCGGGTGGTGGCCAGCACGAAGACCGCCACCAGCACGATGATCGAGATGAGTTCGGGGGACAACCAGGGCTCCCGTCGCCAAGTGATCAGTGGCTGAATCACGGTGGGCCCCACGGTGCGTCAGAGTCAATAGATCGGCAAGCCCTTGCTCGCCTCGCATGGGCCCGGCCCCTGGCCGGGCGAACGCGTAAGCGCTCAGGCCGGGTTCACCCAGCCGCCCCGCTCGGCGGACCGGGCCATGGCGTCCAGCGCGGCGGCGCTGCGGACGGCGTCGTCCAGGGTGGCTCCGTACGCCGTGCCCTCGGCGATGGAGCGCAGGAAGTGGTACGCCTCGATGACCTTGAGGTCGTCGTAGCCCATGCTGTTGGCCGAGCCCGGCTGGAAGGCGGCGTACTCGCCGTGTCCGGGGCCGACGTACACGGTGCTGACGGGCTGGTCCTGATAGGCGGTGCCACGGCTGACGCCGAGCTCGCCCATGCGGCGGAAGTCCCAGAAGACCGCGCCCTTGGTGCCGTGGATCTCGAAGCCGTAGTTGTTCTGCTCGCCGACCGAGACCCGGCACGCCTCCAGCACACCCCGCGCACCGGAGGCGAAACGCAGCAGGCAGGAGACGTAGTCCTCGTTCTCCACCGGGCCCAACTCGCCGCCGGCGGAGCGGGTGTGGCCGGCGGTGGCGTCGGTGGGGCGGGCTCGCTCGCGTACGAAGACCGCCGTGTCGGCGGCCAGCGACTCGATCTCGCCGAGCAGAAAGCGCGCCAGGTCCACGCCGTGCGAGGCCAGGTCGCCGAGCACTCCGCTGCCGCCGCGCTCGCGCTCGTACCGCCAGGTGAGGGCGGATTCGGGGTGGGCGGCGTAGTCGCTGAACAGCCGGATGCGGACATGGGTGACGGCGCCGATCTCCCCGGCGGCGATCAGCTCTCGGGCGGCGGCGACGGCGGGCGCGTTGCGGTAGTTGAAGCCGACGGTGCCCTGGACACCGGCCTTGGCCACGGCGCCGGCGACCGCTCGGGCGTCCTCGGCGGTCAGGCCGACCGGCTTCTCGATCCAGATGTGCTTGCCCGCTTCGGCCATGGCGGTGCCGATCTCACGGTGCAGGAAGTTGGGGGCGGCGATGCTCACGGCCTGGACCCGGGGGTCGGCGGCCACCTCCCGCCAGTTACGGGCCGCGGTGGCGAAGCCGTACCGCTCGGCGGCCTCGTCGGCGCGGCCGGGCACCTCGTCGGCGACGGCGATCAGTTCGGGCCGCACGGACAGCTGGGGGAAGTGGTGCGGCACGCGGGCGTACGCCTGGGTGTGCACCCGTCCCATCCAGCCGAATCCCACGACGGCGACGCCGAGCGTACTCACCATGACTGCTCTCCCATGACTGCCCCGCTCAGGACTGTGGCCTGCGCAGGACTCCGGCCTGCTTGGGACCGCATCAGATTTGGACCGGTCCACAACGTTCCCGGCCCACCCTGAGGGCCGTCTCCGCAGCTGTCAATCCCTTTGACAACCCGGCGCGCCCTATGGAACGGTCCAGTGCATGAGACCACCGACGATCCGCGATGTCGCCGAACGGGCCGGAGTGTCGAAATCGCTGGTCTCCCTCGTACTGCGCGGCTCCGACCAGGTGCGCCCGGAGAAGCGGCAGGCCGTCCTGGCCGCCGTCGAAGAGCTCGGCTACCGGCCCAACGCCGCCGCGCGCAGCCTCAGCGAGCGGCGCACCCGCACCGTCGGGGTACTTCTGAACGACATGCGCAACCCCTGGTTCGTGGAGCTGCTGGACGGCCTCAACTCCCGGCTGCACGACTCCGGTCTGCGCATGCTGCTGGCCGACGGCCACCTCAACCGGCGGCTCGGCGAAGACCTCACCCGCACCTTCACGGATCTGCGGGTCGACGGTCTGATCGCCGTAGGCACGCTGCCGGCCCCCGAGGCGCTGCGCACCGCGGCCGGGCAGGTGCCCACCGTGGTGGCGGGCGCTCGTGAGCCCGTACTGCCCGGGGTGGACATCGTGGCGGGCGACGACGAGCACGGCGCCCGGCTGGCCACCGAACACCTCATCGGCCTCGGCCACCGGCGCATCGCGCATATCGCGGGGCAGGGGGCGGTCGGCGAGCTGCGCCGCCGTGGCTTCGAGGCGGCGATGCGCGAGCACGGACTGGGCGCGACGGCGGCCGTGGAGCAGGGCGACCTGACCGAGGAGGGCGGCTATCGGGCCACGGTCCGGCTGCTCGGCGCCCGCGAACGGCCCACCGCGGTCTTCGCGTTCAACGACATAGCCGGTGTCGGCGCCCTGTCGGCCGCCGAAGAGCTCGGCCTGAGGGTGCCCCGCGACCTGTCCCTCGTCGGCTACGACAACACCTATCTCGCGCGGCTGCGCCATCTGTGGCTCACCACCGTGGACAACGCGAGCCATGAGGTCGGCCGCCGCGCCGCACACTGTCTGCTCGACCGGATCGCCGACCCCGCCCGCCCCGGCGAGACCGTCCTGACCGCCCCGGCCCTCGAAGTCCGCGGCACGACGGCGCGGTGCCCCGGCCCGCCCGACCGCCTCTAGCGGCCGGCCATCTACTGGGCCATCTACTGGGGCGCCTGCTGGGGTGCCTGCTGGGGTGTGGCATCCGCCCTGGCCCGGCCCGCGATGCTGAGCGCGTTGGCCACCACGACGGCTCCCACTCCGGCCCATTCGATCCACCCCAGGCGCTGCCCGAGGACGATCCATCCGACCACGGCGGCGAGGACGGGGTTGACGCTCATGAAGAGCCCGAAGGCCGGTGCCGGTACGCGGCGCAGGGTGAACAGGTCAGCGAGGTACGGCACGGCCGAGGAGAGGACCCCGGCCGCGACGGCGCAGCCGACAGCCGACGCGGTCGGCTGCTGCCTGATGGCGAGGACGATCCCGACGGGCAGGAACATCAGGGCGGAGAGCGTGGCGGCGGTCGCCGATCCCTGCGCGCCGGGGATCCGTCGGCCGACGGTGCGGTTGAGCAGGATGTAGGACGCCCAGCAGACGGCGGCCAGCAGGCCCAGGCCCATCCCGAAGTAGTCGGCGGAGGGCCGTGGGCGCATCAGGGTGATGACGCCCGCCGCGGCCAGCACCGCCCAGCAGGCGTCGGCGCGGCGGCGTGAGGCGGCCAGGGCGATGGCGAGCGGGCCGAGGAACTCCAGGGTCACCGCGAGACCGAGGCCGATCCGGTCGATGGCGCTGTAGAGGGAGAGGTTCATGGTCCCGAACACCAGGGCCAGCAGCAGCACCGGCCACCACTGCCGCCAGGTGAAACTGCGCGGCCGGGGGCGGCCGACGGCGATCAGGACGATGGCGGCGACGTATTGGCGTACCGCGACGACGCCGAGGGGGCCGAGCACGGGGAAGGCGAAGGACCCGGTGGCGGCGCCGATCTGGTTGGACAGGCCGCTGCCGATCATGGTGGCCACCCCGGCCAGGCGTCCTCCCCCGGGCCCCAGGGCGGAGGCGGTCGGGACGGCCCGGTGGGCGGGGGCTGCCGCGCGTACGGATGCTGTTCGCATGTCCCGATCGTGCGGCGCCCGTTCTCTTGCGCAAAATGCATCGACGGCGGGATCTATACGCTTGAGTCATGGATATCGAGCTGCGTCAGTTGCGCTGTCTCGTGGCGATCGTCGACGAGGGCAGTTTCACCGATGCCGCCATCGCGCTCGGTGTCTCCCAGGCGGCCGTGTCCCGCACGCTGGCCTCGCTCGAGCGGGCGCTCGGGGTGCGGCTGCTGCTGCGTACCTCCCGTGAGGTGACGCCGACGGGCACTGGTCTGCGCGTGGTGGCGCACGCCCGGCGGGTGCTCGGCGAGGTGGACGGTCTGCTCCGGGAGGCGGCCTCGGGCCACCGGCGGCTGCGGATCGGTTACGCCTGGTCGGCGGTGGGCCGCCATACGCTGGCGTTTCAGCGCCGTTGGGCCCAGACGGTCCCCGAGACGGAGCTGCAGCTGATCCGCGTCAACTCCGCCACCGCGGGGCTGGCCGAGGGTGTCTGCGATCTGGCCGTCGTCCGCAGGCCGCTGGACGACCGGCGCTTCGACTCCGCCATCGTGGGGCTCGAGCGGCGGCTGTGCGCCCTGGCCGCCGACGATCCGCTGGCCTCGCGCCGTTCGGTCAGGCTCGCCGATCTCAGCGGGCGTACCCTGCTGGTCGACCGGCGGACCGGCACCACCACCGCGGAGCTGTGGCCCTCCGGCTCCCGCCCGGCGACCGAGGAGTCACACGACATCGACGACTGGCTCATCATGATTTCCACGGGCCGGCGGGTGGGGATCACGGCGGAGTCCACCGCGCACCAGTATCCGCGGCCTGGTGTCGTCTACCGGCCGGTGCGCGACGCCGAGCCGATCGCGGTGCGGCTCGCCTGGTGGCGGGACGATCCGCATCCCGCCGCCCCGGCCGTGATCGAACTGCTCACGGCGCTCTACCGGCCGGGATGAGCCCCGGGCTCCAGCTCCGGCTCCGGTGCCGGCCCAGGCCCAGGCTCCGGTGCCGGAGCGGGCCATGGCAGGTGGCGGAGCAGCGCGTGCAGCACCGGGTTGTCGTTGTTCTCGCGCCAGACGAGGTTGAGCTCCACGGGGTTGGGGGTCTCCAGCTCAACCGGTTTGAAAACGACATCGGCATAGCGCAGCCGCGCGGCGGCCTCGGGAACCAGGGACACCCCCAGGCTGCAGTTGACCAGGGCCAGGATGCTGTGGACCTGGCTCAGATACTGGGAGAAGACGGGGGCCACATGCGCCACGCTGAAGATGCTGATGAGCAGTTCGTGGAAGTAGCGGGCGTCCGTGGGTGAGTACATCAGGAACGGCTGACCGTCGAAGTCCGCGACCTGGAGCGCTCCTTCACGCGCCGCCAGCGGGTGTTCCTTGGGCAGCGCCGCGAGCAGCCGCTCCCGTACGGCCGGGCGGGACCGCAGGTCCGGGCCGGTGACCGAGGGTCGGCCGAGTCCGAGGTCCAGCCGGTTCTGGGTGAGGGCTTCCAACTGGTCGCGGGTGACCATCTCTTGCAGCACGATCTCCGCGCGGGGCATGGCCGCGCGGGCGGTTTCCAGCAGGGTGCCGAGGGTGGAGTACGCGCTGGCCGCGGTGAAGCCGATGGCGATGCTGCCCGCTTCCCCGGTCGACACCTGGCGGACGGCGAGCGCCGCGTGTTCCGACTGGCGCAGGATACGGCGGGCCTCGGTGAGGAAGGCGCGCCCGGCGGGGGTGAGCCGCACCGATCGGTTGGTGCGGTCCAGGAGCCGGACCCGCAGGTCGTTCTCCAGGAGCTGGATCTGGCGGCTCAGTGGTGGCTGTGTCATCTTGAGCCGTTCCGCGGCCCGGGTGAAGTGCAGTTCTTCGGCCACTGCCACGAAGCTGGCCAGCTGGGCGAGTGTGAACAATGATGCTCTCCCTGTATCAACGCATACAAACTTTAAGTTAGACGGAGATCAATCGACCACCTAGCGTCAAGGGACGGCCGAGCGGACACGCCCGCCGACACCGCGACCGGCCACCTCAGGGACCGGCCGCCCCGCCCGCACTCACAGGGGACGCTAAGTGATGAGCACACCGGAAACGACGGCACATGCCGCGCAGCAGGCAGGGGAGGCGACCCTCGACAGGATCTCCTGGATCAAGCTGTCCTCGGTCACCCTTCCGCTGGCCACTCCGATCAGCGACGCGAAGGTCTTCACCGGGCGGCAGAAGCCGATGACCGAGGTGGCCTTCCTCTTCGTCGAGCTGGCCACCGAGGGGGGACATCAGGGCATCGGTTTCAGCTACTCCAAGCGGGCCGGCGGCCCCGGCCAGTTCGCACACGCCAAGGAGATCGCCCCCACCCTGCTGGGCGAGGACCCCAGCGATATCGCCAAGCTCTGGACGAAGCTGGTGTGGGCGGGCGCCTCCGTCGGGCGCAGCGGGCTGTCCACCCAGGCGGTGGCGGCCTTCGACATCGCCCTGTGGGATCTGAAGGCCAAGCGGGCCGGTCTGCCCCTGGCCAAGCTGCTGGGCGCCCACCGCGACTCCGTACGCTGCTACAACACCTCCGGCGGTTTTCTGCACACGCCCACCGAGCAGCTGCTGGAGAACGCCTCCCGCTCGGTGGCCGAGGGCATCGGCGGCATCAAGCTCAAGGTCGGCCACCCCGACGGCAAGGTGGATCTGAGCCGGGTGACCGCCGTACGGGAGCATCTGGGCGACGAGGTGCCGCTCATGGTGGACGCCAACCAGCAGTGGGACCGGCCCACCGCCCAGCGCATGGGGCGCGCCCTCGAGGAGTTCGGCCTGGTCTGGATCGAGGAGCCGCTGGACGCCTATGACGCCCGCGGCCACGCCGCCCTCGCGGCCTCGCTGGACACTCCGGTGGCCACCGGGGAGATGCTGGCCAGCGTCGCCGAACACTGGGAGCTGATCCGCCACGAGGCCGCGGACATCATCCAGCCCGACGCGCCGCGTATCGGCGGTATCACCCAGTTCCTCAAGCTGGCCACCCTCGCCGAACACCACCACCTCCAGCTCGCCCCGCACTTCGCGATGGAGATCCACCTCCACCTCGCCGCCGCCTACCCGTACGAGCCGTGGGTGGAGCACTTCGACTGGCTGGAGCCACTGTTCAACGAGCGGTTGCGGATCAGTGGCGGCCGTATGCATGTGTCCTCCCGGCCGGGCCTCGGTATCACCCTCAGCGAGCAGGCCCGGGCCTGGACACAGGCGGACTACGAGCTCGGTACGCGTCCCTGAACGTACCGCTCCGCGGAAATCGGGTCGCACACCCATTGACCTGTTGGGTGAGCCACCCTAACCTCCATTCCCATAGCTAGATTCATGTATGTGGAGAACAGTTCATGACTATGAACACGGCGGTCCAGGATGTCGCGCAGCGACTGCGTGACGGCATGGCGCGTGGTGTGCTGTCCTTCCCCCTCACCAGCTTCGGTGACGACGGCAGCCTCGATCTGGACGCCTACCGTGAGTATCTGACCGCTCAGCTGGACACCGCCCCCGGCGCGGTGTTTCCCGCGTGCGGCACCGGGGAGTTCACCGCCCTGGACGAGGACGAGTACCGCCAGGTGATCACCACCGCGGTGGAGGTGGCCGACGGCCGTATGCCGGTGGTCGCCGGCATCGGCTACGGCTACGCGCAGGCGCTGCGCTTCGCCCGGATCGCGGAGGAGGCCGGCGCCGACGCAGCTCTGGTGCTCCCCCACTACCTGGTCAAGGCCCCGCAGGCCGGCCTGGTGGAGCAGTTGCGGCGGATCGCCGCCGGGACCGGACTGCCGCTCATCGCCTACCAGCGCGACCACGTGGCGTTCACCATCGACGGCCTGCGGCAGATCGCGGAGATCCCCACCGTCATCGGCCTGAAGGACGGACACAGCGACCTGGACCGGCTCCAGCGGCTGACCCTCAACGCCCCCGACGACCTCCTGTTCTTCAACGGGGCCGCCACCGCCGAGATGCAGGCACGCGCATACGCCACCGTCGGCGTGCCCGCGTACTCCTCCGCCGTCCACGCCTTCGCACCCGAGATCGCGGGCGCGTTCTTCGACGCGTTCCAGGCCGGCGACGACGAGACCGTGGACACGCTGCTGCGTGACTTCTACGTCCCGCTGGTCGAACTGCGGGACCGGGTGCCGGGCTACGCCGTATCGCTGGTGAAGGCCGCCGCCCGGCTGCGCGGCAAACCGGTCGGCCCGGTGCGCGCCCCGCTCATCGACCCCGGCCCCGAAGACCTGGCCGACCTCGAGAAGCTCCTGGAGACCGGTCTGAGCCTCGTGGCCGCCGACCGCTGACCGGGACGACAGAACACTGATGGGATCCGGGCGGCCCCGTACGCCGCCCGGCCCAGCCTTCCGCCGCGTCCCCCGCGACGAGGGCCCGACCGGCACGGCTGCCGGCCATGACCGGGCCATCCCCCACACCCCCTCCGTCCGATCCGCATACGCGATCTGCTTACGCGAGCCGCATACGCGATCTGTATACGTCCCACGGATCGGAAGCCATCCTCCTGAGCGCAGTTCAAAGGGGAACTGACCCATGCCTCTTGTCGTAGTAGGAATCAGCGTCCTGGCGCTGCTCTTCCTGATGACCAAGGTGAAGCTGAACGGCTTCATCTCCCTCCTCCTCGTGGCCGTCGCCGTGGCGCTGGTCCGAGGCGTCCCGATGGAGAAGATCCCGGACGTCCTCGGCGAGGGTGTCGGAGGGCAGATCGGCGACACCCTGATCGTCGTCGGGCTCGGCGCCATGCTCGGCCGCGTCATGGGAGACTCCGGCGCCGCCCAGCGAATATCCGGCAAACTCATCGACACCTTCGGCCTGCGCCGGGTCCAGATAGCCATGGTGGTCACGGCCATGCTGCTGGGCGTGACGATGTTCTACGAGGTCGCCTTCGTGATCATCGTGCCGGTGGCGTTCACCATCGTCCGGGTGACGGGCAAGAACCTGCTGTGGGTCGGCCTCCCGATGTCGATCGCGCTGTCCACCATGCACAGCTTCCTGCCGCCCCACCCCGGCCCCACCGCCGTCGCCGCCACCTTCCACGCCTCCGTCGGGCTGACCCTCTTCTACGGCCTGTTCTTCGCCATCCCCTTCGGAGCGCTCATCGCGCTGGTGTGGCCGCGCCTCCCGTTCGTCAGGAAGATGAACCCCACCATGCCCAAGGGCCTGGTCTCCGAGCGCACCTTCACCGAGGAGGAGATGCCCAGCATGGGCTGGTCCCTCTCGGTGGCGCTGGTCCCGGTGGTGCTGATCGCGTTCGCCGCCGTGTACGACATGGCGGTGTCCGAGTCCAACCCCGCCCGGCCCTTCATCACCTTCATCGGCTCGGCGCCGGTCGCCCTGCTGCTGACGCTGCTCCTGGCCATCTGGGCGTTCGGCCCGCGCATCGGCCGGTCGCTCTCCGAGGTCAGCGCGTCCTGCAACTCCGCGGCCCAGGCGATGGCCATGATCCTCCTGGTGATCGGCGCGGGCGGCGCCTTCAAGGGCGTCCTCGTCGAGGGCGGGATCTCCGACTACATCAAGGACGTCACCGAAGGCTGGGACATCTCGCCGATCATCCTGGCGTGGCTGATCGCCGTCATCCTCCGTATCGCCCTCGGATCGGCGACGGTCGCGGTCGTCACCGCCGCCGGTGTGGTGGAGCCGCTGGTCGCGGGCAGTGGAGTCCACCCCGAGATGATGGTGCTCGCCGTCTCCTGCGGGTCCATCGCCTTCAGCCACGTCAACGACCCCGGCTTCTGGATGTTCAAGGAGTACTTCAACCTCTCCGTCATCGACGCCATCAAGGCGCGCACCACTTACACCACCACTCTCGCGGTCCTCGGACTCGGTGGCGTCCTCGCCGTCGAGGCCTGCCTCGACGCACTGGGCGTCTAGCTACCGCCACCGCCACCGCTCGATCACCCACGCGCTCGCTCCGACGCCGGTTCCCCTCCGGTGCCGGAGCGAGCGCGTGTTGGCGTGTCATACCGAGTTGTCTGTCACCGCCTCGGTGTCACAGCTCGTCGGCATCTATTCGTCGGTATCTATTCCTCGGTATCTATTCCTCGGCATCTATGACGGACGCCTCGTCGTCGGAGAGCCGCAGCGCCGCCGCGGCCACGTTCTCCACGAGGTGGTCCGGGTTCCCGGTGCCGGGGATGGCCAGCACATGCGGCCCCTGCCGCAACGTCCACGCCAGCCGCACCTGCGCGGGAGTCACCTGGTGTGCGCGGGCGGCGGCGAGCACCGCCTCGCCGTCGGTCGCGCTCGCGCCGGAATCGCGCCCGGCGCCGGCGATCGCGTAGAACGGCACATAGGCGATGCCCTGCTCACCACAGGCCCGCAGAAAATCCCGCTCTTCGGCCGGCGCGCCGACGCCATAGGCATTCTGCACACAGACCACCGGCGCGATGGCCTGAGCCTCGGCCAGCTGCTCGGGCGTGACATTGGACAGACCGAGGTGGCGGATGAGCCCGGCGTCCCGGAGGGCGGCCAGCGCACCGAAGTGTTCCGCGATGGAGCCGGACCTGCGGCTCGGCGGAACACGCAGATTCACCACATCCAGGTGATCACGGCCCAGTTGGCGCAGATTCTCCTCGACCTGACCGCGCAACTGGTCCGGCGTGGCCCACCACCACGCGCCCGACGGGTCCCTGGCCGGCCAGACCTTCGTGGCGATGACGAGATCGTCCGGGTAGGGCGCCAGCGCCCGGTTGATCAGCTCGTTGGCGGACCGCAGCGACGAGAAGTAGAACGCCGCCGTGTCGACGTGGTTGACGCCGAGCTCGATCGCCCGCCGCAGCACCCTGATCGACCGGTCGCGGTCACTCGGAGTGCCGAGGTCGAAGGCGGCGCTGCCGGTCAGCCGCATCGCCCCGAATCCAAGGCGGTTGACGGTCAGATCACCGAGTTTCCACGTGCCCGCGGCCGCGGCGGTGGGTGTCTCTTCGGTCGTGCTCGGCTCTTCGGTCATGCTCGGCCTCACGTGGTCGTCCCCTCGATGGTGTGGTTTTCAGGCATGAAAAAAGCCTCCTCGGCGGAGGCGGTTCCGCGGCGAGAAGGCTCAACAACTGCTGAGTAGGATACCGCATGGGCGACAGGTGGGGCAGCGGAGGGGAATGCTGATGGCCCGATGGCGACCGCTGCCTGGTGAACTTCCGCCCCAGGCACGGCGGCTGGCCGAAGAGCTACGACTGCACAAGGACCGCTCACGGCTGAGCCTGAACTCGCTCGCGGCCAAGACCGCGTACAGCAGCTCGTCGTGGCACCGCTATCTCAACGGGCGGGCGCTGCCGCCGTGGGAGGCCGTCGACGCGCTCGGCCGGCTCACCCGGGCGGACCGGGGGCTGCTGCGCGTGCTGTGGGAGTCGGCCTCGGACGCCTGGGCGGCGGAACAGAGCCCGAAGGAGTCCGAAGATCCGAAGGCGGCGGAAGAGCCGGAGGCAGAAGAAGCGGCGGAGGCGGCACCTCGCGGGGTGGGAAGCGCTGCCGGTCGCGCCTGGTTGCCCGGCCGGGTGCGGCGCCTGTCCCGCCGGACGGTCGTCGGCGCCGTTGTGGCGGGGTGCGGTCTGCTCGCCGTACTGCTCCTCCTGCTCCTCGTACGCCCCTGGAGCGGCGACACCCGCCCGCGCAGCACGCCACCGGGAGCGCCCGAGGGCTCACCCGCCTGGCCCTGGGACCTGCGCGCCTCGGGGTCGGCTTCCGCGGACGGGCGTTGCGCGGGCCGCTCATGCCAGGGCCGGGATCCGTACCGGGAGGGGTGCGACCGCGACAGCGTCACGGTCCATGCGCTGAGCGCGGACGGCCGGACCCTGCGCCTGCGGTACAGCCCGGTGTGCCGGGCGGTATGGGCGGAAGTGGATCCGGCGGGCGGCACCGAAGAGCTGCTGGCCGCCGCCGCGGGGGCCGCTACGCAGACCGCGGCCCGGGGCGCGACCCGCACCGCGATGGTGGCGGCCGACCAGCACCGGGCACGGGCCTGTGTGGTGGTGGCGGGGCGGCAGCTCGGCGTGACCGAGCACGACAGCTGGATCGGCCCGGTCAGTGGCGGCACTGGACGAGGGTGACCGCGTCCCTCCGCAGGGCATGGAATCGGCCGCCGTCGTACACCTCGTACACGCCGCCGCCCGACCGACGCAGCGGCAGGTTCCGCTCCTCGCCCTGATACGCCGTCCACGGCGGGATCCGGGTGAGGCGCCGGCCGGCGAAGCCGAAGGTCGCGGGGCCCACGATGCCGTCCGCGTCCAGGCCGTGATTGCTCTGCCACACCCGGGTCGCCCCGGCGGTCGCCGCGTCGTACGTACAGCTGACACCGGACCGGGGCAGATAGCCGTCCGCCCACAGCACCCCCTGCCACATCCCCACCAGATCGCTGCGTGGCCCCCGCCCCACGGCGAGCTGCGGCTCGTCCCGCCAGTCGTCGGCGAGCGCCCCCTGCCCGTCCACATACGAGTCCACATACGAGGGCGGGGGCGATGTGCCGCCGGGAGCCGCGCCCAGCGCCAGCACGGCCGACATCGCCAACACCGTGACCGTCCTCGACGCGACGGCGCCGCGCGCCATGCTCATTCCTCCCCTGAACGGCCTGAGGCCCTGACAGTTGGCGGAAAAACGGCTGCTGTCCGACCCGCTGAAACCAGAGTGGCGTAAAGAGGAGTATGCATCACGCGGAAACCAAGGCTGGGATGTGGCCATGGCCAACTGGAAATCGCTGCCGCAGGACCTCGATCCGGATGTCCGCAACCTCGTCGAGCAACTGCGCCAGTACAAGGACCGCAGCGGGCTGAGCCTGGCCGCTCTCGCGGAGCGCACCTTGCACAGCAAATCCTCCTGGGAGCGGTATCTCAACGGCAAGGCGCTGCCCCCGCGGCAGGCCGTGGAGTCGCTGGGCCGCGCCGTGGGAGCCGATTCGGCCCGGCTGGCCGCGCTGTGGGAGCTGGCCGAACGGGCCTGGAGCGGCCGCGAGGCACCGGGACAGGGATCGCCCGCGGACTCCCCCACGTCCACGGACTCCGCCGCCCCCACTGCCCCTTCCTCGCACGCGAAGGACGTCGCACCGCCCGCCGGACGCACAGCGCGGGGCAAGCTTCTCCTGACCGCGGCAGCGGTGGTGACCGTCCTGGCGCTGGGCGCTGCCGCGGTCGTGTGGTGGGGACCGGACGATTCCACCGGACCACACACCGTCGCGCACTCGGCCTCCCCCTCGGCGGCCGGGCAGCTTTACACGCACTGCTTCCAGGAGAGTTGCGCCGGCAAGAGCCCCAAGGAGACGGGCTGCGCAGGAGACGCCTGGACCGCGGCCATGACCAGGGTCCACGGCGTGTATGTGGAGTTACGGTACAGCGACTCCTGCAAGGCGGCGTGGTCCCGCATCAGTTGGGGACACCCGGGTGACATCGCGAAGGTGGTGGCGGCCGAACACGCCTCGTACCAGGACAAGGTCCACTACGACACCGACATCTACAGCCCCATGGTCGCCTCCGCCACTCCGTCGGGCGCCAGGGCGTGCACCGTCCTCACCTCGGGCGCACACGGCTGCACCAAACCAGGGGGCTCGACCCATCTCACCGAGGCCCCCGACCCCACCCTCTCCCCCAGCGCCGGCAACCGCTGAGTTCAGCTGTCCCGAGCCCCGTACGCCATGGGTGCCAGGCGCCTTCGGTACTCCGCCGGGGGCAGTCCGTACGCGCGCTTGAACGCCCGCGCGAACACCGCCGCGTCCCGGAACCCCCATCGCGCCATGATCCGGCCTACGCTCTCGGCGGCGCGGCCGGGGCTGAGCAGATCGGTCCGACAGTGTTCCAGCCGCCGCTCCCGGATATAGCCCCGGACGGTCCGCTTGTCCTGCTGGAAGATCTGGTGCACATAGCGCAGGGAGATGTGATGGGCCCTGGCGATACCGGCCGGGTCCAGATCGGGATCTGTCAGTCGCACATCGATATACGTCTTGATCTCGTCCAGCAGGGCCGCCTGCCGCGATATCGACCGCCCACGGTCCCCCAAGTCGGCCACGCCGCTGAGGAGGGCGACCGTGAGGTCGACCACCGCCGAGCCCAGCCATGTCGCCTGCCACTCCTCCACCTCCGCCGCCTGGGCGGCGAGGCCCATGAGGAGGCCGGCCAACAGCGCCCCCGCACCGCCCGCCGACTCCAGGGGCCGGGCCGCCGGGGAGCGCACCACTCGCGCCGGTACCGGTAACGCCCTGCGCGGCAGACACACCACCAGCGCCTGAGCCGATGGCGCGCCGCGGACCGTCAGGGGCGTCGCGGCGTCCGGCGGGGCCCACAGGGCCAGAGCCCCCGGGGCCAGGCGGACCGCGTCGTGGCCGCCGCCCAGCGTGAGCGGCCCGCCCGAGGCCAGCACCACCTGCCACACCTCCGCCGTCCCCCAACCGGCGCGACCCCACGATGCGCCGTCTCTCGCGGATCTCGCCGACAGCCCGGCGGAGCGCGGCATCAGCAGGCGCACCGGGCCGAGGTCCAACTCGGTCGGCTGGTGTGGCGGGTCTTGTGTGGTGCCGCACATGGTGATGGGTGCTGTCCTTCCGCTCCGTCCCCTTGCTCCGACCGAGCTTGGGGACGGGTCCCGGCGACGGCCACCGTTGCGGGACAGCTGAGCTGAAAGAGGGACGGCCACCCCTGTGACCTGCGGGGACAGCAGGCAGCAAGACAATCCCGCGGGACGCGGAGCGGGAACCCGCTCATCGGCTGCCGCTGAGCCCCGCGATCCGGGCCAGCCCGCGGTGGGATGCGATCAGGACGTCCCGATCGTAGGTGCTGGTCGTGACCATGATCTCCTGGGCGCCGGTCTCCTTGATCACGGTCTCCAGCTCATCGGCCACCTGCTCCTCGGTGCCATGGATATGGCCGCGCAGGTGCGACTCGTAGAGGTCCCGCTCCTTCGGGCTCATGGTCCGCCGCTCGATCTCCTCGGCCGGGGCGAGCGGCGGGAACGTGCCGTGGGTGCTCGAGTACGCGATGGCCCACGCCTCGGGGATCAGCAGTCGGCGCGCCAGCTCGGGGGTTTCGGCGACGGCGACCGTGCCGGCGGCGATGACGTACGGTTCGTCGGCCCATGCGGAAGGGCGGAAGGCGCCGCGGTAGCGCTCGATCGCACGCAGCAGCTTCTCGCGGCCCCTGAGGTCTCCGATCACCAGCGGAAGCCCGGCCTCGGCGGCGATCGCCGCGCCCTCGCCGGTGGCCAGGACGTACGGCGGCACGCGCAGCCCTTCGGCGGGGCGGGCATGGACGCGGGTCGGCGAGGTGCCCTCGAACCAGCCAAGGAGCTCGGCCAGTTGCCCCGCAAAGTCGTCGGCGTCGTCCTTGTCCCGGCCCAGCGCTCTGCGCACGCCGTTGGTGAAGCCGACCGAGCGGCCCAGGCCCATGTCGATCCGCCCGGGGAAGAGGGACTCAAGGACGCCGAACTGCTCGGCGACCACGAGCGGTTGGTGGTTCGGCAGCATCACCCCGCCGGTGCCGACCCGGATCGTATGCGTGGCGGCGGCGATCGCCGCGGCCAGCACGGTCGGCGCCGAGCCCGCGACACCGGGCACGCCGTGGTGCTCGGCGACCCAGATCCGGTGGTAGCCGAGCCGTTCCACCTCCTGGGCCAGGCGCACGGTGTCGCGCAGCGCCTGCGGACCGCCGAATCCCTCCCGGATCCGCGAGCGGTCGAGGATCGAGAAGCGGGTCGAGGCGATCACAGAGCTCACACAGGGTTCAACGCCTGGCGGACCCCGGCATTCCCACCGCGCCGAGGCCCGGCGCCGACCACGCCATCAGCCGCGCCATCAGCCGGAGGACGGGTACTCGATCTCGATTCCGTATTGACGCAGCACGGAGATCACATCGTCCAGCTCTTCGTCGCCGATGGCGCGCCGCGAGCTCTCGAAGTCGCGCCACACCAGCCGGAAAGGCGATTCCCGGCGGGCACCGCTGTTGATGAGGCAGTCGTCGAGTGCGCTGGGATTGGAGCCGAAATAGCCGCCCGGCCCATTGACCGCCTCGCCCAGCTCGCAGTAAAAGCCCGCGATATCGGCGAGGTCCGCTCCCGCGATTTCGCACGTGGTCGTATCCCCATAGCGTTTGGCCTGGTGGCCCGTGCGGAACCAGGCCGTTTGGACCACGTGAAGCCAGCTGTCATGTGCTTCAGGAAGAAGCCTCTTCCACATTCCGGATTCCGCCGGAGGACTCTGTGCCCAGGTCTGCCAGATCTCCCCCGCATACGGATAGGGGGAACCGAATCCGAAGAAGGACAGGGCCAGATCGGTGCCGCCCGGGACGCTCACGCTGTCCCTGAAGTCCGTCACCTCGACCCTGCCGATGTAGTAGCCGCCGATCTCGCGCCCTCGGACGTCCCTCACCTGCAATTCGACGTCCTCGAAGAGCACGGGGACCCGCTCCGGCCGCAGTGACGATCCGACCGCGGTGATGATCTCCGACTCGCCGATCGACGGCTCGACGAAGAAGCCTCGGACATCGGTCGCGGTCAGAATCTCCCGCTCCGTCTCGTCCTCGACGAATCGGTACATCGCATCGCACCGAGTCACGCGATCGTCCCCTTCGACGCCCGACTTCCCCTCGCCGTGACCGCTCACTCCGCACCCCCGTGTCCGCGGCCCGGACCGCCTCCGCATCAGACCAGGCAAAAGACCAACGACCATGATCGCACAAGCACGTCATGCCCCAATGACCCCACTCCGTCCGCGTCCACGGCGGAGCCCGTATCCGACCCACCCTACGTGCCACCCCTCGCATCCGGGCGGCTCAACAGGTGGTGATCCGCGCCGCGCCACCGGAACACCGATACTGCGCGCTTGCAACTAAACGCGTATGCAATTACCGTGATCGCTCGTCACCCGGTGCGGCCCCGCGACCGCACACCACCCCGGGCCAGCACCCCGGGCCACCCCGGGCCGCTGTTTCCGCGGCACCGGCATGGACACCCGAAACTCAACGTCTCTTGGTTCGCGTACCGCATCCCTTTGGAGGAGCACCGTGCTGATCGATCTCTCCGGCAAAACCGCCCTCGTCACCGGGTCGACCCAGGGCATCGGCTTCGCCATCGCCGACGGACTGGCGCGGGCGGGCGCCCGTGTCGCCGTCAACGGACGCCGGGAGGAGTCCGTGGCCGCCGCCATCGCGAAACTGGAGGGGGTGGCGGACGGAGGTGGCACCTTTGTCCCCGCCCCGGGCGACATCACCACCGAAGAGGGCGCCCAGCAGGTCACCACGGCCGTCCCGGACGTCGACATCCTCATCAACAACCTGGGCATCTTCGGCGCCGTTCCGGCGCTGGAGATCAGCGACGACGAATGGCGCCGCTATTTCGAAGTCAACGTGCTGGCCGCCGTACGGATGATCCGCGCCTATCTGCCCGCGATGAAAAGCCGGTCCTGGGGCCGGATCATGAACGTCGCCAGCGACTCCGCCGTCGTCATCCCCGCCGAGATGATCCACTACGGCATGTCGAAGACCGCTCTGCTCGCGGTGACCCGCGGCTTCGCCAAGGATGCCGCGGGTTCCGGGGTGACCGTCAACTCGCTGATCGCCGGGCCGACACACACCGGCGGCGTCGAGGAGTTCGTGTACGAACTGGTGGACTCCAGCCTGCCCTGGGACGAGGCGCAGCGGGAGTTCATGGCCAAGCACCGGCCCCAGTCGCTGCTCCAGAGGCTGATCGAGCCGGAGGAGATCGCCAATATGGCCGTCTACCTCAGCTCTCCCTTCGCGTCGGCCACCACGGGCGGGGCCGTGCGCGTCGACGGCGGCTACGTCGACTCCATCCTCCCGTAGACCTCGCGCAGCGGAGACCCTGAGGGAGCGTGGCGTCAACGGTCCTGGAGCTCGTCGATATGGGCCGGGCCGCCCGTGGTGATCGACCGGATGGCGGCGAGGGCCATGGACAGCGCGGCGCGGGCGTCCTCGCCGGTGACGGAGGGGGTGCCCGCCGTGCGCACGCACTCGGTGAAGTCGGCGAGTTCGGCGACGTAGGCGTCGCGGAAGAGGTCCTGGTCGTAGCCGACACAGTCGGCGGCGATGCCGTCCGGGCCGTAGGCCGTCAGATGGCTGCGGCGGAGCTCGCCCATGGTGAGCATGCCGGCCGAGCCGAAGACCTCGCCACGGACGTCATAGCCGTATACGGCCTGGAAGTTGGCCTCGGCGGTGGCGAGCGCGCCGTTGTCGAAGCGGATGGTGACGAGGGCTGTGTCGAGCAGACCGCGGTCCTTGAAATCGGGGTGTATTAGGGCGTCGGCCATGGCGAAGACCTCGACCGGCTCGGCGCCGGGGTTGAGGAAGCGCAGGGTGTCGAAGTCGTGGATAAGGGTCTCCAGGAAGATCGTCCACGGCGGGATGGGCGCCGGGTCAGCCAGCTTCGGGTCGCGGGTGAGCGAGCGCAGCAGCTGCGGGGTGCCGATGGCGCCGGCGGCGATCTTGTCGTGGGCGGCGCGAAAACCCGTGTCGTAGCGGCGGTTGAAGCCCACCTGGAGGGGGACGCCCGCGTCGGCGGCGGCCGCGATGGCGCGGTCCGCGTCGGCCAGGCTGACCGCCATGGGCTTCTCGCAGTAGACGGCCTTGCCCTGCCGGGCCGCGGCCTCGACGAGGTCGGCGTGGGTGCGCGCCGGGGTGGCGATGACCACCGCCTCGATGCCTGGGTCGGCGAACAGCTCCCCGATCTCGGTGTACGCCGTGGGGCAGCCGAGCCGGTCGCCGAGCCGCCGCGCGGCGCCCGGGGCCGGGTCGGCGATGGCGGCGAGCCGTACGCCGGGAAGGCGGTGGGCGAGGGTTTCGGCGTGGAAGGAGCCCATCCGTCCGGCGCCGACGAGGCCGACGGGGAGGGGGTTTCGCGTGGTCATGCGGGTCCTACTTTCTTGCTGTGGGCCTGAACTGGTCGTTCGTGCTCCGTAGGTCCGTAGGTCCGTAGGAGGCGTGATACCCGTAAGGGGCGTGATGTCCTTAGGCAGGTGTTCGTAGAGGGGTGTTCGCAGGGGGTGCGGTCAGAGGCTGAAGGCGGAGCGGAACCGCTCCAGGGCGAGGCCGCTGTCGCCGGAGGCCCATGCCTCCATGGCGACCGTGCCGTCGTAGCCGAGGGCCGCGAGGGTGTGTGCGACGGCCGGGTAGTTGATCTCCCCGGTGCCGGGCTCACAGCGGCCGGGTACGTCGGCCACCTGGATCTCGCCGATCAGGCCCCGGCCATGGGCCCCGCGGATCAGCTCGATCAGGTTTCCCTCGCCGATCTGGGCGTGGTAGAGGTCCAGGTTCATCCGCAGACCGGGCCGGTCCACGGCGGCGACCAGGGCCAGGGTGTCGGCGGCCGTCGCGAACGGCACACCAGGGTGGTCGACGGCGGTGTTGAGGTTTTCCAGGGTGAAGGTGACCCCGGTGCGCTCGCCCAGCTCGGCGAGGCGGGTGAGGGTGCGGTGGGCGGCGATCCACATCTCCCCGGTGGCCTCCCCCGCCACCGGCACCACCGGCAGACCGTCGCCGTCCAGGCCGGTGCCGTGCAGATTCAGCCGGGGGCAGCCGAGCCGTTCGGCCACCTTGACCGACTCCTCGGCGGTACGCAGAAGTTCGGCCGCCCCGTCCTCGTCCGTGAGGCTGCCGCACACATAGCCGGTCATCGAGGAGAACACCGCGCCGCTGCGCTCAAGGGCGGTCAGATCGTGGCGGGTCCAGTCCCAGATCTCGACCTGGAAGCCGGCGTCGTGGATGCGCCGCACCCGCTCCTGGATGGGCAGATCCCGGAAGACCATCTCGGCACAGACCGCCAATGTGTACATCGCTGCTCGACCTCTCCGCGATCCGTTCGACGAGACCTCTGACCAGAACCGACTAGAACGTTCTAGTCGCGGGCAGCAGTACGCCACTCGGCCCGGCACCCTGTCAAGAGGTGGCCACACAGCTGACTAGAACGTTATAGAAGTCGTGGAGCCGCGGCATTCGCGGTGGCGTCCCGCTCGGCTACGATCGACGGCCGGACGACGAAACATCGACTCCAGGGAGACCAGTGGTGCCACCGACGCCGGCCGTCCCCCAGGGGAAACGCCCCACCCTCGCCGATGTCGCGGCCCGGGCAGGCGTGTCGACGGCGCTGGTCTCCATCGTGATGCGCGACGCGAAGGGCGCCGGGGCCGCCACCCGCGAGCGGGTCCTCGATGCCGCGCGGGAGATCGGCTACCGGCCCGATGCCCGGGCGCGGCTGCTGCGCAGCCACCGGTCGCATCTCCTCGGGGTGCAGTTCGGCCTCCAGCACCCGTTCCACTCCGATCTGCTGGAGGGAATCTACGCGGTGGCCGAGCCGGCCGGGTACCAGATCGCGCTGAGCGCCGTATCCGCCGGCCGCGGCGAGCAGCGCGCCACCGACACCCTGCTGGCCGACCGCTGCGAGGCCCTGATCCTGCTCGGCCCGCAGGCCCCCACCGCGCGGCTGGCGGAGCTCGCCGGGCAACTGCCGGTCGTCTCCGTGGCCCGTCGGCTGCGCGGGCCCGTCCCGGGTGTGGAGGTCGTACGGACCGCCGACGACGAAGGCGCCCGCCAGGCCGTGGACCACCTGGTGGCCCTCGGCCACCGCGACATCGCCCACATCGACGGCGGCAGGGCACCGGGCGCCGCCGACCGGCGCCGCGGCTACCGCACCGCCATGAACCGCCACGGCCTCGCCGACCGCGCCCGCATCCTGCCCGGCGGCCTGACCGAGGAGGAGGGCGCCACCGCAGCCCGCGCCCTCCTGGCCGCCGACCCCCGGCCCACAGCCGTCCTGGCCTTCAACGACCGCTGCGCCACCGGCGTCCTCGACATCCTCCTCCGCGCCCGGGTGTCCGTCCCCGACGAGCTCTCCGTCATCGGCTTCGACGACAGCCACCTGGCCCGCCTGGCCCATATCAACCTCACCACCGTCGGCCAGGACATCCCCCGCCTGGCCGAACTCGCCGTCGGCCGGGCCATCGCACGGCTGGAGGGGGCGGACACACCCGGCGGGGAGCCGTCCACCGCCGAGCCGTCCGCCGCCGAGACCTCCGGCGGGGACACATCCGGTACGGACGCACCCGGTGAGGAAGCCGTCGTCGCCCCCCACCTCGTCGTCCGGGGAACCACGGCCGCCCCCGTCCGCCTCAGCCCCGGCGGGATCACCCCGGGAAGCGGCTCCGGTGCGCGCGGCGCGTCAGCGGATGGCTGATCGCCTCCACCAGCCAGTCCAGGTCGGCCTGGCGGGCCCGTACCGGGTTGCGCAGCGTGCCGACCCCGTCGATGGCTATCTCCACCACGTCCCCGGCGCTCAGTGTGAAGTCGAGCGCGGGCACGATGCCCGTACCCGTGGACAGCACCGCGCCGTCGGGGAAGGGCTGGGAGCGCCACAGGTGGTCCACCAGACCCCTCGGGGTGCGGTGGAACGCGGCGGTGGAGGTCGTCCCCCGGTACGCCGCCTCGCCGTCGCGCCACACCACCAGGCCGATGTCCAGCGCGTCGGGTGCCTCGATCTCCCAGGCGGGCACGATGCCCGAGGACACCGCGGCGCTTCCGGCGTAGATCTTCGCTTGGGGGAGGTAGAGCGGATTCTCGCCCTCGATGGAGCGTGAACTGACGTCGTCGGAGACCAGACAGCCGACGGTCTCGCCGTGCCGGTTGAGGACCAGCGCCAGTTCGGGCTCGGGGACGTTCAGCTCGGAGTCGTCCCGTACGGCGATCGGCTCGCCGTCGGTCACCACCCGCCAGGGCTGCGACTTGAAGAACAGCTCCGGGCGCTCGGCGTCGTAGATCCGCTCGTAGACGGACTGCTCGGTGCTCTCCTCGACCCTGGCCTCGCGCGAGCGCTCGTACGTCACCCCCGCGGCCCACAGCTCCATCAGCCCGTCCAGCGGCGGCAGCAGCAGAACGTCCCGCTCATCGGCGGCGGCCGGGCCGGAGGCGGTGTCCTCGACCAGGGTCCGGAGCTCCGCAGCGGACAGCCGCAGCAGCTCGGCGACCAGCGGCGCTCCGGGGAAGGTCCGGATCGCGCCGGTGTCGTCGGCGACTCCGGTCCGTACGGTCTCGGTGTCGTCGGCGAAGCGCACGATGCGCGTCATAGGTCGTCCTCTCCGTTCCTGACGGGTGATCCGCGGGTGATCGCGGGTGATCCGCGGGTGATCCGCCCTGCCCCGCCGGGGGCTGTCGCATCGTTGCCCGGCAGACGTGCTCTCAAACACCCACACAACCGGTTGCGGGCCGCTTGGCACAGTTTTTTCGAAAGTCTGCCGTGACTCTTGACGTCGTTTCGCGACAGGAAGAAGCTCTGGCCACTTGATCTCAGCAACCGGTTGCTATGAGTTTTCACGCTTCGCAAGGAGTCAGGAGTCAGGCATGAACACACCCCTGTCCCGCCGTACCGCCCTCCAGGCGGCGGGCGCCACGGCGCTCGCCGCCGGCCTCACCGGCACCGCGGCGGCCGGGTCCGCCCGGGCGCAGCAGGCGGGCGACCCCGCGCCCACGCTGGTCACCTACGACATACCGAACGGAGCCCCGGTCAAGACGGACAGCTTCGCCGTCAAGGTCCGCAACCCCGGCGGCGCCTGGCAGAGACTCGGGACCTATCTGGCCACCCTGAACCTGGTCAACACCACCACCGGCTCCGGCCAGCAGCAGAAGTCGTCCCTCGCGTACTTCGACTTCTCGGGCGAAGTCGAGGTCGAGGTGACCTACATCAAGGGAGGCGTGACCACGGTGCGCGTCCGCCCCGACTCGTACGGCATCAAGCCCGACCTCCTCGGCGACACGCTGCGGTTCACCCTCGACCAGCCGCGCAATGTCGTCGTCCAGGTCAACGACGACATCTTCGACTGCCTCCATCTGTTCGCCCGCCCCCTGGAGAAGCACCAGCCCGCCGAGGACGACCCCGACGTCATCTACTTCGGCCCCGGTGTGCACACCACCCCCGACGGCACCGTGACCGTGCCCTCGGGCAAGACCGTGTATCTGCACGGCGGCGCGGTGCTCAAGTCACGGGTGGTGTTCAAGGACGTCCGGGACGCCCGGCTGATCGGTCGCGGAGTGATCCACGCGGCGGCCGGCGGGGGCGCCACCGTCGAGGGCTCCTCGGACATCTCCATCGGCGAGGTCACCATGCTCAACCCGAACGGCTACGCGGTCACCATCGGCGAGTCGAAGGACGTCACGATCCGCGGCATGGGCTCCTTCTCCTCCAAGGGCTGGGGCGACGGCATCGACATCTTCTCCAGCTCCCATGTCACCATCGACGGCGTCTTCATGCGCAACGCCGACGACTGCGTGGCGATCTACACCCACCGCTGGGACTACTACGGCGACACCCGCCACATCACCGTCAAGAACTCCACCCTGTGGGCCGATGTCGCCCACCCCATCAACGTGGGCACCCACGGCAACACCGACAGCCCCGAGGTCCTGGAGAACCTCACCTTCAAGAACCTCGACATCTGCGACCACCGCGAACCCCAGATGGGCTACCAGGGCTGTATCGCGCTCAACCCCGGGGACAGCAACCTCATCAGAAACGTGCGGGTGGACGGTGTCCGGGTCGAGGACTTCCGGGAGGGCCAGCTGATCCATATGCGGGTGATGTACAACACGAAGTACAACACCTCGGTCGGGCGTGGCATCGAGGACGTCTACATCAAGGACCTCAGCTACACCGGCACCCGCACCAACACCTGTCTGCTGCTCGGTTACGACGCCGAACACGCCATCAGGAACGTCACCTTCGAGAACCTGGTGGTGGCCGGCAAAGTCATCGCCGACTCGATGAAGAAGCCCGGCTGGTATCTGGCCACGGACTACATCCCGATGCACACCAACGAGCATGTGACCAATCTGAAGTTCATCACCACCGCCGAGGCCGCCGCGTCATGACGAACCCCACACCCAGCCGCCGGGGTTTCCTCGGCGGCACCGCCGCGCTGCTGCTCGCCTCGGGCGCGAGCGGCCTGCTCGCGCCCGGCTCGGCCCGGGCCCAGGAGAACACCGCGCCGCGGACCTTCGCCCATCCCGGGCTGCTGCACAGCGCCGCCGACCTCGCCCGGATGAAGGCCGCGGTGGCCGCCAAGGAATCGCCGATCTACGACGGGTATCTGGCGCTCGCCGCACACGCCCGCTCCTCGGCTTCGTACACCGCGCAGAACACCGGCCAGATCACCTCCTGGGGCCGTGGCCCCTCGAACTTCATGAACCAGGCCGTGGCCGACTCGGCCGCCGCCTATCAGAACGCCCTCATGTGGTGTGTGACCGGCGAACGCGCCCACGCCGACAAGGCCCGCGACATTCTCAACGCCTGGTCGGCCTCGCTCACCGCCGTCACCGGAGCCGACGGCCCGCTCGGCGCCGGGCTCCAGGCGTTCAAGTTCCTCAACGCGGCCGAGCTGCTGCGCCATGGCGACTACGACGGCTGGGCGCCGGCCGACATCGCCCGCTGCGAGGAGTCCTTCCTGCGGGTCTGGTATCCGGCCGTGTCGGGCTACATGCTCTACGCCAACGGCAACTGGGACCTCACGGCCCTCCAGACCATCCTGGCCATCGGCGTCTTCTGCGAGGAGCGCACCCTCTTCGAGGACGCCCTGCGCTTCGCCGCGGCCGGCGCGGGCAACGGCAGTGTCCGCCACCGCATCGTCACCGACGCGGGCCAGGGCCAGGAGAGCGGGCGCGACCAGGGCCATGAACAGCTCGCGGTCGGCCTGCTCGGCGACGCCGCCCAGGTCGCCTGGAACCAGGGCGTCGATCTGTGGGGCTACGACGACCACCGCATCCTCGCGAACGTCGAGTACGCCGCCCGCTACAACCTCGGCGACGACGTCCCCTTCACCCCCGACCTCGACCGGACGGGCAAGTACATCAAGACGACCGTGTCGGAGAAAGTACGCGGCGCCCTGCCCCCGATCTACGAGATGGCGTACGCGCACTACGCCGGTGTGCGCGGCCTCGACGCCCCGAACACCAAGCGGGTCGTCTTCCGGGGCGCGGGCGGTGCGCGCGTGGTGGAGGGCAGTAACGACGACCTGCCGAGCTGGGGCACGCTCACCTACGCCGGGGCGCAAGGCTCGCCCGCCGCGCCCACGGCCCCCGCCGGGACCACCGCCACCGGCGACGACCACGCGATCACCGTGTCCTGGCTGCCGTCCGCGTGGGCGACCGGGTACACGGTGCGGCGGGCCACCCGTCCCACGGGTCCGTACGAGCGGATCGCGTCCGGTGTGGCCACCCCGGCGTATGTGGACCGGGATGTGCGCGCGGGCCGGACGTACTACTACACGGTCAGCGCCGACAACGCACGTGGCAGCAGCGGCGATTCGGGCTGGGCCGCGGCGACCGCCGGGCTCCCCCGCCCCTGGGCGACCCGGGACGTGGGGGACGCGACGCTCCCCGGCTCGGCCACCTTCGACGGCGAGCGCTTCGTCCTGGAGGCGAGCGGCACCGCGGAGGCCCACCGCCTCGTACACCTCCCGCTGACCGGCGACGGCACCGTCACCGCGCGCGTCGTATGGCCGCTCAGCTCGCAGTACTCGAAGATCGGGGTCACCCTCCGCGGTTCCCTCGACGCGGCCGCCCCGCACGCCTCGATGCTGATCCAGGGGCTGCCGCTGCACACCTGGAGCGGGGTGTGGACGGTGCGCCCCGCGGCCGGGGCCGCCACCTCGGCGACCGGGAGCACCCCCGTGCCACCGTCCCAGCAGCGGGCGATCACCACCGGCGCCGCCTTCCCGATCTCCGATCTCGGCACCCTGCCGGAGTCGGCGACGCCCCTGGAGGCCCCGTATGTCGAGGGCGCGGGCGACGGCTACCGGCTGCGGGCGCCGTACTGGGTGCGGGTGCGGCGGAAGGGCGGGCGCTGCACCGGAGCCATCTCCCCGGACGGCGTCCGGTGGACCGAAGTCGGCTCCAGTGAGGTCGAGTTGGGGCGGACGGTGTACGCGGGGCTGGTCCTCACCTCCTGTCTGGGCGTGGCCGAGTCCTACGCCGAGACCGGCACCGGGGCCTTCGACAACGTCAGCGTCGCCTCCGCCACCGGCCCGGTCTGGTCCATGCCGCGCCCCGCGCGCACCGCCACCGACCTGCGGGCGACCACCGGCGCCGACGCCGCCGAGCTGGCCTGGACCGACCCGGACCTCTCCGCCCGGTACACGGTGCTGCGGGCCGCTCGCGCCGACGGCCCGTACGAGACCGTCGCCACCGGCATCGGCCCGGTCGGCTTCGGCACCCGCATCCGGTACGCCGACGCCACCGGCTCGCCCGGTACGGCGTACCACTACGCCGTCGCGAAGACCAACAGCGCCGGCCACGGCCCGCGCTCGGCCCCCGCCGAGGCCCGGATGCCCACCCCCGCCACGCCACAACTCACCTCCGCCGCCGCCGCGTTCGCGAACCGAAGTGTCCCCTTCCGCCATCTGCTCCGGGCCTCGCACGAGCCCGTTCGGTTCCTCGCCGACGGTCTGCCCAAGGGGCTGAGCGTCGACCGGCGCACCGGCCTCATCTCCGGAACACCCACCGAAACAGGCGAGTTCCGCGTCACCACCACCGTGGGCAACGCGGCCGGGACCGCGACGGGCACGCTCACGCTCGCGGTGGGCACGCCTCCGCCCGAGCCCTGGTCGTACGGCGACCTCGGCGACACGGTCCTCGACGACCGCGCGTTCGGGACGTTCGGCGCGGTGGCGATCCGTACGCCCGGGAGCACCGCGTACGACGACGGGGCCTTCGTCGTACGCGGCGCCGGGGTCGACCTCAACGTCAACGGCCAGGGAATGACCGGGCAGTTCGTGCGGCGGCCCGTCACCGGCGACTGCGAGATCACCGCCCGGCTCGTCTCCCGCGCGGGCTCCGCCACCTCGGACCGGGTGGGGCTGCTCATGGCCAAGTCCCTGTCGCCGTTCGACCAGGCGGCCGGGGCGATCGTCACGGGCGGGGGCACCGCACAGCTGATGCTGCGCACCACCGTGGCCGGTGCCTCCGCCTTCACTGGTACGAGCAGTGTCCGGCTCCCCTGTCTGCTGCGGCTGAGGCGCACCGGGACGGCCTTCGCCGCGGCCGTCTCGGGCGATGACGGTGTCACCTGGACCTCACTCGCCGAGGGAGCGATTCCCGCCTTCGGCGACGCGCCCTACTACGTGGGACTCGTGGTCTGCTCCCGCGATCCCCTGGCCCACAGCACCACCCGGTTCGAGCAGGTGAGCATCGCCCGAGGTTGACTGTACCTACTAGTATGTACGAGCGTGGTCGACGACAGCCGACCCCCAAGCGACAAGCCCTGAGAGCACTGAGAGCCCTGAGAGGAGAACCACCGACATGCCTTTCGTCCGCATCGACGCACTGGGGGCCGACCGTGACCGGCTCGACGCGCTCGGCCGCGCCGTACACGACGCCATGGTGGAGACCATCGGCTTCCCGCCCGACGACCGGTTCCAGGTCCTGACCGGCCACGACGGCGTCGGCAGCACCCTGCGCTACGACAACTACCTCGGCATACGGCGCGACGACGGCATCGTGTACATCGCGATCACGATGCGCTCCGGGCGGACACCCACCCGGAAACGGGCGCTGTACCGGCGGATCGCCGAGCTCGCCCACGCATACGCGGGGACCGAGCCGCGGAACGTGTTCATCGTGCTGACCGAGAACGAGTCGATCGACTGGTCCTTCGGCCACGGGGTGGCGCAGTACGCCCCCGATGCGACCGCCTCCGACGCGGCCGACCCGGGCGCGGAGGCGAGCTGATACCGCGCTCACTCGGCCGGCGCCATCCACGTGACACGTGACACGTGACAGATGGCGCCGGCCGTGTGGCGTCAGCCGGCCTCGGCCACCCGCACCTGCTTCTTGCGGGCGCGGTAGGCCGCCGCCTTGACCTTGTTCCCGCAGGACTCCATGCCGCACCACTGGCGTCGCATACCGCGCGACCGGTCGATGTAGACGCGGGTGCATTCGGGGTTGCCGCACTCCTTGAGCAGCGGCACATCCGGCCCGCCGAGAAGCTCGACGGCGTGCCGCGCCACGGTGGCCAGCGCCTCCTCCGGCGTCGCCTCGGTCCACCGGCCCGACGCGGTGAGCTGGGGCGTGGCGGGAGGCTTGCGGGCCATCCCGTTCACCAGGGCCAGCGCCTCACTGTCGTACGCGTCCCCGGCGACGCGGGCTTTGATCAGCCCGTAGACGGCCTCCCGTACGGCGATCGCCTGCTCGACATCGGCCTCCTGACTGGCGGAGACCGCGTCGACGATTCCCGACTCCAGATACCAGGCGTCCAGCCGGTCCGGCGACACGAACATCTCGAACCGCACCGAACGGCGGGCGCGGAGCGTCGCGGCGAGGTCGAGAGCGGGGTTGCCGCAGAGAAATACGTGATCCAGATTCACGTCACCATCTTGACGGGTGACGACAAATTCTGCAAGGCTGGTCACCCACCAGAGCGGTGACGGAAGGCGACGACATGGCACAGCCCGAGATACGCGATAACGCCGAGGCCGCACGACGTGCTCGATTCGGCACCCTGCCCCAGCGCATCCGCCTGGAGGACACCGTCGAGGAACAGCCCGCCATCGCGCCGGACCCGGCGAAGGACACCTACAACGCCGACGAATGGCTCACCCGCAACTGTCTGTGAGCGGTCCCGCACCGCCCCGCGAGTCGCCTCGCTAGTCGCCTCGCCAGATGTTGTCGAAGGCCGCTTCCTCGATGGCCCGCCGCTGCCGTACGGCCTCCAGCTCCATGACCGCGTCGTTCACCGCGGCGAGCACCGTCACCACCGCCTCGTCCGCCACGGCCGGGGAGTCCTCGGGCGGCTCGCCGCGGATCCCGACGGCCGCCGCGAGGGCGGCGAGGACGGGCTCGTCCGATGTCCAGCGGTCCGCCGCCTCGTGGTGTGCGGGCGAGTCGGCCAGTACGGGCCGGCTGGTCCGGAAGGGTGTCCAGCGGTGGCGGCGCCGGGTGATCTCCCCCTCCTGCTCCAGCTCGGCCGCGTAGGCCGCGGACAGACCGCGGCCTCTGCGCCACAGCCAGTCGCCGACCGCCTCGTACGGCGCCTGCCGATCCAGCGACGACGCGGCCTCGTCCAACAGCCGATCGGCGATCGCCGGCTGCGGGCCCGGCACGATGACATCGCCGTCCAGGCTGAGCGCATGGGCGCCGATGAGGTCGATCATCTCGGCCCCCGCGAGCGCGAGCGACAGGTCTCCGCGCTCCACTGGACGGTCGGGCACCGTGTCCATGGCGACGATCAGCAGGTCCCGCGGTGTGGTCATAAGTGGCTCCACGTCAGAGGCATCGATGGCGATACGTCGCTGAGCGGCCGGGCCGGGACGGTTCCGGCGGAGGAGTTCAAGGAGTTTCCCCTACGTGGCCGACTGTAGCGCGCCCCGGTCAGGGGTGCTCTGCCGCTCATGCCCCTTGACAGCGCCCCGGGCCTCACTGACCATGTGAAGGCTCTTGGGAGCGCTCCCATTCGCTCTCGCGCACCATTCCCCCCGTTGTCAGGCCGTACGGCACTGCCCCCTCGGTGCCATGGCCCGTGCGCCCGTGTCCCGCCGTGCGGGGCGAGCGTGGCTGAGCCGTGTCGCATGGCCGCATGGAAGGAGACCATGCGCATGACTCGAAGAGCCGCGCTGGTGGCCGCGGCGCTGCTGGTGGCCGGTGCCGGTCTGGCCGATCCAGTCCAGGCCAGCGACTTATCCGACAAAGGCACTCGGCCCTCCGCCGCCGCGGACGGCCCCGCCCTCAGGGTCGACGCCACCACCGGGCGCCACGCCATCGACCCGCATGTCTACGGGATCAACTTCGCCGAGGAGGCACTGGCCAAGGAGCTGCGGCTGCCGGTGCGGCGCTGGGGCGGAAACGCCACCACCCGCTACAACTACAAGCTCGACGCCTACAACGCGGGCTCCGACTGGTACTTCGAGAACCTCTACTACGAGAACGGCACCGCCCAGCTGCCGGACGGCTCGGAAGCCGACAAGTTCGTCGACCAGAACCGCCGCACCGGCACCGACACCATACTGACCGTGCCGATGGTCGGCTCGACGACGGCGGCGCGCAACGCGGCCTGCGGCTTCAGCATCGCCAAGTACGGGCCCCAGAAGGGCAGCGACGCCCAGTGGCGCCCGGACTGCGGCAACGGCGTGAAGAGCGACGACACCAACGTCACCGGCAACGACCCCGCCGACACCAGCGTCGCCGCCGGCCCGGAGTTCACCAAGGGCTGGGTGGAGTACCTGAACCGCGCCTACGGGTCCGCGGACGCCGGCGGGGTGCGCTTCTACAACCTCGACAACGAGCCCGACCTGTGGTTCACCACCCACCGGGATGTCCACCCGGCCGGGGCGGGCTATGACGAGATGCGCGACAGCACCTACGCCACCGCCGCCGCGATCAAGGAAGCCGACCCCGGCGCGCAGACCCTCGGCCCGGTCGGCTGGGGCCTGAACTCCCTCATCTACTCCGGCCTCGAC
Organism: Streptomyces sp. NPDC020845; assembly: GCF_044334165.1. Lineage (NCBI taxonomy): Bacteria > Bacillati > Actinomycetota > Actinomycetes > Kitasatosporales > Streptomycetaceae > Streptomyces > Streptomyces sp. NPDC020845. Next base: position 105,362 of record NZ_JBIRSJ010000019.1, on the reverse strand, counting down.
CAGAAGACCTGCAACGAAAAGGGCGGCGACTGCTGGTCCAATCCCCCGGACCGGGCGGCCCACGGCGGGCAGCAGTTCGCCCCCTGGTACCTCCAGCAGATGAAGGCGTACGAGCAGAGCCACGGCCGCCGCATCCTGGACTACTTCGACAACCACATCTATCCGCAGCAGTCCGGGGTGTCCAGCGGCAATGACGACCCCGCCACCCAGGAGCTGCGGCTGCGTTCCACGCGGCAGCTGTGGGACCCCACGTATGTGGACGAGAGCTGGATCAACCAGCCCGTCCAGTACATCCCGCGGATGCGCTCCCTGGTCGACGAGAACTACCCGGGCACCAAGCTCGCCATCACCGAGTACAACTGGGGCGCGCTCGACCACATCGACGGCGCCCTCGCGCAGGCCGATGTGCTCGGCATCTTCGGCCGGGAAGACCTTGACCTGGCCACCTTGTGGTCACCGCCCAAGTCCACCGACCCCGGCGCCTACGCCTTCCGCATGTTCCGCAACTACGACGGCAACGGCGGCGCGTTCGGCGACACCGCGGTCCAGGCGGCCAGCGCCGACCAGGAGAAGCTCTCGGTCTACGCGGCCGAGCGCGACAGCGACCACGCGCTGACCGTGATGGTCGTCAACAAGACCACCGGCGATCTGACCGCCCCGGTGTCCGTGACCGGACGCACCGGGCTCGCCGGCTCGGCGCAGGTCTACCGCTACGGCCAGGACGACGTCACCTCGATCAAGCACCTGGCCGATCAGCCGCTGACCAACGGCGGGTTCACCACCACCTTCCCCGCGTACTCCATCACCGAGTACGTCCTGCCCGCCGGCTCGTCCGAGGCGAAGCCGCCCACCGCCCCCGGTACCCCGACCGCCACCGCGGTCGGTCCGGACCGGGCCACCTTGTCCTGGGCCGCGTCCACCGCCGGTTCGTCCCCGGTGGCGAGCTATCAGGTGTACTCCGGCGACCCCGCGGGCAGCGCCCCGGTGGCCACGGTCGACGCCCCCGCCACCAGCGCCACCGTCACCGGCCTCTCACCGTCCACCGCCTACACCTTCCGCGTCGTGGCCAAGGACACCGCGGGCCGCAGCTCGCCACCCTCGGCCACGGTGCGGCTGACCACCGCCGCGGCCCCGGCCGCCACCTGCACGGTCGACTACCGGGTGAGCAACGACTGGGGCTCCGGCTTCACCGCCACCGTCACCCTCACCAACAAGGGCCCCGCCCTCAACGGCTGGCAGCTGGGCTTCTCCCTCACCGGCGGCCAGAAGGTCACCCAGGGGTGGAACGGCACGTGGAGCCAGAGCGGCACCCAGGTCACCGTCAAGGACGCCGGCTGGAACGCCGCGCTGGCCACCGGCGCCTCCACCACCATCGGCTTCAACGGCACCTACACCGGCACCAACCTCGCGCCGGGCGACTACACGCTGAACGGTAAGTCCTGCACCGCCCCCGGCACCGCGGCCGCCACGCATATCGCGCCCCTGGCCGGCCACGACCCCGGCACCCACGCCGTACGCGGACACGCCATGCGGTGATCCGTGTTGTGTGCGAAGCAGATAGCCTCCTGATGCTTCGTACGCCACACACGGGAGTGGGATGGAACCCCTGCGCTACGACGACCCGCGCCATGTGGGCCCGTATGTGCTCATCGGCCGTCTGGAGGCGGCCCTGGACGACGTCCCCGCGGTCGAGCGCAGATACCTCGCCCGGCCCGTGGGCGGGGACCGTACGGTCGAAGTCACCACGCCCCTGGGGCAGTTCGACGACGACACGGCGTACGGGGCCCGCTTCCGGGCCGAGGCCGAGCAGGCGTGCCGGCTGGCCGGTCGCGTCGGATGGCCGGCGCCCGCCACCGAGGTGTCCGCCGAGCGGGAGCGGCCCGTCTGGCGCGCCCGTCCGTACCGGCCCGGACTGCCGCTGCCCGAAGCGCTGGTGGCATACGGGGGGCCGCTTCCGGAGCGGACCGTGCGCGCGTTGGGCGCGGCCGTCGCGGAGGCCCTGGCGCAGCTGCACACGGCGGGCCTCGCACACGCGGGGCTGACGCCGTGGGCGGTGCTGGTCGGCGACCGGCCGCGGATCACGGGGTTCGGCGCGGTCCGCGCTGTGGCGCCGGACGGTCAGGACCGCTCCGGGCTGCCGGGGTTGGTGGCCGAGTGCACGGCACCGGAGCAGCTGACCGGTGGCCGCCCGCGTCCGCCGGGAGACGTGTACGCGCTGGGGGCGGTCCTCTCGTACGCGGCGACCGGGCGGCTGGCCGCCCCGCCCGGTGCACTGCCGGAGCCGCTGCGCGAGGCCATCACGGCCTGCCTGGCCCCGGACCCGGCGGCCCGGCCGAGCGCGGCCGCGCTCTTGGCGCAGCTGATACGGGGTGCCACGAGCGATGTGCACGCCCCCGCGGGCGAGTTGGCGACGCTGCCGGGCGGCGGGCCGACGGCCACCGTCCTGGACGGCGGCGCGGGCGGGGCCGCGAGCCTGCTGGGGCCGGGCTGGCTGCCGGGGCGGGTGATCGCGGCGATGGCCGGGCAGGCGGCACGGGTGCTGGCCACGGAGGCGGAGGGCACAGAGGGCACAGAGGGCGCGATCGCCACCGGGCCGAGCGCCGGACCCGCCCGGCCCGCGGCCACCGACCCCCCGGCCGCGCAGTCCGCCTCAGCCGCGCCGACCCCGGTCGCACAGGCCGCCCCATCGGCGCAGCCCGCCCCTGCCGCGCAGCCCGCGGCGGCCGGCCCGCCGGAGCCCGCCGCACCGCCCGGGCCACCGCCCGGGCCGCTGCACACCGTCGACACCGCGCCCGAACCCGCCGGCACCGCGCCCCCGGCCACCGGCATCGGCCGTCGCCCGTCCCGGCGGACGCTGCTCACGGGCGCCACGGCCGGGCTGGCGGGCGCGGCGCTCGGCTTCGGGGCCGTCACCGCCATGGGCCTCGGGGACGACAAACAGCCGGCGCGGCGTCCCCGGGCGATCCGCGGAGTCCCGCCGGTCCCGCTGTGGGAGTACCGCGTGAACGACGCGTCGTTTGCCGGCCCCGTCGTCTGGCGCGACGAGATCGTGGTGCTGGCCGTCGGCGCCCAGGTCTTCGGCCTGTCCCTGCGCACCGGCAAGCGGCTGTGGACCGCGGACAGCGTGGCGGCGGGCCCCGCCGTCGATGTCGGCAACGGACTGATCATGATTCCCGGCGTAGGTCCGTCCAGCTTCCTGTCCGCGCGGAGCGGGAAGATGCGCTGGCGGGAGGCGAAGTACGACGACGAGAGCAGGGGCGGCGAGCTGAAGCAGGTGCTCGACGTCCGCGCCGGTGTCGTCTGGTTCACCGTCGTCAGCCGGGGCGAGGACCTGGTGCGGAAGACCACATCCGTCGTCGCGTACGACGTCGGCGCCCGGCGGGAGCGGTGGCGCAGCCCGCTCCCCGAGCGCTTCACCGCCACCCCGGTGGACCCCGGCAAGCGACGGCTGGTGAGCCCGCTGCCGCTGGGGGACGCCTCGGTGATACCCGAGGCCATCGGCGAGGGGCAGGGCAGGAAGCGGACGGACGCCAAGCGCTTTGTCGCCCTCGGCCGTCGCGACGGCCGCCGGCTGTGGGCGAGGACATACGACGGCGTCACGCTCGACACCGACGTGACCCCCCTCGCGCCGGGCAGCGGGCTCGTCACCGACGGCCAGGGCACCTTGCGGGCCCTCGGCCTCCCCGACGGCACAAGGAAATGGACCGCGCGACTCCGGTCGGACGCCGCGTTCGGCAACCCTGCCGTCCGCGGTGGCAGGGTCTACGTGGCGGACGGCAAGTCCGCCGTCACCGCGGTGGACGCGAGGACGGGCGAGGTGGTGTGGCACAGCGACCCCGAGCTCCTGACGGTCGAACTGCTGGCGGACATCCAGACCTTGGTGACGCCGTCCGGCAAGACGGTGCTGGCGGTCAACTCGACCGAGACCGTGGCCTTCCGGGCCGCGGACGGCGCGATCCTGTGGCGGTTCTCGGACGTCAGCGGCGCATCCGGCGGACTCGGCTCGGGCCCGGGGAAGCTGCTCGCCTTCGGCGGCGGGGTCGCGATCGTACTCAGCCACAAGTCCGTGTACGCGCTGCCGGTTGAGTGACCCGGCCGATGAATCCAGCACCAGGACCGTCGCAGAGACCGTCCGGCAGCACGGCCCGCGGCGTCGCGTGCCCTGCTGCCGGACGGTCTAAGCTCCCCATGGCAGGGAGATCCGCGGGCGACCGAGGGGGATGGATGGAGCCGCGCCAACGCGTCGGCCCGTATCGTGTCATCGCCGGTTCACACTGGGACGCGGACCACACGCGGTACTGCCTGGCGGTGGGTCTCACGGCCCCCTCCCACGCGGTCGTTCTGGCGGTGCCACCCGCCGCTCTCGCGCAGGACACGGCGTTCCGCGTCCGGTTCCGTTCGGAGGCCGCGAACTCGCGGCGGCTGACCGGCCCCGCCGTACCGCCCGTGGTGGATGTCGCCCCCGACGGGCCCGGACTCCCCTGGGTCGCCACCGGCTACGTTCCGGCCGTGCCGCTGCCACAGGCGCTCGCCGCCGCCGGGGGCCGGCTGCCGGAGCCGACCGTGCGGGCGCTCGGCGCGGCGCTCGCCCGGGCGTTGGCGAGCGCGCACGCCAACGGGTTGGTGCACGCCGGGATTTCCCCGGCCACCGTCCTGCTCGCGGCCGACGGACCCCGGCTGCTCGGCTACGGCGCCGCGCGGGCGGCGACATCCGACCGGCGGCCGACGGGGCGGGCAGCGGTGTCCGTGCCGCCGGAGCAGCGGACGGGCGGGTGGCCACAGCCGCCGGGGGACGTCTTCGCGCTGGGCACCGTCCTCGCGTACGCGGCCACCGGCCATCCGCAGCCGGCGCCGGAGGCGCTGGAGGCGCTTCCCGGGTCGCTGCGCCACGCCATCACCGCCGCGTACGCGCCTGACCCCGGGCGGCGGCCCCGGGCGGACGAGCTGGCCGCGGAGCTGGCCCCGCCGCCGGCGCCCGGCTGGCTGCCGTCGTCCGTCACCGCGGCGATCGACCGGCAAGAAGCCGCGGTCCGGGCCGCGGAGGCCGAAGCGGAGGCGGAGGCCGCCGCGGCCGAGCCGCACACCGCCACACCCGGGCCCGCCGCGCCCGACCCGGCCGCCCCTGCCACCGGTCGCCGTACGCTCCTGATGGGTGCCTCGGCGGCCGTCGCCGGGCTGGTCCTGGGGGGCGTCGCCGCCTTCGCCGCCTCCGATGACGAGGACCGGGCGCGGCCGAGGCCCCGCCGTACCCGCTTTCCGGGCGTCGCGCCGAAGCCGCTGTGGCGCGCCGAACTCCCGGCCCGGGTCGGCGATCGTGCCAAGGGGAGTCCGCCGCTCATCTGGCGGGACCAAGTCGTTGTCCACTCCGCCGGCCGCGGCGTGGTGGGCATCGATCTGCGCACCGGCGAAAGGCTCTGGACCCTGGAGGACCACCCGGTGCGTGGGGACATGTACGACCTCGGCGGCGGGCTGGTCCTGATCCCCGGCGACACGTTCAAGGCCGTCTCCGCGCGCACCGGCGCGGTGGAGTGGTCGGCCGCCGACTACGCCCCGGGCCGTGCGTACGCCTTCGAGGCACCGCTCGCGCTGTCCGGCGACACGTTCTGGTTCACCGCCTCCCGAACCGGCCGGGCCGCACAGGACAGTCGGTCTGCACAGGACTGGGGTCGGGTCGTCGCGTACGACACCAAGGCGCGCGAACAGCGCTGGGCCCTCCCCACCGGGACGCCGGGCAGGGGAAAGGCGCTGCTCCAGCGGGAGTTCCTGCTGCTGTCGGACGCCGACGGCGGCTACAGCGCCGTCGACCGGCGCCGCGGCCGGAAGCTGTGGACCCAGAAGTACCGTGGCGTGCCCGACGGCAAGGAGCCGCCCGTCTACACCGGCACCCCCGAGGACCTGCTGGTGGTCACCCTCGCCGGAGACCTGCGCGCGTTCCGGATGCGCGACGGCGAGCAGGCCTGGACGTTCGGCACGAAGACCGGCCTGTTCGGCCGCGCGCTGCGCCATGGCGCCCACCTGTACGTGACCGACTCGTTCGCCCGCACCTATGCCCTGGACGCGGCCGACGGCGGCCTGAAGTGGAAGCGGGACAACGGCGTTTCCGTCAAGGCCAGCCTGCCGTACCCCGTCACCTCGATCAGTGGCTCCGGCCGCACCGTGCTCGCCTCCACCGTGAGCTCCGTCGACGCCTACGCCGCGGACGACGGCACGCTGCTGTGGCGCTTCACCGCGGTGGGCGCGGGCGAGGAGAAGGGGTTCACCGGGACTGTCGTCGGCTGCGGCGCGGGCGTGGCCCTGGTGCGGAACGAACGTGTCCTGTACGCGCTTCCAGTGGACTGATGACCATGGCCTCTCCCCTCACCCACGACGATCCGCGGGCCCTGGGCCCGTACCGGCTCATCGCCCGGCTCGGCGCCGGCGGCATGGGCGTGGTCTACCTGGGCCGCTCGTCCGGCGGCCGCACGGTCGCGCTCAAGACCATGCACGCCAGGACGGCGGCGGACACCGAGTTCCGCGCCCGCTTCCGGCTGGAGACGGACGCGGCCCGCGTCATCGGCGGGGAGTACGGGGCCGCGGTCGTCGACGCCGACCCGCTGGCCGACACCCCCTGGCTGGCGACCGAGTATGTGCTGGGCCCGCCGCTGGACGAGGCGGTCGCGCTGTGCGGCCCGCTGCCGGAGCGGTGCGTACGGCCGCTGGGCGCCGCGCTGTGCGAGGCGCTGGGCCGGTTGCACGCCTCGGACGTCGTCCACCGCGATCTGAAGCCCTCCAACATCCTGCTCACCGCCTTCGGCCCGAAGGTCATCGACTTCGGCATCGCGCGCGCCATCGGAGACGACCGGCTGACCCGTACCGGCCGGGCCGCGGGCACCCCGGCCTTCATGTCGCCCGAGCAGGCCACCGGCGGGGAACACACACCGGCCGGTGATGTGTTCGCGCTGGCGGGGGTGCTGGTCTTCGCGGCGACCGGCGCCGGGCCGTTCGGCAGCGGGCAGCCGGCCGATCTGCTCTACCGGGTGCGGTACGGGGAGCCGGAGCTGGCCGCGGTCCCGGACGGGCTGCGGCCGGTGCTGCGGCGCTGCCTCGCCAAGGATCCGGCGCGGCGCCCGGGCACGGACGAGCTGCGCGACCGACTGCACGACGGCGAGGGGCAGTTCGCCGATCATCTGCCGGAGGTCCTGCTCGCGGACATCGCCCGGCGCTGCGTCCAGGCGTACGAGATCGCCCCGCAGCGCCTGTCCGCGCCCGCCGAACCCTCCGAGCCCGCCCCGACGTCCGACGCCCGGCCCCGGCGCCCGTCACGGCGGACGGCGCTGGCCCTGGCCGGCGGGGGCGCGCTGGCGCTCGCGGGCGCGGGCTACGCCGCCTGGTCGTGGCGGTCGGGTGGCGGTTCGGGGCCCGGTCCTGACACCGGGCCGAGCCCCACCGCGCGCGCCGCCAACGTGCCACCGGACGCGGCGTGGCGGCGGGAGACACCTGAGATCAGCCTCCGCGAAGCCCCGCAGATCGTGGGCTCCGCGGTGGTCCTGCTCACGGACGACGGCACGCTGGCTCTGGACGCGAGGCGCGGCACCCGGCTGTGGACCTCCGACACCATGGACGCCGGCTACGCCATGACCACGGACGGGAAAAGGCTCTTCACCCTCCAGGACTGGGACTACGGTGGTGGGCTCACCGTGACCCGTGTCGATCCGAAGACCGGCAATCCCGACGCCGCCGTGTTGCGCGCCACGCGATGGGATCCGTTCAGCACCACCCTGCTGACCGCCACCTCCGACGCGCTCTACGCCATCTCCCGCGACGAGAAGGCCGACCACCTGGACAAGGGCTGGTATCTCCTCGCCTTCGACCTCGGCTCGGGCGCGGAGCGGTGGCGGCAGCCGTTCGCCCGGTCGATGCCGAGCGACAGCGACACGGCGGTCGTCGCGTCGGTCTCCGGCCGCCATCTGCTGCTGGCCGGCGACGGGCTCGCACTGGAAGTCCGGGACACCCGGACAGGCGCCCGGCTGTGGCGGAGGAGGGTCCCCACCCGCATGGAGTTTCCGGAGTCGCTGCAGCGGACCGCCCGGGGGCAGCTCGCGCTCTCCGCCACCCATGTGTACATCGGAGCCGACGAGATCTTCGCGCTGCGGCTGAGCGACGGGAAGATCTCCTGGCGCTTCGGCAAGGGACGTGAGGTGGGCGACGACTTCGAGGAGAGGGAGCGTCGCTACGGACCGCCCACGGTCCGCGGCGGCGTGGTGTACGCGGCGGAGGGCGACCGCGGATTCGTCGCCCTGGACGGTGAAACGGGCAAGCTGCGCTGGGCGGAGAGACCGACGGGGCTGGCCGCCGACTTCCACAGCGCCCCGCTCGTCGGTGACAGGTACGTCTACGGAACGGTCGACAGCCGCCGCTGGATATCCGCCGTGGACCTCACCCGGCACACCTCCGCCTGGACCTTCAACGCCCCCGAGGACGGCGGGATCGGACGCGCGGCCGTGGCGCACCGTCAGGCGCGGCGCGCCATCGTGGCCACCGGCAACGTCGTCGCCGCCATCCCCCTCGAATAGCCCGAGAACAACCCCGACAGACCCCGGTCAGCCCGGCCGAGTCCGGTCAGCCCGAAGAGCCCTTCCAGGAGACACATGAAGCCCCTCGGCCCCGGCGATCCGCTCCGCCTCGGCCCCTACCGTCTGCTCGGCGTGCTCGGCGCGGGCGGCATGGGCCAGGTCTATCTGGGGCGGGACCGCACCGGGCGCACCGCCGCGGTGAAGGTGCTGCTGCCCGAGTTCGTCCACCGGCAGGAGATGGCCCGGCGCTTCGTCCGCGAGGCGCAGGCGGCCCAGGCGGTGCGCGGCAAGGGGGTCGCCCGGGTGCTGACGGCTCAGGACGGCCACAGCACCGACGCCTCCTCGGGGGGCCGTTCGTGGATCGCCACGGAGTTCCTGGCCGGGCCGGCGCTGGAGGGCGCCGTGGCACGGTACGGGCCGCTCGGCGACGCCGATGTGCGGGCGCTGGGGGCGGCTGTCGCCCGTACCCTCGTGGACATCCACGCGGCCGGCCTGGTGCACCGGGACATCAAGCCGTCCAACATCGTGCTGACCTCGGCCGGGCCCCGCGTCATCGACTTCGGCATCGCCCGGCCCGAACACGGTCTCACCCTCACCGCCACCGGCCAGGCCCCGGTGACCCCCGGCTACGGCGCCCCCGAGCAGGTGCTGGGGCAGCGGGTCGGGCCGCCCGGGGACGTGTTCTCCCTCGGCTGTGTGCTGGCGTACGCGGCGACCGGGCGGCGGGCCTACGACGGCGTGCATGTGGCGGCCGTGCAGTACGAAGTGGTGCACGGCGAACCCCGGCTGGACGGCGTCCACCCCGCACTGCGGGCCATGATCGCCCCCTGCTTCGCCAAGGACCCGGCGCACCGGCCCCTCCCGGAACAGCTCGCCCGGGCCCTCGCGCCGCCGCGCAGGGCCGTGCCCGCGTGGCGCACGGGGCCGCTCGCCGACGACATCGCCGTGCGCGAGACCGAGGCGGAGCGGCTGGCGGCCTTCCCCACCGACGACACCGTCGCGCCACGGCCCGGCCGTCGCCGCGCCCTTTCCCTGCTGGCGGTCGGCGCCACCGCCGCGGTGGCGGCGCTGGGTGCGGGGGCGTGGTGGCTGCTGGACGACGACGGCGGCGGACAGGCCGAGGACTGGGCCGCCGAACCGCTGCCCGACCCCGGGTCCGGTTACCGGACACCGCCGCGGCCGCTGTGGGGACCGGTGTCCGGGGCGGCCGCCACGGACTCGCCCGCGCCGCTGCCCGTGCGCGATGTGGTCGTCGTCGGCGCCGTGGGCGGCGGGCTGCGGGCGTACGGGGTCACCGACGGGCGGCGGCGGTGGGGGGTCCCCGGCGCGACGGCCGCCGCGCGCTATCTCGCCCCGAGCCACGACCTCCTCCTCGCCGCCGACACGCGCGGCACGCTGCTCGCGCTGGACCCCGCGGAGGACGGGAAGCGGCGGTGGTCGGCCGCCGCCGATGTGGCGATGCTGCTCGCGGCCGACGAGGAGGCGGTCTATGTCGTCACCCGCCAGGGCCGCTTGCGGGCGGTGGAACTGGCGTCCCGCAGGCCGCGGTGGACGGTGCCGGCGCCCGTGCGTACCTCCCTCAAGGCCCCGGCGCTGGCGGCGGTGGGCGGTCGGCGGCTGGTGGTCTGCGGCTCGGACGGCACCGTGGCGGCGCTCGACACCCGTACCGGGCAGGCCGCGTGGCCCGCGCGCAAGGGCCAGAGCGCCAAGGCCCTCGCTCCCGCCGTCGCCGGGGACACCGTCTACCTCGGCGGTCGCTCGCTGACCGCCCTGGCGCTGTCCGACGGCGCGGTGAAGTGGTCCCATCGCTCCGATACGCCCGGCGACCAGAGCGACGGCCAGGGCGACGGCCAGGGCTCGGGCGGCTGGACCGCGCCCGCCGTGTCAGGCGATGCGCTGTACGCGGCCGACGGATCGGAGCTGCGGCAGCTCCGTCTCGCCGACGGCGACCAGTCCTGGACGTATCCGCTGCCGTACGAGGCGCCGCCCTCGGATCCGCCCGTCGTCGAGGGGCACGGCGTGTGGATCGCCCTGGACCGGTCCGGTGGCGCGGGGGTCGCGACGGTACGGGCCAGGGACGGCGTCGGCGTGTGGCAGCACAGCGCGGGCCAGGCCGGCACGTTGACGGCGGCGGGCGCGGGCAACCGTGTGTTTCTGCTGCGCGGCGGTGCCCTGACGGCGATGCCCGTGTTCTGACCCGGCGGATTTCCTCGGCTCACCGATTTTCTGTTATCGCCCGCGCCGCGCCGCGTCTCCTGTGCGTACGGATCCGAACCCGAGGAGCACAGCAGTGGCAGCAGACATCAGCCGCAGGAACATCTTGAAGATCGCCGGGGCCGCGGCGGGTGCCGGAGGCATCGGTACGATCGTCGGCGCGGCGGGCCCGGCCTCGGCGGCCGGGACCTTCGCGCACCCGGGGATGCTGCACACCCGGGCGGACCTCGACCGGATGGCCGCCAAGGTGAAGGCGGGAGCCGCCCCCTACCAGGCGGGCTTCGCCCGGCTGACCGCCAACCCCCATGCGGGGGCGGGCTGGAAGGCCAATCCGCAGCCGACCGTCTACCGGGGTTCGGGCTCGCCGGAGAACTACCGCACCCTCTACAACGACATCCACGCCGCCTATCAGAACGCCCTGCGCTGGCACATCACCGGCGACACCGCGCACGCGGACACCGCCCGCGATGTCCTCAACGCCTGGTCGGCCAAGTTGACCAGGCTGGACGGCTCCGCCGACCGGTTTCTCGCGGCGGGCCTGTACGGCTACCAGTTCGCCAACGCCGCCGAGCTGATGCGCGGCTACGAGGGGTTCGAGCTGGCCCGCTGCCAGACGACGGTGCGCGAGGTGTTCTGCGCGCTCAGCGAGGACTTCCTCAGCCGCCACAACGGCGCGTACATCACCAACTACTGGGCCAACTGGGATCTGACGGCCATGGCCTGCGTGCTGGCCACCGGAATCCTCTGCGACGACCGCGCCACGGTGAACCGTGCGGTGAGCTACTTCAAGCACGGCGAGGGCATGGGCTCGGTCAAGAACGCCATCCCCGTCATACACTCCGACGGCCTCGCCGAATGGGTCGAGGCGGGCCGCGACCAGGGGCACGCCCTGCTCGGCGTCGGGCTGATGGGCACCGTCTGCGAGATGGCCTGGAACCAGGGCATCGACCTGTACGGATACGACGACAGCCGTTTCCTCAAGGGCGCCGAGTACGTCGCCAAGTGGAGCCTGGGCGGGGATGTCCCCTTCACCCCCTACAGCCGGCGGAAGGGCGCGCCCGGCGTCTGGTCGGGGACGGAGACCGTCACCAGGGCCGCGGACGCCGACCCGGCGATGGTCCGGCCCATCTGGGCCATGATCGCGAACCACTACACCAAGCGCCGGGGCCGGCCGGCGCCGTATATCACCCGGATCGCCGCCAAGGCCGCCCCGGAGGGCGGTGGCGGGGACTACAGCCCCAACAGCGGCGGCTACGACCAACTCGGCTTCGGCACCCTGTGCTTCACCCGGGACCGAACCCCGGCTCCAGCCCCTTCCTCTTCCTCGTCCCCTTCCGGCTCCGCCTCCGCCGCGTCGTCTTCCGCCGCGCCCTCCTCGGCCCGGCCGCAGGGCGGCCGAGGCGACCTGGCGGCCACCGGCTCGGGTGAACTGGTCGGGGTCGCCGCGGCCGGCGGGGTCGCCGCCCTCGCGGGCGGCCTGCTCCTGCTGCGCCGCCGCGGCCGGGCCCGTGGCGAGGCGTCGTAACAGACCTGGTCAGTCGGTGTCGGCGGCGGTCGACCGGTAGTCGAACCAGTCGAAGGCGGCGCTGCCTTCGGTGACGTACATGCCGATCACACGGCCGGTGAAACCGCCGCCGACCTCGGTGGACAGATAGCGGCCGTCCAGTTCGGCCAGACGCACGGGTTCGGGCCCCTCGACGGAGAAGGCGAGCGTGTCCGGTCCGCCGGCCCGGACGCCGAGCGGTTGGTCCGCCGCGCCTTCTGCGGAGGCGAGGGAAGGGGCCAACACGCCGGTGGTGCGTATGTCGATGGCCAGCGTGAGCGGGCCCGGCGGCACCGGGTGTTGCGCGACGCACTGGCGCAGCGGACCGATCCGGGCGATCACGCTCACCTCTCCCCCGCCGACCTCGAGGTCGTAGTGGTGCGCCTCGTCGAGGCGCACCGAGAGCCCGGCGCGGGCCGAGCCGGGGTCCAGGAGCGCCGTCACCCGGCAGTCCGGGTGCTGCTGCCGGCGCCCGATGAAGGTGTGGCCCGGACGGTCGAGGGTGGCGCCCGTGGCATGCAGCGTCAGCCACCCCGGCCGGTCGTCCAGCGACCAGGAGTCGACGGGACGGCTGCGCGGGGAAATCCAGCCGGGCGCGGGCGCCGAGCCGTCGAAGTCGTCCCGCGACGGCCCGGGTTCGAGCGGCCACCAGGCGGCCGGGGCCGGGTGCCGGTCCAGTACGGGGCCGACCTCGGGCCATCCGTCCTCCCACCGTACGGGCGTCAGAAACGTCTCCCGGCCCAGGACCTGGAACTGCGGGAAGAAGCCACGGGGGCGGGTGGCGAGCAGCAGCATCCACCAGGTGCCGTCGGGGGCGGACACCAGGTCGGCGTGGCCGGTGCTCTGGATCGGCAGGTCGGTGCTGCGGTGCGAGAGGATCGGGTTGGCCGGGGCGGCCTCGTACGGGCCGCGCGGTGAGCGGGCGCGGGCGATGGACACACAGTGCTCGCGCGCGGTGCCGCCCTCGGCGAGCATGAGGTACCACCAGTCGCCGACGCGATACAGATGCGGGGCCTCGGGATGCCGCAGCCCCGTCCCGGACCACACCGGCCAGGGGCCCTCCAGCACCGTACCCGCCACCGGGTCAATACGGGCCACCTGAACGCCGGAGACGGCACACCAGCACGAGCCGCTCCCGTCCCAGGCGAGATCGGGGTCGATGCCCGGCAGATCGAGCCAGACCGGATCCGACCAGGGCCCTTCGGGCCGCTCGCTGGTGACGATGAGGTGCCCTCGGCCGCTGACATTGGTGGTGATCATGTAGAACCGGCCGTCGTGGTGGCGGATGGTCGGCGCGTAGATCCCACCGGAGGCCGGCACCTCGTCCGGCAGGTCCAACTGCCCGGGACGGTCCAGGACGTTGCCGATCTGCCGCCAGTGCACCAGGTCCCGGCTGTGGAAGATGGGCACGCCCGGGAAGTACTCGAAGCTCGAACACACCAGGTAGTAGTCCTCGCCCACCCGGCACACGCTGGGGTCGGGGTGGAAGCCGCCGATCACGGGGTTGTCGTACATCCGCATACGAAGCAGTCCTTTCGGAAGGTCGAGAGCGGGCGGGCCGGGGCCCAGGGCGATGACGCCTCGTCCGCCCACGCCTGTCTACCCCTCGGAACACCACTCGGACCGGCCCCGACCTGCCCCGGACCCGCGTCCACTCCGTGGGACTGTCCCGTTTTGTCCGGGTCACCCGACCGTACTCTGATGCGCATGCCTGACTCGCTGGTCACCATGATGCTTACTCATGAGTCGCGCCAACCCGACCGAATCGCCTATCGCTATCTCGCCACAGGAGACTGCGACGGGGAGATTCAGGAATTGTCGTACGGGCGGCTGGGCCGGCGTTCCCGGGCCATCGGCGCCTGGCTTCAGGAGCGCGGCCTCGCCGGTTCCCGTGCGCTGCTGCTGTATCCGCCCGGCGCTGAATTCATCTGCGGCTATATGGGGTGTCTCTCGGCCGGGGTCATCGCGGTGCCGGGCGTCCCGGCACAGGGGCGCAGACAGAACCACCGGGCCCTGACCAGGATGAAGCGCCTGATCGCCGATGCGGACGTCAAGGTGATCCTGGGCGGTCGGCAGGTCGTCGAATCCCTGGGCGGCATGGCGGAGGACTTTCCCCAACTGGCCGACATCACCTGCGTCATCACGGAGGAAATACCCGACGAGGCGGAGAATTCCTGGCAGGAAACGGATATCAGGCCGGATTCCGTCGCGTTTCTCCAGTACACATCCGGCTCGACCTCGGCTCCGCGCGGCGTGGCGGTGACGCATGGCAATCTGATGGACAACCAGCGGGTCCTCACGGCGGGATTCGGGCACAGCCCCGACGCGATCGCGGAGTGCGGCGGGGAGCTCTTCGTCAGCTGGCTGCCGGTGTATCACGACATGGGACTCATCGCTCCCGTGCTCAACACCCTCCACCTGGGCGGGACCTCCACCCTCTTCTCCCCGCTGCATTTCCTCCAGCGGCCCGACCGCTGGTTGACCGCCATTTCGCGGTACCGCCCGCACACCAGCGGGGCGCCCAACTTCGCCTACGAGCTGTGTCTGCGCCATGCCACGCCCGAGCTCATGGACCGTCTCGACCTGGGGCCGTGGCGGGTGGCGTTCAACGGCGCCGAGCCGGTGCGGGCCGCCACGCTGCGGCGGTTCTGCGACACCTTCGCCGCCGCCGGCTTCCGTCGTGAGGCCTTCCTCCCGTGCTACGGGCTCGCGGAGGCGACGCTGATGGTGAGCGGCAGCTCGGTGGGCGCGCCGCCGACGCTGGTCAGCAGGTCCGATATCGGTTCGCTCGGTTCGCAACCCGGGACGGCGGACGCGGAACTGGTCGGCTGCGGCCGACCGGGCCCCGGTATGACGGTATTGATCGTCGACGCCGAACGCCTGGAGGAGTGCCCCGAAGGCGAGGTCGGCGAGATCTGGGTCGCCGGGGAGAGCGTCGCCCGCGGCTACTGGCGTAACACCCTCGCGACCCGTGAGGTGTTCCGGGCGTCGCTGAAGGACGGCAGGGGCGGTTTTCTGCGGACGGGAGACCTGGGATTCCTGCGGGACGGGGAGCTGTTCATCACCGGCCGGATCAAGGACCTGATGGTGATCGACGGGCGCAACCACTACCCCCAGGACCTGGAGCTGTCGGCCGAGATGTCCCACCCCGCGCTCCGGCCCGGCTGCACCGCCGCGTTCTCCGTCGAGGACGGGGGGCTGGGTGAGCAGCCGGTCGTCGTCGCGGAGGCGGCGCCGGAGGCCGCGCCGGAATTCGACAAGATCACCGCGCTGATCCGCAGCACGATCAGCGAGGCCCACGGCCTGTCGGTGCGGGACGTCGTCCTGGTCAGCCCCGGCACCATCCCCAAGACGTCCAGCGGCAAGATCCAGCGCCGCGCCTCCCGGACCGCGTATCTCGAGGGGACGCTGTCCGTCGTCGGCTCGTCGATCGGCTCAGTGGTCGGTTCCTCCAACGGCAGCGGCGGTTAGCCGATGTCCACGAGGAAGTTTCCCGAGGTCTCCGCCGAGGCCGTCCAGGCATGGCTGGTGCGGGCCGTCGCCGACCGTACCGGGTTCGATCCGCTGCGGGTCGAGGTCGAGCGGCCGATCGCCGAGTTCGGCCTGGGGTCGCACGATCTGGTGGCGCTGGCTGTGGGCCTGTCCGAGCGGATCGGCCGTCAGCTGGATCCGTCCCTCCTCTACGACCACCCCACCATCTCCTCGGTCGCCGCGGCACTGTCCGGCGCCGGACCCACCCGTACGCCCGCCACGGCCCCCGTATCCGTCGCTTCCCCCGTATCCGTCCCGTCCGGCGTGTCCCCCGTGGACGACATCGCGATCATCTCGATGGCCTGCCGCTTCCCCGGGGGCGCGGACGATCCGGAGGGGCTGTGGCGGCTCCTGGCCGCGGGTGAGGACGTCATCGGCGAGGTCCCCGCGGGCCGTTGGAACACCCAGGCGCTGTACGACCCGGACCCGGAGGCCACCGGCAAGGCGTACACCCTGCGCGGCGGGTTCCTCACCGACATCGACCGCTTCGACGCCTCGTTCTTCGGCATCGCGCCGCGCGAGGCGGCCGCGATGGACCCGCAGCAGAGGCTGCTGCTGCAGACCGGCTGGGAGGCGATCGAGCGGGCCGGGATGGTCCCCAGGGCGCTGAGCGGCAGCTCCACCGGCGTCTACCTGGGCCTGTACGACAGCGGTTATCTGGCCTCGGCCGGGCTTGGCCGGTTGGACGGGCACGTCGGCACGGGCGCGGCGGCGAGCGTCGCCTCCGGCCGGCTCGCCTACGCGCTGGACCTGCGGGGCCCGGCCGTGACGGTCGACACCGCCTGCTCCTCCTCGCTGGTCGCCCTGCACCTGGCCGCGCGGGCGCTGGCGGGCGGCGAATGCGACCTCGCCCTGGCCGGCGGCGTCACGCTGATGGTCACCCCGCGCGGCCACGTCGAGTTCAGCAGGCTCCGCGGGCTGTCGCCCACCGGGCGGTGCCGGCCGTTCTCGAACGACGCGGACGGCGTGGTGTGGGCCGAGGGCTGCGGCCTGGTGCTGCTCAAGCGGCTGGCCGACGCGCGGCGGGACGGCGACCGGGTCCTGGCGGTCGTCAAGGGCTCGGCGATCAACCAGGACGGCCGCAGCCAGGGGCTGAGCGCCCCCAGCGGCCCGGCGCAGGAGCGGGTCGTACGCGCCGCCCTGGACGCGGCGGGCCTGGAGCCGCACGACGTGGACCACGTGGAGGCGCACGGCACCGGCACCCGGCTCGGCGACCCCATCGAGGGCCGCGCGCTGGCCTCCGTCTTCGGCCCCGGCCGTCCGGCCGACCGGCCACTGGGCGTGGGGTCCGTGAAGTCGAACATCGGCCATCCGCAGGCCGCGGCGGGGATCGCCGGCGTCATCAAGATGGTGCTGGCCCTGCGGTATGAGCTGCTTCCGGCGTCGCTGTACGCCGGGCACCCGACCGAGCAGATCGACTGGGCGGGCGGCGGCCTGGAGGTGGCAGGACATGCGCGGGCGTGGCCGCGCGGCGAACGGGTGCGCCGAGCCGGGGTGAGCGCGTTCGGGATCAGCGGGACCAACGCGCATGTGGTGATCGAGGAGGCGCCCGAGGACCTGACGCCGTCCGCCGTGCCGTCTCAGCAGGACAACACTGGCGGTGAGCGGCCCGGGGCAACACTGTTCCCGCTGTCGGCCCGCGGCCTGCCCGCGCTGCGCGGACAGGCCGGCCGGCTCCTCGACGCCCTGACGGCGGCCGAACCGGGCCCGCCCCTGCCGGCCGTCGCCGCGACGCTGGCGCATCACCGTACGCACTTCGAGCGGCGCGCCGTCGTCGTGGCGCGCCACCGCGACGAGCTGCTGAGCGGGTTGCGCGGCCTGGCGTCGGGGCAGCCCGACGAGAACCTGGTCGTGGAGGCGCGGGAGACGCTTCCGCCGGGGAAATTGGCCTTTGTGTTCCCCGGCCAGGGCGCGCAGTGGGCCGGGATGGCCCGTGATCTGCTGGCCCGCTCCGCGCTGTTCGCGGACGAGCTCGACCGCTGTGACGCGGCCCTGCGCCCGTACACGGACTGGTCGGTCACGGCCGTTCTGCGCGGCGACGCGCAGGCGCCTCCGCTGGAGCGGGTCGATGTCGTCCAGCCGGTGCTGTTCGCCGTCATGGTGTCCCTGGCGGCGGTGTGGCGGGCCCGTGGGGTGCGGCCGGACGCCGTGGTGGGGCACAGCCAGGGCGAGGTCGCCGCGGCCTGTGTCGCCGGGGCCTTGAGTCTGCACGACGCGGCGGCCGTGGTGGCGCTGCGCAGCCGGGCGCTGACCGGTGCGGTGGGGACGGGCGCCATGGCCGTGGTGGCCCTGCCGTCCGAGGAAATCGAGGCCCGCCTTGCGGCGCTGGGCGGGAAGGTGTCCGTCGCGGCCGTCAACAGCGGCAGGTCGACAGTGGTGGCCGGGGAGGTGGCGCCGTTGGAGTCGCTGCTGGCCGACCTGGAGCGGGAGCAGGTGTTCACCCGGCGGCTGAGTGTCGACTACGCGTCGCACAGCGCGCAGGTCGAGCCGGTACGCGAGGCGATCCTGTCCGAACTCGACGGCATCGTCACGTACCCGGCGTCCGTGGCGTGGTATTCGACGGTGTTCGGCGGGCCGGTCGGCGAGGAGTTGGAGGCCGACTACTGGTACCGCAATCTGCGCGAGCCGGTCCGCTTCGCTGCCACCGTGGAGCGCATGGTGGCCGACGGTTACCGCTGTTTCGTCGAGCTCAGCCCGCATCCGTCGCTGCTCACCGCCCTGCGGACGGTCGCCGAGGACAGCGGAGGCGAACTGGTCGCCGTCGGTTCCCTGCGGCGCGACGAGGACGGGCCCACCTGTCTGGACCGGGCGGCGGCCGAACTGCACGTCCACGGGCGGGAGATCGACTGGTCGCGTCTGGTCGCCGATGGCGCGTGGGCCGAGTTGCCGACGTACGCATGGGATCCGCAGCGCTACTGGACCGAGCCCGACTCCTCGGCCGGCGCCTGGGGCCTGCTCCCCCGCGCCGGACATCCGCTGCTCGGGGTCCAGCTGCAGTCGCCGGACGCGACGCGCTGGACGTTCCGCGGCGAGTGGTCCCGCGCCACGGCGGAATGGCTGCCCGACCACATGGTGTTCGGGCAGGTCGTGGTCTCGGGGACCACCCTGGCGGAGCTGTGCCGGGCCGCGCTCGCCGTGGCCCGCCCCGACCGTCCGGCCGACGTGTCCGACCTGCTGCTGCTCGCGCCGCTGACGCTGCCCGCCTCCGGCACGGTGGAGGTGTCCGTCGAGGTCGTGGCCGCGGACCCGCGGGCCGTGCCGGAGGTGTTCGTGCACAGTCGGCCGCGCGGGCCGGAGTCCGGGGCCGAGGGGTGGACGCTGCACGCCACCGCGTCGGCCGGCGAGCCCGCCACGGGGGCCTTCGGCCCGCCTCCGGTGTGGCCGGAGGCGGCCGAGCCGTGCTGGGGCCCGGACACATACGCGCGTCTCGCCGAGGCGGGCCTCGGTTACGGACCGGCGTTCCAGGGCGTCCGGACGGCGGTGCGCACCGGCGACGGTGAGCTGCTGGCCCGGCTGTCGCTCCCGTCGCACGCCCGGGATGTGGCGGATCCGTATCCGGTCCATCCGGCCCTGCTGGACGCCGCGTTGCAGGTGGCCGCCGCGTTCGACGACTCCGGCCGGGTGCTGCTCCCGGTCGCCGTCGGCCGATGCGAACTGCCGCCGGGCGACGCGGCCGACCTCATCGCGTCGGTGCGGCGCACCGGCCGCACGGGGACGGATATCACGCTGGACGTGGCGCTGTGGGACCCGGATGGCCTTCCGGTGGGGCGTCTGGAGGGCGTACGGCTGCGCGGCGCCGACCCGGCGGTGTTGCGGGGCGCCGCCGAGAGCGCTCGGCATCTGTACGAGGTGGCATGGACGGCCGTGGCCACCGAGGCAGAGCCGGGCGTCGCGCCGTCGCCGGGCGATGGCTGGGTCCTGCTGGGCGGCGATCCTTCCGACGAGCAAGTGGCGGCGGCCCTGAGCAGTCTCGACCCGGCCGGGACCGGGCCGCGTACGGCCGGCACGGTGGACGCGTTGCCGGACGGCACCGACACGCTGATCAGGCTCTGGCCGACCGCCGGTCCGGATGCCGAACCGGCCGCCGTTGCGGAGGAGTTGACGCGCGCCGGACTTGCCGAGCTGCGGGCCCTCCTCGCTCTTCCACAGGACCGGGCGCCGTCACGGGTCGTCTGGGTGACCGGCGGCGCGGTGGCGGCCGACGGCGGCGACACGGTGCCGGGCCTGGCCCAGTCGGCCCTGTGGGGCCTGGCCCGCAGCGCGCGCACCGAACACCCGGAGCTCGGCCTGCGCCTGATCGACCTCGACGGCCCCGGCCCATGGCTCGCCCTGACCACCGCGGTAGCGGAGCCCGACGAGCCCGAACTCGCGGTCCGCCGGGGCAGGTTGCTCGCGCCACGCCTTGTACGCGCCCGCGCCGGGGACGCCACCCCTCTCGACGACCGGTCGGACCCGCAGACGGTGGTGCCCACCGACGGCACGGTGCTGATCACCGGTGGTCTGGGCGCGGTGGGTGGGCATATCGCGCGGTGGCTGGCCAAGAGTGGTGTTCCGCGGCTGGTGCTGACCTCCCGGCGGGGCCCCGACGACCCGCGCCGCGCCGAGGTCACCGCGGAGCTGTCCGCGCTCGGCGCCGAGGTCGACGTGGTGGCGTGCGATGTGGCGGACGGGGCGGCGCTCGCCAAGGTGCTCGACCGCATCGGCCGGGTAGGCGGTGGCCGTGAACTGCCGCTGCGCGGTGTTGTCCACTGCGCGGGGCTGCTGGCCGACGGGGTGCTCGCCGAGCAGACGCCCGAGCGGTTCGCGGAGGTGCTGCGCCCAAAAGTGGCGGGCGCGGTCAACCTCCACCGGCTCACCGCCGACACACAGCTCGACCTGTTCCTGCTGGTGTCCTCGGCCGCCGGGGTGGTGGGAACCGCCGGGCAGAGCAACTACGCGGCCGCCAACGTCCTTCTCGACCAACTGGCTCACCACAGAAGCGCGTCGGGGCTGCCGGGCCTGTCCGTATCCTTCGGGGCCTGGTCGGGGGCCGGGCTCGCCGTCGAACACGCGGATCTGGAGCGGATGGCCCGGGCCGGTTATCGCGCGCTGACCCCCGATCAGGCGTGTGAGCTGGTGGAGCTCTCGCTGTCGCGCCGCGCTCCGCATCTGGTCGCCTGGGCCCTGGACCGGTCGCGGCTGCGCGACACCTTCGCCCGCGACAGCGGCCCGGCGGCGCTGTGGCGCACGCTGCTGCCCGCGCCACAGGCCACCCGGGGTGGCGCCGCCCTGGCGGACCGGCTCGCCCGCCTCCCGGAGGCCGAGCGGGCCGAACGGGTGCGCTCCCTGATCCGTGGGGAGGCGGCCCGGGTCCTGGGGCTGCGTTCGCCGGACGCCATCCGCCCCGATCAGCCGCTGCGCGAGCTGGGCATGGACTCGCTCATGGCCGTCGAGCTGCGCAACCGGATCGGTGCCCGGCTCGACTCCCGGCCGGCGGCCACCGTGTTGTTCGACCATCCGACGACGGCCCGGCTCGCGGACCATCTGCTGAACACCGTGTTCGCGTCGGCCGACCGTACGGCGAAGCGGCCCGCGCCCGGCGCTCCGGCGACACGTGCCGGGTCCGACGAGCCGATCGCCGTGGTCTCCATGGCCTGCCGGCTGCCGGGTGGCGTCGCCGGCCCCGAGGCGCTGTGGGAGCTGCTGGCCGAGGGCCGCGACGCGGTCGGCCCGTTCCCGGCGGACCGTTGGGACGTCGCGTCGCTGTACGACCCCGACCCGGAGGCCCCGGGCAAGACGTACGCCCGGGAGGGCGGTTTCCTCCAGGACATCGACACCTTCGACGCGGGCTTCTTCGAGATCACCCCGCGCGAGGCCGCCGCGATGGACCCGCAGCAGCGGCTGCTGCTGGAGACGGCGTGGGAGGCGCTGGAGCGCGCCGGGATCGTACCGGCCGAGCTCGCGGGCAGCACCACCGGCGTGTACGTCGGCATGTTCGGCAGCGACTACCTGGCCGGGTCCCGGCTCGACCAGTTGGACGGCCATGTCGGCACCGGGACGGCGCTCAGCGTGGCCTCGGGCCGGCTCGCCTACGCCCTGGGGCTGCACGGCCCGGCCCTGACCGTGGACACCGCATGTTCCTCCTCGCTGGCCGCGGTGCATCTGGCCGCCCAAGCGCTGCGCTCCGGCGAATGCGATCTGGCGCTGACGGGCGGGGTGACGCTGATGGTCACCCCGCGGACGTTCGTGGAGTTCAGCCGGTTGCGGGGGCTGTCCCCGACCGGCCGGTGCCGGTCGTTCTCCGACGACGCCGACGGCGCGGTCTGGGCCGAGGGCGCGGGGATGGTGGTGCTCAAGCGGCTGGGCGACGCGCGGCGCGACGGCGACGAAGTGCTCGCCGTGCTGCGCGGCACCGCGGTCAATCAGGACGGCCGCAGTCAGGGCCTCTCCGCGCCCAACGGCCCGGCCCAGGAGCGGGTCGTACGCCGGGCCCTGGAGCTGTCCGGGCTCGCGCCCGCGGACATCGACTACGTGGAGGCGCACGGCACCGGCACCACACTGGGCGACCCGATCGAGGCGGGCGCCCTGTCGGAGGTGTTCGGCGCCTCCCGCCCGCAGGGCCGCCCCCTGTACGTGGGCTCTCTCAAGTCGAACCTCGGCCATCTGCAGGCGGCTTCGGGCATCGCCGGTCTGATCAAGGTGGTGCTCGCGCTGCGCCACCAGACGCTGCCGCGCACCCTGCACGCCACCCGGCCCACCCGCCACGTGGACTGGGACAGCAGCGGGCTGCGGCTGCTGCGCGAGCAGGTGGCCTGGCCGTCGGGCGCGCGGATGCGGCGCGCCGGGGTCAGCGCGTTCGGGATCAGCGGCACCAACGCCCATGTGGTCGTGGAGGAAGCGCCACACCAGGCACCGATCCCGCAGGTCTCCCCTCTGCCCCAAGGGGCCTCGGAGCGGCGGCTGTTCGTGGTGTCCGCGCGCAGCGACGCCGCCCTGCGCGGCCAGGCCGCCCGGCTCGCCGAACACCTGGCCGCGCTCCCGGCCGACGGCCTCGCGCCCGCGCTGCCGGACATCGCCCATACGCTGGCCCGCCACCGCAGCCACTTCGAGCGGCGCGCGGCGGTGCCGGCCGGTGACCGGGGCGAACTGCTGGCCGGTCTCGACGCGGTGGCGAGGGGGGACACGCAGGCAGACGTGTCGCTGTCGCCGTCGGGGGCCACGCCCGAGGGCAAGGTGGCGTTCGTCTTCCCCGGACACGGCGGACAGTGGCCGGGCATGGGCGTGGAGCTGATGGCCGGCTCGGCGGCGTACCGGGAAGAGCTGTCCCGCTGCGACGAGGCGATCGCCCGCCACACCGGCTGGTCGGTGCTCGCGGTGCTGCGCGGCGAGGAGGGCGCGCCCGGCCTGGAGGGGACGGACGTCCTCCAGCCGGTGTTGTTCGCGGTCAACGCCTCGCTGGCCGCCGCCTGGCGCTCCCTGGGGGTCTTCCCCGACGCGGTGGTCGGCCACAGCCTGGGCGAGATCGCCGCGGCGTACGGCGCGGGCGCCCTCACCCTGGACGACGCCGCGGCCTTGGTGGCCCGGCGGGCCCGCGCGATCGTGCCGCTGGCGGGTGCCGGCGGGCTGCTGTCCGTGGAGCGCTCGCGCGAAGAGGTCGAGCGGTTCCTCGCCCCGTACCCGGACCGGCTGTTCGTGGCGGCCGTCAACAGCGGCACGTCCACCGCCGTCTCCGGCGGCCTCGACGCGCTGGCCGAGCTGCGACGGCGGCTCGGCGAGGAAGGGGTGCCCGCGCGGCGGCTGCCTGTGGCGTTCGCCTCCCACAGCCCGCTGATGGCTCCGCTGCGCGGGGAACTGCTCGACGCCCTGGACGGTGTCCGGGGCACACGGGCGCGGACCCCGCTGTACTCGACGGTGCTGGCGGAACCCGTCGCCGGTGACCGCCTGGACGCCGACTACTGGTACGCGAATCTGCGGGAGCCGGTCCGGTTCGCCGACACGGTGCGGCGCATGCTGGACGACGGCTACCGCTACTTCGTCGAGCTGAGCCCGCATCCGTCGCTGGGCCCGGCGATCGAGTCCGTCGCCGCCGAGGCCGGGGTCGACGCGGTGAGCGTCGGCTCGCTGCGCCGCGACGACGGCGGCCGGGACGGGCTGCTGCGCCGGCTCGGGCAGTTGTACGGCGCGGGGCATACGCCCGACTGGTCGGTCCTCTTCCCGGCGGGCCGCCGCACCGACCTCCCCACGTACGCCTTCGCCCGGGAGCGCCACTGGCTGTCGGCCGCTCCCGCGCCGACCTCGGGACCGGGCACCTCGCCGCTGGTCGGCACGCACCTGGAGGCCAGCGACGAACCGGACCGGCACCTCTTCCAGACCGACATCGACCTGCGGGACGGCCGGTTCGGCTATCTGCCCGACCACCGGGTCGCCGGGGAGGTGTGGCTGCCCGCCGCGGCGTTCCTGGAGATGGCGCTCGCGGCGGCTTCGGCCCTCCAGGACGGCGGCGGACCGGTACGGCTGGCCGAGGTCGAGTTCGAGGCGCCGCTGCGGCTGGCGGCCGAGGCGCCCGTACGGCTGCAACTGGTCCTGCGGCCGGAGGAGGGCGGCGTGCGGAGCTTCACCATCGCCTCGACGGCCCTGAACGAGCGGCGGCCGACCTGGATACGGCACGTCCGCGGGCTCGTCGCATACGCCGACAACGAGCCCGGGGCCGAAACCGGCGCCGCTGGTGAACGGCTCGCCGCGCTGCGGGACAGGTGCGCCGAGGCAGTCGACATGGCCGGTGTCCACACCGGCCTCGCCGCCCTGGGCATCGACTACGGCTCGGCCTTCCGGCGCCTGACGGAGGGGCGGCGCTCGGACGTCGCGGCGCTCGGACGGCTGGCCGAACTGCCCGCCTCCGGGCATCTGCTGCACCCCGCGATCCTCGACGCGGCCTTCCAGACCGCCGCCCTCCCGGGCGACGCCCCCGCGGGCCGGGCGTTCGTACCCGCCGGGGTCGGACGGCTGCGGTTCACGGGGCTGCGTACCGCTCCGGCCTGGGCGACCTGCTCGCTGCGCGCGGTGGACACGGACGCCATGACCCTGGATCTGCGAATCTGGGACGAGCGGGAACAACTCGTCCTGGACATCGAGGGATTCCGGCTGGCCGCGCTGACCGGGCTGTCCCCGCTGGACGGCTCGCTCTTCGAGACGCGGTGGCTGCCCCGGCCCGCCGCGCGGGAGCTGCCCGCCCGGGGCAGCTGGCTGATCCTGTCCGACGAGTCGGGTGTGGGGGCCGCGCTCAGCGATCTGCTCGGCCCGGCGCCGCATGTGGTGGCCCGCAGGGGCGACACCTTCGCGGCCGAGGCGCCGGGGCGCTACCGGCTCGATCCGCTGAACCCGGAACACCTGGCGCGGCTGCTGGAGGAGGCGTTCCCCGAGGGCCCGCCCGAGCGGGTGGTCCAGCTGTCCGCCCTGGACGCCCCGGCGATCGACTCCGCGACCGACCCGGCCGAGGCGGCCAACCGGGTGGCCCGGCTGTGCTGTCTGACCACCCTGCACCTGGTACGGGCGCTCACCGAGCGGCCCCGCGGCCGGGCCCCGCGCCTGTTCCTCGTCGTACGGGGCGCCCAGGCCGCCGGGGACAGCGCGGAGGTGACACATCCGCAGCAGGCGCTCGGTTGGGGCTTCGGCCTCGGGGTGGCCCAGGAGTACCCCGAGCTGGCCACCACGCTGATCGACCTCCCGCCCGACGGCGGCCTCGACGCCCTGTGGACACAGCTGCGGCACGCCGACGACGAGCGCCTGGTCGCACTGCGCGCGACGGGCCGTCTGGTGCCACGCCTCGTACGCACCCGCCCGGACGACGCCGGGCGCGGCGACATCCGCCCCGACGGCACGTATCTGATCACCGGTGGCCTCGGCGGCCTCGGCCGGGTCGTCGCCGAGCGCCTGGTACGGCGCGGCGCGCGCCGGCTGGCGCTGCTGAGCCGGGGCGCGCCCACCCCGGAGGCGGCGCGCTGGCTCGAGGCGCTACGGGGGCGCGGCGTGACCGTATGCCACGTCCGGGCGGATGTCGCCGACCGGGAGGGCCTGGCCGCCGCGCTGGACGGGCTGCGGCGCGAACTCGGCCCGGTCATCGGCGTCGTCCACACCGCCGGTGTGCTTGACGACGCCACTCTGCCGAATCTGACGGACGAGCGGGTGGAGCGCGTCCTCGCCCCCAAGGTGCTGGGCACGGCCCTGCTCACGGAGCTGGTGCCGGAAGCGGAGCGCCTGGTGCTGTTCTCGTCGGCGGCGGGCCTGCTCGGCTCGGCCGGGCAGAGCGCGTACTGCGCGGCGAACGCCTTCCTGGACGCCTGGGCACACCATCTCGCCCGCGACAACCGGCCCGCGCTCAGCCTCGACTGGGGTGCCTGGACGGGCGTCGGGCTGGTATCCGAGTCCGACACCCGGGCCGCGTCGGTGAGCCGGTCGGGGCTGATCGGCTTCTCCCCGCAGGAAGGGGGCGAGCTGTTCGAGCGGCTGCTGCCCACGGCGCGCCGTCAGCTCGTGCCGCTCGCCCTGGACTGGGCGGCGCTCGCGCTCGACCCGGACACGGCACGGTCGCGGCCGTTGCTGTCCGACCTGGTCACCGCCCTGGAAGCCGCCCCGGCCGCCGCGCCGGGCGCGGACGGGCTGGTCGAGCGGGTGCTCACCGCCACGACGGCCCGGGAGCGGACCGACCGGCTGGAGTCCTATGTACGAGCCAGGGTCGGCGAAGTGGCCGGCCTCGGTGTCACGGACGCCGCCCCCACCACGGCCCTGAAGGAGCTGGGGCTCGACTCCTTGATGATCGTCAGGCTGCGCAACGCCTTCACCCGCGACCTCGGCGTCGAACTGCCCACCTCCGCGGTGTTCTCGGCAGCCGACATCCACGGCCTCGCGCGGGACCTGGGCGCGGCGCTGGCGGAGCGGGACACCACCCAGAACGCCAAAACCGCCACCACCGGGCCAGGTTCCGCTCTTCCGGCGGCCGGGGCAGAGGTGCCCGAGGCCGATGTGCGGCCCGCGACCCGTGACGTGGTGCGGCTGTTGCGCAGCGCCCGGCAGGACACCCCGAGCGCCGCACACGCCATCGGCCTCGCGGTCCGGCTCACCGCGCCCACCACCCGGCGGCGGCTGACGGACATCCTCAACCGGCTGGCCGGGCGGCACGCGGCGCTGCGTACGGCGATCCTCCCCGGCACCGGCACCGGGGAGGGCCCGCGGCTGCGGGTCGAACGAGCGCCTGCCGGCCCCCTGCTGCGCTGGTCGGAGCTCGGCGGCGGCGCGGACCAGGATGGTGGTGAGGATGGTGAGGTGGACGGGCGGCTGCGGGAGTTGCTGGAGCCGCCGTTCGACCTGGCGGCCGCGCCGCTGTGGCGGTTCGAACTGCTCGACCGCGGCGACCGGGGCCAGATCCTGGTGTTCGGTGCGCACCACGCGGTGAGCGATCTGCAGTCGCTGCTGCTCGTGGCGGCCGAGATCGACCGCGAACTGTCCGGCACCGCGCTGGGCGACACCCCACTGGACGACACCGTCTCCAACCGCGACATCGACCTGCTGCTGCATGCGCAGGACACACAGGACACGCAGCGGGCGCGGCCCGACGACCGGCCCGACGACGCGGTGACCGAGTGGCGTGAGGCGTTCACCGGCAGCGCCCGGCTCGATCTGACCCTCGCGCGGCCGCGACCGCCGGTGCGCTCCTTCCGGGCGGGCAGTGTGACCCTGGCGATCCCCGACCGGCTCATGGAGCGGGTGTCGTCCCGGGCGAGCCGGCTGGCGATCACACCGGCCGCCTTCTGCCTGGGCACGCTGACCGTGCTGCTGGCCCGCGAGCGGGAGCGCGACCGGTTCGTGCTCGCCGTGCCGGTGGACACCCGTATCCACGTCGACGCGTACGACGCGGTGGGCTTCTTCGGGGTGCCGGTGCCCATCCCGGCCCAGGCCGCCCCCGGCGAGGCGATCGAGGACGTACTGCGCCGCGCCGACGGCCGCCTGGACCGGGTGCTCACGAAGGGCGCCATGTTCTCCGACGCCCTGTCGGCGCTCGCCGCGCAGGGGCTCCACCGGGAGAACGCGCCGCTGGTCGAGGTGTACTTCAACTACGTACGGTCCTCGGCGGCGCGGCTGGACCACCTGGAGATCCTGCCGGCCGGGACCGGATACTCCGACCTCGACCTGATGGTCACCATGACGCCGGACTCCGGACGGCTGCGGCTGGACTACAACCTGGACATCATGGACGAGGCCGACTGCGCCGCGCTCGGCGAGGCGTTCCTGCGGCTGCTCGCCGTAGCGGCCGACGATCCGGCGACCCCGGCCCGTCCCCCGGCACCCATCCGTCCCTCGGTACCCACCCGCCCGGCGGCCACGGCCGGTCCCGCGGCCCCGGCCCCCGCCCGTCCCGCGACGCCGCGCCCCTCGCTCGCCCTCGCGGCCACCTTCGCCCTCGGCAACCTGCCGCTGCTGTGCGAAACGGCCCTGAACGACGCGAATGACACCGCGTCAAACGGCGGTGGCGGCCAGGTGACGGTCGCGGAGGCGCCCTACCACCATGTGCTGGCGAGCCTGCGGGATCCCTCCGGGGTCTTCGCCGACCCCTCCACGGCGCTCGGCGTGGTGCTGCTGAGGGCCACCGACCTGGAGCGGTTCGGGCCGGTCAGCGACGCGCTGCTCGCCGAGTTGCGCAGGGAGTACCCGGCCGCGCTGCGATCCGTGTCCGAACGGACCCGGACGCCGCTGGTCGTCGGGTTCCTGCCGTCCTCGTACGGCGACGACCGTCTGGAGCGGTGGGAGCGCGAGCTGGCCGCCGAGCTCGCGGAGCTGCCCGGCGTCGCGGTGCTGCGGCACGACGACTGGACCCGGCACCACGCGGTCGCGGACCGGTTCGACGACCACACCGAAAAACTGGCGCATCTGCCGTTCACCCCGCCGTTCCAGGCGGCCGTGGCGCTCACCCTGGCCGAGGTGGTCCGGGCCGTGCGCCGTACGCCGCCGAAGGTGATCGCGGTGGACGGCGACGAGACGCTGTGGAGCGGGGTGGCCGGGGAGATCGGCCCGGACCGTGTGGACCTCGGCGGCCCCCGCGCGCTGCTGGCCCGCCGACTGCTCCAGTGGCGCGCCGCCGGGGCCCTGCTGGTCCTGGTCAGCAACAACGACGAGGCCACGGTACGGACCGTGCTGGACCGCCCGGACAGCCTTCTGCGGGCGGAGCACTTCAGCATGGTCTCCGCCACGTGGGGCCGCAAGGCGGAGCGCCTGGAGGCCGCGGCGCGCGCCCTCAACCTGGGCCTCGACAGCTTCGTGTTCCTCGACGACAACCCGGTCGAGATCGCCGCCATGCGGTCCGCGCTGCCCGAGGTGCTGTCCGTGACCTGCCCGGCGGCCGGGGAGCTGGCGCCGTTCCTGGGCCGGCTGTGGCCGCTGGTCCCCGCTGCGGCCACGGCGGAGGACTCGCTGCGCGCGGAGTTCTACCGCCAGGAGCGGGCCCGTGACGCGGTGCGCGAGCGGGCCGGGTTCGCGGAATTCCTGGCCCAGCTGGACCTGGAGGTCGACATCCGGCCGCTGTCCGAACCCGATGTCCAGCGCGCCGAGCAACTCGTACGCCGCACCAATCAGTTCACCCTCCGCGCCCGGTCGGCCGACGGCGGCGATCTGGAGCGGTGGCGCCGGCAGGGCGAGGTGTGGACGGCCGCGGCCCGCGACCGGTTCGGGGACTACGGGCAGATCGGGCTGCTCGCGGTCCGCCAGGAGGGCGACCGGCTCGACGTCCTGGCCTGGATGCTCAGCTGCCGCTCACTCGGCCGCGGGGTGGAGGAGCGGCTGCTGGGGTGGCTGGCCGACCGCGCCGACGCCCTGGGGTGCGCGACGGTGCGCCTGACGGCGGAGCGGACACCGCGCAACGTACCGGCCCGGCGGCTGCTCGCCGCGCTGGGCGGCGGCGAGCCGGACGATACGCGGCTGACGGTCGTGACGACGCCGGAAGGCCTGCGGGCGTTCCGGTCCTGGGAGCAGTGAGTTGACGAAAGGACGGACGGACTACGTGAGCGACGCACGCGAGGCCGACCAGCCGCGCCATGCCATACAAGCCGCGGATTCGCCTCGCGGGCGGAGAAGCGAACGGAAGGACCCGGCGAGTGACGAGGCCATGCGAGTGGGCGCGGCGGACGAGGGGCAGCGGCTGACCGGCGAGTCGATCGAACGGGGCGGCGGCGGGCTCAGCGTGGCCGACCTGCTGGCCCGGGCCCTGCCCGGGGCCTCGGCCCCCTCACAGGCAACGGCTGGCGACGATCCCGGAGATGAGCCGACCACAGACCTCGGCACGGACATTGGCGCAAGGGTGGATGCCGATGTGGACCAGCTGGCGGAGGCCATCGCCGCCGCGGCGGCCCGCTATCTGCCCGATGGCCGGATGGGGCCCGACACCGACTTCTTCGACGCCGGGGGCACCTCCGTCGACGCGGTGGAGCTGGTCGCCGCGGTGGCCCGGGAATCGGGTGTGGAGCTCGCCCTGGACGATGTGTTCGCCGACGCCCGGCCTCGCCGGCTCGCCGAGCGCTGGCTCTCCGCCACCCGGATTCGGACCGTACACACCCCGCCGACCCCCGTCCCCACGACCCCCGTCCCCACGACCCCCGTCCCCACGACTCCCGTCCGCACGGCCCGCGCCCTGCCCGCGAACACCGCAGACGAGGACCTGGACCTGGTCCTGGCCGACCTCGCCCGCGCCGACGCCCTGCCGTGGACGGGCCCGCCGGAGCCTGCCCCGCCCCGTCGGATCCTGCTGACCGGGGCAACCGGCTTTCTCGGCGGCCATATGCTGCTCGATCTGCTGCGGTACAGCGACGCCCACGTCTACTGCCTGATCCGCGCGGCCGACGAGGAAGAGGCCACGTCGCGGCTCGGCACCGCGCTGGCCGGCTTCGCACTGCCGTGGTCCTCGGAAATCCGCAGGCGGGTCACGGTGCTGCCGGGCGACCTCCGCCGCCCCCGCCTCGGCCTGCCGGAGGAGCGCTGGGAGGCGCTGGCGGAGGAGCTGGACTCGGTCGTCAGCGTGGCGGCGGCGGTGGACTTTCTGCGCGGCTACGCGTCGCTGCGGCAGAGCAATGTGATCGGGCCGCTGACGCTGGCCGAACTGGCGGCGACCGGGCGGCCCAAGCCACTGCACCACATCTCGTCGATCGCGGTCTTCAACCAGGTCGGCATCGTCTCCATGGGCGAGGACGATCCGCTCGCCCGTATCGACCGCCTCGTCGCCGGCTACGACAGGTCCAAGTGGGCCGCCGAGACCGCGCTGCGACGCGCCCGTGACCACGGTCTGGTGGTCACCATGATGCGCCCGGGTGGCATCGGCGGACACACCAAGACGGGCGCGTACAACGCCCAGGACCTCAGCAGCGGGCTGATCTCGGCGTTCGGCCGGTTCCGTACCGTGCCCGCCTTCCGCTGTCTCAACGCCGCCCCGGTGGACTGGGTGAGCCGGGTGGCGGCGGCCGTGATCTGCGAACCCGACGCCTGGGGCTACAACTACAACCTGACCGGTGTCCCGAACACCCTGGACGACGTGGTGCGGGACATGGGGTTCGGCGGGATGAACGTGACGGTGCAGGACTGGGACGAGTGGCGGGCCGACGCCCTGGCCCGCCTGGAGGCCGAACCGGTCCCCAAGCTGGACTTCCTGACCAGGGTGTTGCGCAGCCCCGCGGCCCTCAAGCTGTGCGAGGCGACGCTGACGGGGCCGGCCGCCACCGACGAGCGGACCAGCGCGTTCGTCGCCGCGCACGACCTGCCGGCCGCGGCCCGGTACGACACGCAGGCGCAGCTGAAGACGTTCGAGCGGCTGGCGAAGGACGGCCTCGGCCGGCTGCCCGACCGCGAGGACCCGCCGTATCTGTGGTTCCCCGAGACGATCGAGGGGAGCCTGGGCTCGGTCGGCGGGCCCGCGCACAGCAGGTGCACGCTGTCGCTGACCCTGTCCATCGCCAGCATGTACCAGCTGGTGCGGGAGCGCCGGGTCGATGTCCGCGGAGAGCTCTTCTGCGCGCTGCTGCACCCCGATCCGGTCGTGGTGGAGCGGGGCGATCTGTGGGTCCGTCCGCAGGAGGGGATACCCCTGACGCACGGTCTGCGGCATCAACTGCTGCTCTACCGGCTGCGGTTGCGGGACGCCGACGGCGGGCGGTGGTGGCTGGAGGGCCGGAAGTTCGCCCGTGCGCGGCGCGATGTGTGGCGGCAGACTCGGGCGCTGACCGTCGAGATCGGCCGGGAGGGCGAGCCCGCGTGTCTGGCGGGCGAGGTCGTCGTGCCCGCCGACAGCTATGTGCGCGACCAGATCGACGGCATCCGGGTCGATCCGCGCCTCTCCGGCCAGGAGAAGCGGGTCGCCAAACTGACGTGGCTGGCCTGGTTCGGGCTGGAGATGGGCCGCGGCCTGCTCGGCCCGTTCGCCCGAGTGGGGGCGGACCTGCTCGACCTTCGCCGGAACCCGACGCTGACGGAGCGCACCCGATGACCCCGCTGACCCCGAGGATCCCGCGAACCCGTAGGACCGCGCAGACCCCGATGGCCCCGGTGAACCCGCGGACCCCGGTGACCCTCCGGCCGCTGTACGCCCGGCTCGACGGGGCGAGGGTCGAGGAGATCCCCTTCCGGACCAAGGATGGGACCCGGCTCGGCCTGAGCAGGGTCACCGCCGACTCTTCCGCCGGCCAGGGGCACCGCCCCGCGGTGCTGCTGCTGCACGGCCACACCGCGTCCTCCGACATGTTTCTGCTGCCCGAGACCCGCAACCTGGTCGAGGTCCTGCTGGGCGAGGGGTACGAACCGTGGCTGCTGGACTGGCGGGGCAGCTGCCGGCTCCCGTACAACGAGACCGGCCGCCGGTACACCTACGACGATGTCGCCGTGTACGACATCCCCGAGGCGGTGGCGCTGGTCCGGCAGCGGATCGGCGACCGTCCGCTGTTCGTCGTGGCCCACTGCATCGGCGCGCTCTCGCTGTCGATGAGCATGGCGGGCGGTCTGGTGCCCGGGCTCGCCGGGGTGGTGGCGCAGGGGGTGTTTCTGACGCCGAAGCTGGCGGGCCGTACGTCCCTGCGGATGACGCTGGCCGCCGAGCTGCTGAAGTCCCGTGTCGACCACATCCCCGTGGACTTCCGCACGGTGGGCTTCTGGTCGCGGTACACCCCGCTGTTCGCCCTGGCCTCCCGGAAGGCGAGCTGCCCGGATCCGACCTGCCAGATCCTGCACAACTCGGCCTGGGGCACGGGCGCCTCGCTGTTCGTACACGAGCATCTGTCGGCCACCACCCACAACCGGCTGGCGGAGCTGCTGGGCCCGGCGCCGCTGTGGATCCTGCCGCATCTGCGCCGGATCGAGCTGGCGCGCAGCGTGGTGCGCTGGCACCACGGGGACGACCGCTACCGGGCGCTGCCGGAGAACGCGCTGGACCAGGCCGGTCGTATCGACTGCCCGGTGCTGCTGCTCTCCGGCAGCGAGAACGGGCTGTGGCTGGACTCCCAGAAGCTCTGCCACGAGGTGCTGGCCGCACGTCAGCCGCGGCTGGATGTGGCGTACGCCGAGGTCCCCGGCTACGGTCACCTCGATACGTTCATCGGCCGGGGCGCCGCCCTCGATGTGTTCGGGCACATCCTCGACTTCCTGGGCAAGCACCGGTGACCCGTACCTCACATCCCCGCACCGTCACGCACCACAGCCCGGAGGTCATGACCCATGCCGCAGCTCGAAGTCGGTGGCGCCCGACTGACGTTCGACGACGAGGGTCGCCGCGACGGTGTGCCGCTGGTGTTCATCCACGGCTGGACGGCCAACCGGCACCGCTGGGACCACCAGATGGCGCATTTCGCCCCGGACCGGCGGGTGATCCGGCTCGATCTGCGCGGGCACGGCGAGAGCGACGGCATGCCGCGCACCATCGCGGAGCTGGCGGGCGATGTGTCCGCCCTGCTCGACCGGTTGGAGGTGGACCGCTTCGTCCCGGTCGGCCACTCGATGGGCGGCATGATCGCCCAGACGCTGGCGCTTGACCACCCGGAGCGGATCGAGCGCATGGTGCTGGTGAACTCGATCAGCCGGATGGTCTACAACCGCGGCCGCGGCCTGCTGATGGCGGCCTCGACACTGCTGCCGTTCCGCGTCTTCGTCACGGTCAACATCCAGCGGGCCTTCGGCCCCGGATACCCGCGCTCCGAGGTGCGCGAATACGCCCGCGCCTCCGCGACCACACCGCGCGAGGTGGTCATGACGTGCTACGACGCGATGCGGGCCTTCGATGTGCTGGACCGGGTCGGTGAGATCCGGACGCCCACGCTGCTGCTGCACGGCTACCACGACATCCAGCTGCCGGTGTCGCAGATGCTGCGGATGGCCAAGGACTGTCCGGACGCGGTGGTACGGATCGTCGACGCGGGCCACGAGCTGCCGGTGGAGAACCCCGCCGCGGTCAGCTCGGCGGTCGACTGGTTCCTCACGGCGGGAGGTTCGGGCACGGCGTAGCGGGGGCGCCGATCCGGTGGGGTGCGCCGGGTCCTTAGAGTCGTGTCCATGACGAGGACCACACCGCCGCGCCCGCTGGATGTCGAGGCGCTCTTCCCGGAACTGGCCGCGCACCGCGGTACGACGACCCGGCTGCATCCGCGGCCGGGCAGTCCGGAGGTGTCGGACAGTTCGGTGGGCGGTCCGCTGCTGTGGCCCGCGGACGAGCCGTGGCCGGTGTGCACCGAACCGCATCGGCGCGGGCGTGGCCGGCGGCCCGCGGACATCCACCGGGAGCGGCGGGTGCTCGCCACCGCATGGGCCCGCGACCCGGACCCGGGGCCCACGGAGGAGGAGCGGCGGCTCCTGACGGAGCTGGGCCGTGAGCACCGTGTCGCGGGGATCGCGGACACCGACCCGCTGCCGATGGTCGGGGTCGCCCAGCTGTACCGGCGGGACGTCCCCGACCTGCTCGCGGGGCCGGACGGCTGCGATCTTCTCCAGGTGTTCTGGTGCCCCTTCGACCGGCACGGCAGGACCGGCTACGGCATGTCGCTGCGGTTGCTGTGGCGCCGGTCGTGGGAGGTCGGTGAGGTGCTGGCCGCGCCGCCACTGCCGGAGGTCGTGGGCTACGAGGGGTACGTGGCGGAGCCCTGCGTACTGCACCCGGAACAGGTGGTCACCTATCCGTTCGCCGGGCTGCTCCCCGAGGAGCTGGAAGCCCGGATAGACGCCTGGGAGGAGGCTCGTGAGGAGGAAGCCCGTGAGGAGGAAGCCCGTGAGGAGGAGGCAGAGGCCGAGCCGCCCGCCTACCAGTACGACCTGTCCATTCCGCCCGGTTGGCGCGCCGGGGGTTTCGCGTCATGGCATCTGACCGACCCCTCCCCCATGAACTGCCTGGCCTGCGCGGCGCCGATGGAGCTGCTGCTGACGATCGACAGCTCCGAGTGGGACGGCGGCAGCCACAGCTGGATGCCGCAGGAGGACCGGGACCTTCCGGGCCGTCTGCGGTCCGCCACACCGACCAAGGTGACGGTGGGCCGCTGGGGTGAGTTGAACATCTTCGCCTGCCCGGCCGATCCCGGGCATCCGCACCGCTGGAGCATTCAATAAGCCCGCCGCGGCGCGCCCCGCTCGTCCAGCAGGAGAGCAGCCGGATGTTCGGCCAGATCAGGGCGGGGTCGGCCCCGCGGCCGCGGCTGCCGCCAGGCGCTCCGGATGGACGGCGCGGTCGGGGTCGGGGCTGTCGCCGGGGCGGCCGAGGAACGTTCCGTCGCCCGCAACCGGACGCCGAAGACGCTCAGATCGGCCTGGCCGGGCCCGAGGCTGGGGCGCCCCGAGCGGCTGGTGGCCGGTCGGGAGAGCCGGTCGTGGCGGAGGTTCCTCATGGGTGCGCAGCGGTACGGCGGCGCGGTAGTCGTCGATCGTGCGGATGTGGTGGAAGCCGTGTTCCTTGCCGAAGGCCGTGTCCGCGTTGTCCCGCAGGATCTCGGTGAGCAGGCGCCGTTGCCATGCGGCGGCGTCGGGTAACGCGGCGGCCAGCCGGTGCTTGGCGGCCACCAGCTCCTGCTTGAACCGGGCGTCAATGTTCACCGGGCTCGGCCACTTCGGAGTGGTGTTCAACCGCGTACGCGCCGCGGTTGAACACCCGGGCGCTACTGCGCAAGCTGCGGGTACAGCACGGCCGGGTCCTCGGCCAGCCCCGCCTTGACGCGCCGGGTGAGGTCGTCGGCCAGCACCTCGTACGCCCCCGACTCGATGCCGTCGAGCGCGGCCGCGGCCACCTGGCCCGCGTCGGCCTTGGGCGCGTCGATGTTCGCCGTCATATCGGTGTCCACGTA
The DNA here is from genome assembly GCF_044334165.1 of Streptomyces sp. NPDC020845. NCBI lineage: Bacteria > Bacillati > Actinomycetota > Actinomycetes > Kitasatosporales > Streptomycetaceae > Streptomyces > Streptomyces sp. NPDC020845. The sequence goes on along the minus strand of NZ_JBIRSJ010000019.1, from coordinate 69,204 downwards.
CCCCACGTGCAGTCCGGTGACCCCGATGCCGCGCGGGTGCAGCTCCAGGCGCAGGGAATTGGACTGGGACCACAGGGCGGCCTTGGAGGCGCTGTAGGAGCCGGCGTTGCCCAGCCAGGAGAGCACGGAGTGGACGTTGAGGAGGTGGCCACCGCCGTTGCGCTCGATGACGGGTACGAAGGCCCGGGCGACCAGCAGCGGCCCGTAGAAGTTGGTCTCGAACTCCCGGCGGACGTCAGCGACCGGGGAGCCGAGGAAGGAGGCGCCGACCGAGGCGCCGGCGTTGTTGATCAGGACGGTGACGTCCTGGGCCTGTTCGGCGGCGGCCGCCACGGAGGCGGGGTCGGTGACCTCGAGCGCCACCGGGACGGCATCGGGGTGTGTCACCGTGCGCGGATCGCGGGCCGTGGCGTAGACCTTGGCGGCGCCGCGCGCATAGGCCTCCTCAACGAGCGCCCGGCCGATGCCGCGGCTGCCGCCGGTGACCAGAACAACGGCGTCCTTGATCGCAGTCATGATGTCTCCCACTGTGGTAAACCGATCGGTTTCTCAGGCTGACATCGCCACCGTAAACCGATCGGTTTCCTGATGCAAGGTGGGTTTGAAAACACAACTGAGCAGAAGGCGCACCGGTCGGCGGACAGACCCCTGAGTGCGGCCGCGCCCTGGCAGATCAGCGCATACCGGCGGCGTCGAGCAGGGTGACCACGGTCGGCAGGAGCAGCCCGGCCAGGGAGTCGGCCTGGATACCGGCGCGGGCGCTCGCCCCGTCGAAGACCAGGCTCAGCTGCCGGGCGAGCAGATCGGGATCGCTCGCCCCGCCCCGTTCGGCCTCGTCCCGGAAGAACGCCGTCAGGCCCTCCTTGATCCGGTGCGCGACCCTGCTCGCGGGGTGGTTCACATCCTTCAGCTCGATCTGCACGGCCAGAAAGGGGCACCCCCGATAGGCCGACTCGGCCGCCTGCTCCTCCGCCTGCTCCTCCGCCTGCTCGAAGATGCCCAGAATCCGCTCACGCGGCGTACGGGCGTCGTCCGCCCCGGGCAGGAACCGCGCGGCGAAGCCGGCGGCACGCCGCTCCAGGCTCGCCGCCAGCAGTTCGTCCTTGCTCTCGAAAAGCTGGTACATCGAGCGCTTGGACACCCCCGCCGCCTTGCACAGCGCCTCCACGCCGACACCGACGCCGTCCAGATAGGCAAGGGTGGCCGCGGCATCCAGCAGCCGGTCGCGGGAGCTCGTCTTCGTCGCGTCTGTGGTCATGTGCGACAGGCTAGACCGGTTTCCGCCACACAGAAACCGATCGGTTTACCAGGGCAGGGTGCCTTCGGCGTCGAAGAAGCCCCCGGTCGGGCCGTCGGGGCCCACCTGCGCCATACGGACGATGATCTCGGCGCCCTCCTCGACGGTCTGGATGCCGGTGTGCCGGTTCAGATCCGTCGCGGTGTAGCCGGGCTCCACCGCGTTGATCCGCATCTGCGGGAACGCCTTCGCGTACTGCACGGTGACCATGTTGACCGCGGTCTTCGACGCCGGATAGGCGACGCCCGGGTAGGCGTACGTCGGGGTGTCCGGGGCGGTGACCCTGGTCAGCGAGGCAAGGCCGCTGCTGACGTTGACCACGACCGGGGCGGCGGACCGCGACAGCAGCGGCAGGAACGCATGGGTCACGCGCACCACGCCGAAGACGTTCGTCTCGAAGACCGACCGCATCGCGTCGGCGGTCACCTCCGCGGCACCGGCCACCCCTCCGTCCGGCTCCCGCGCCTCGACGCCGGCGTTGTTGACCAGCACATCCAGTCCGCCATCGGCCTCGACGGCCTTCGCCGCGGCCGCGACGGACGCATCGTCGGTGACATCGATGAGGACCATCCGCGCGCCCAGCCGCTCGGCGGCCCGGCGCCCGCGCTCGGCGTCCCGGCTGCCGACGTAGACGGTGTGACCTGCTGCGATGAGCCGACGGGCGGTTTCGAAACCGAGCCCCTTGTTGGCTCCGGTGATGAGTGTTGTCGTCATGCCTCCAGGGTCCGGCGGGGCGGTGCGGTCAGCCAGGCGTCCCATGTTCCTGGGACTGCTGGTACCAGGCAGGGGCGGGGCCCGGCAGTGCACACTGGTGTGCATGGCGACGGCGGAATTCGGGCAGGCACTGCACCGCCTTCGCGACCGGGTGCCGCCCGAGGCGGCCGGACTGCCCACCGGCGGACACCGGCGGGCGCCCGGACTGCGCCGCGAGGAGTTGGCGTTGCTGGCCGGGATCTCCGTCGACTACGTCACCCGCCTCGAACAGGGCCGCGCCTCCAATCCGTCGATCCAGGTCGTCGAGGCCCTGGCCAGGGCCCTGCGGCTGTCGGACACCGAGCGCGCACACCTGTTCCGGCTGGCCGGGCTGGCGCCGCCGGGCCCGGACACGGTCCCCGCGCATATCACCCCGAGCATCCAGCGACTGCTGGACAGGCTGACCGGAACCCCCGTCGTGGTCCTCGACGCGACCGGGACCATGCTGCTGGCCAATCCGCCGTACGCGGCGCTGATGGGCGAGCCATCAGGATGGCGCGGCCACCAGCGCAACGCCGTCTGGCGCCACTTCCTCGGCCCGGGCAGCCGGGTACGGCACAGCCCCGAGTCCCTGCGCGAGTTCGAGGCCGCGCTGGTCGCCGATCTGCGCGCCGCCGCCGAACGCTACCCGGCCGACCAGCGGCTCGGTCGGCTGGTCACGGAACTGCGCGCGCACAGCGACCGGTTCGCCGCGCTGTGGGACTCCGGCGCCGCCGGCCGCCACGAGTCGGCGCGCAAGACCATCGACCATCCGCGGGTAGGGCCCCTGACGCTGGACTGCGATGTGCTGACCGTGGCGGGCAGCGAACTGCGCATCATGGTCTACACGGCCGAACCCGGCACCGAGGACGCCGAACGCCTCGCGCTGCTCACCGTCCTCGGCACCCAGGAACTCATCGGATAGCCCCGCGTCCGTGTTCTGCCGCCACCGGCTGGTCGGCCGCGAACGAAACGACCCAGGACAGTGCCGCGTTCCAGTTGACGGCGACCTCGTTGGTCGACCACGACTGGATGTCGTCGAGGTAGCAGAGCTGCGGCGCGGGCCGCCGGGGCGGATCGACGGTGCGGTCGATCAGCAGCCTGTTGGCCTTCGGATCCTCCAGGCCGGCGCTCGGGCCGCCCGCCATCGACCCGGCCGGTGGCCGCGGCAGCGCGGGGTCGATCTGATGGCCGTAGAGGCGGCTGTGCTGGTTGTGGGAGTGGCGTTCGCCGTATCCCGTCACATAGGACTGGTTGAGGGCGTTGCGGCCGAAGATGTAGTCAAGACCTTCCAGCACCCCGTCGCGATACCGCCGGTCACCGGTCAGATCGAAGGCGGTCGCGATGACGACGAGCTTGTTGAGCAGCACGCTGTTGGAGCCCTGGACATACTCGCCTTCGCCGAGCGGCATCCCGTACGCCTGGCCGTGCGCCGTATCGAGATACCGGTCCGCGGCGGCCACCACCGAGGCGCGGGCGGCCGTCCGGTCGGCGTCCGGCAGCGGTCTTGGCACGGTCGCCAGGTCGAGCCGGCCGAGCGCGGCGACCTGCTGCCAGCCGAACCCGGACGGCGGAAACGCCTCGCCGGTGGCATACGGCGAGGCCCGAAAGGCATCGAGAAACGCCTGCTCGCCGGTGGTGAGGAACAGTTCGGCCGCCGCCCAGTAGAACTCGTCGGTGACGTCCGTGTCGTCGTACGGGCCACCGCCGATCGCGTCGTCGCTGTCGGCGAACACCTCCCGGTGGGTCTGGGCCGCCGACCAGGCGGTACGGGCGGCGGTCAGGCAGCGCTGGGCGAAGCGCTGGTCGTAGGGCGCGTACAGCCGGGCGCCCTGCGCGGCGACCGCGGCCAGGTTGAGTGTCGCGGCCGTGGACGGCGGGTGCAGATGGCGCGGTTGCGGGTCCTGGTCCGGGGACAGTGGCAGCCCGGTCCAGTTGTCGTCGTGCACCTTGTGGTGCGCCATGCCCGCGCGGGGCCGCCCGGCGGGCACCTGCATGCGCAGCAGGAACTCCAGCTCCCAGCGCGCCTCGTCGAGGATGTCCGGTACGCCGTCCCCGGCCTCGGGGATACGCAGATCGCCGTCGCCGGGCGGACCCAGACGCCCTGGGGGTGCGGTGAGTGTCCGCTCGTACTGGCTGAGGAGTTGGTAGGTGGCGATCCCGCCGCCCACCACGTACTTGCCCGCGTCGCCGGCGTCGTACCAACCGCCGCGCACATCCAGCGCATAGTCACCGACACCCGGCAGGCAGGGCACGCTGGTGTCGCCCTGGTTGGGGGCGACACCGAGGTGTCCGGCCGACCGCCCGTACCCGGGTGCCAGCGCCTCGGTGATGGGGATGCCGCTGCGCTGGACGTAGAAGAAGTGCAGGGCGTCGGAGCGCAGTTGGTCATAGAGGGTGGCGGAGATGTCGAACGGGTAGCTGGTCTGTCCGTCGGCGCTCAGCGTGTATCCGGTGCCGGTCTCGGCCACCGCGCCGAAGTCCAGTGTGTGCACCCGCTGTCCGGAGGACGGGTCCACCCCGGCCGGTGTCGAGGTGCCGGATGCCACGGTGGCGCCGACGCTGTTGTTCATCTGCCAGGGGATCGGCCCGGGGGCGTCGGTCACGACGGTCGCGTGTTTCGGTCCGCACGGCAGATAGCCGACCTGGTTGACCCGCACCCGCGGGCCGGTGTCCGGTACGTGCGGTCGTGGACCCTGTGCCATATCGCCAGCGTGCGCGGCGTCCGCCGGGCACGCCACCCGGGCGGGCCGCGGCCCTGACCCGCCCACACTGAGACGAAACCGCACAGCGCGGCCGAAAACTTTCGCACCCTTGAGCGGCCGCCCCACCCATTGACGTGCAGGGTTCAACTGACCACACTTCGGGCCAGCAGTCCAACAGAATCCATCAGACTCCCACAGGATGTTTCATGGCGTCCCGCGCAGCCCGAACCTTCCTCCTGCCGCTGCTCGTCCTGTTCACGATGGTGGTGAGCCTCCTGGCCGCATCGCCCAGTCCCGCACAGAACCGCGAAGCACCATCGGAGGCGCAGCCAAGACCCAAGTACGCCGGCTATCTCTTCACCTACTTCACCGGCGAGGGCACCGCCGACGGCGAACAGATACGGATGGCCCTCAGCCGCGGCAACGACCCGCTGCACTGGCGCGAACTGAACGCCGGCAAGCCCGTCCTCACCTCCAGCCTCGGCGAGAAGGGGCTGCGCGACCCGTTCGTCATCCGCTCCCCCAAGGGTGACAAGTTCTATCTGATCGCCACCGATCTGCGGATGTATCAGAACTCCAGCGGCACCTGGGACCAGGTGCAGCGCACCGGCAGTAAATCGATCATGGTGTGGGAGTCGACCGACCTGGTCCACTGGACCGACCAGCGCCTCGTCAAGGTCTCGCCCGACACCGCGGGCAACACCTGGGCACCCGAGGCGTACTACGACGAGGATCTCGGCGAGTACGTGGTCTTCTGGGCCTCGAAGCTCTACGCCGACGACGACCCGAACCACACCGGCAACACGTACAACAAGATGCTGTACGCGACGACCAAGGACTTCCGCAGCTTCAGCGCGCCCAAGGTGTGGAACGACCCCGGCTACTCGGTCATCGACTCCACCGTCATCAAGGACAAGGGCACGTACTACCGGTTCACCAAGGACGAGCGCGACCCGTCCTCCGGCACGCCCTGTTCGAAGTTCATCACGGCCGAGAAGTCCACCTCGCTGACGGACACCTCGTACGACTTCGTCGCCGACTGCATCGGCAAGGGCGCGATCGACCGCGGCGAGGGGCCGACGATCTTCAAGTCGAACACCGAGGACAAGTGGTATCTGTTCATCGACGAGTTCGGCGGCCGCGGCTACATCCCGTTCGAGACCACCGACCTCGGCTCGGGCAAGTGGACGCCGTCCGAGAACTACCAACTGCCCGCCAGCCCCCGGCACGGCACCGTACTCCCGGTGACGCAGGAGGAGTACGACCGGCTGCTGGGCGCCTACCCGGCGTCCGCCGACTCGCTCGCCGACGTCACGGCCAAGGGCCAGAAGGGGTACGCGATCGTCACCGAGGCGAGCAACAAAGTCGTGCTGCCGATGGACCCGAAAGCCGATCTCAGCCGTCTCGCGCCCCGCTTCGCGCTCCCGGCCGGCGCCACCCTCAGCCCGGCCTCCGGCACCCGGCGCGACTTCCGCAAGGCCCGGACGTACACGCTGAAGACCGCCGACGGGACGACCCGCACCTGGACCGTCGAGGCCGTGCCGATGCGCAGCCCGGTGCTGCCCGGGCTCAACGCCGACCCGGACATCCAGTACTTCGACGGCCGCTACTGGATCTACCCGACGACCGACGGCTTCCGTAGCTGGAGCGGGACCAAGTTCACGGCGTACTCGTCGAAGGACCTGGTCCACTGGGAGAACCACGGGGTGATCCTGGCTCTCGGCCCCGATGTGAGCTGGGCGGACAACAACGCGTGGGCGCCCGCGGTGGCCGAGCGGGACGGCAAGTACTACTTCTACTTCTGCGCCGAACAGCAGATCGGCGTCGCGGTGGCCGACTCCCCCGGCGGCCCCTTCAAGGACGCGCTGGGCAAACCGCTGGTGGCCAAGGGCCAGTTCGCGGGCCAGATGATCGACCCCGCGGTGTTCACGGACGATGACGGCCAGGCGTATCTGTACTGGGGCAACGGCCAGGCGTACGGGGTGCCGCTGAACGCCGATATGACGTCCTTCGACGCGTCGAAGGTGCGGAAGTTCACCCCGGACAACTTCCGGGAGGGCTCCTTCGTCGTCAAGCGCAAGGGCACGTACTACCTCATGTGGTCCGAGGACGACACCCGCAGCGAGGACTACCACGTCGCCTACGCCACCGGTACGACACCGCTCGGCCCGTGGACCAAGCGGGGCACGGTCCTCTCCAAGCGCGCCGAGTACGGGATCAAGGGCACGGGCCACCACTCGGTGGTGAACGTCCCCGGTACGGACGACTGGTACATCGCCTACCACCGGTTCGCCGTGAACGGCCCCGGGAAGGCGGGCGGCGACGGCACACACCGCGAGACCACCATCGACCGCATGGAGTTCGCGGCCGACGGAACGATCAAGCCGGTGGTGCCGACCCTGGAGTCCATCGCCCCGGTCCACCGGCGCTGACCGGGGTTGCGGACACACGGACGGATCTGACGGGCTGCCAGTGCGGGTGTTCTCGCGCTTGGCAGTCAGGATGGCTGGACTTCGTCGAAGAGGGCGAGGGCTTCGGCGGGGTCCGGGCTCACAAGGCGCTCCAGACCGGCCGTCGTCATCTTCGCCCACCTGCCGGCCCGCGCCCACATCCGTTCCTCGAAAGCGCGGACGGCCTCGTCCAGATCTCGAGAGCCGGTGGCGATGGACTCGGCGAGTTCGGCGCCTTCCAGCATCGCGAGGTTCGCGCCCGCCCCCAATGGGGGCATCAGATGGGCGGCGTCGCCCAGTAGCGTCACCCCGGAGACATGGGCCCAGGTGTGGGACACCGGCAGGACGTAGAGGGGGCGGTGGGCGAAAGCGGTGCCGTGGCGGAGGAGGTCGAGGACGGGAGCGGCCCAGCCGTCGAACAGAGCCAGCAGGCTCGATCGCACGGCCTCGACGTCGTCCAGGTCCAGGTCCGTGTGCCAGTCCAGCGGCGCGCGGAACTGGGCATACACCTTGACGTGGCCGCCGCTGTTGCGCTGGGCGACGAGCGCTCGGTTCACGCCGTACACAGCCACGGAACCGTCGCCGATCAACCGGGCGAGGTCGGGGTGGCGGGTGTCGACGTCGTCCAGGGAGGTCTCGACCAAGGTGATGCCGGTGTAGTGCGGCGTCACCGACGAGACTGCCGGGCGGACCCGGGACCAGGCGCCGTCCGCGCCGACTACGAGGTCGAACGTCTCCTGTCGCCCGTCCGCGAAATGGACCAGTACGCCATCCCGGGTCCCCGGCACCACCTGCGTCACGGCCCGCCCCCACCGGACGTCGAGAGGGCCGAGCAGCAGGTCACGGAGTTGCCCGCGGTCGATCTCGGGATTGGCCCGCTCATCTGGACGGGGTCGCCAGTCGCGCAGGACGGTCCCGTCCGGGTCCAGGATGCGCATGGCCTGCCCCTCGGGACGAGACAGCGCTTGGAACTCCGCCAGCAGCCCCGCCTTGTCCAGCGCGAGCTGGCCCAGCCCTTCGCGCAGGTCCAGCGTGCCGCCCGGGGGGCGGGCGTCGGGGGCGGGATCGCGTTCGAGGACGGTGACGGGGTAATCATGGCGGCGCAGGACGCGGGCGAAGGTAAGGCCGGCAGGGCCGCTCCCGACCACGGCGATTCGGTGTCTCATGTCGATACACTGTATTGCTACGCGACGATGCATCGCAACAGTACGATGTGGCCATGACTGTGTGGGACCGGCCGGAGCCGCCGACTCGCCCCGTGCCGCTCGACCGGCAGCGGATCGTCGCCGCCGCCATCGCGCTGGCCGACGAGGGCGGGCTGGAGGCGGCGTCGTTGCGCAAGGTCGCCGCCCGGCTGAACGCCGGCCCGATGCGGCTGTACGGATACATCTCCACCAAGGAGGAGCTGTTCGACCTCATGGTGGACGAGGTCTACGCCGAGATCCTCCCCGAGGAGCAGCCCGAGGACTGGCGGGAGGCGCTGCGCATCCTCGCCCACCGCACCAGGCAGGCCGCTCTCCGCCACGAATGGCTGGCCGACCTGCTCGGCGGCCGCCCGACCCTGGGCCCGAACGGCCTCGCCGTGACCGAGGCCACGCTGGCCGCCCTCGACGGCCTCGCCGACATCGACACCGTCATGCGCGCCGTGGGGACTGTCAGCGCCTACTTCACCGGCGCGATCAGGCGCGAGATCGCGGACCTGCGGGCCGAGCGCGCCACGGGCCTGTCCAAGCGCGACTGGCAGCGCGCCTCCGGCCCGCATGTGACGAGAATGCTGGCCACGGGCCGCTTCCCGGCGCTGGCCAAGGCCGTGTACGACGGCACGGACGTGGACGCCGAGACATCCTTCGCGACCGGCCTGGACTGGGTCCTCGACGCCGTGGCCGCCAAACTCACCCGGCCGCCGGCGTGACGCTCAGCTCTTGCCGGACGACGTCGGCCGCGGGGCCGGGCACTACGCGGCCGAACTCCTGGCGGTGATGCCGAGGTAGTCGGAATCGACGGTAGCGTGACTCTTGCATCCGGGCGGGTGGCTGCTGGTGTCGACGACCCACCCGACGGCTGACTGGCGGAAATTCGGCGGTTCGTACTACGCCGACGACTGGGTTGACCCCCCGGCGAACGTGCGCAGGCAGCTGCGCCCGCCGGCCAGGCAGGGCGCGCTGGTCCGCAACGGCGAGGTGGGGGTTCCGTTCCGGCTCGACCCCAGCCTTGATGGGGCCGGGCAAGTGCTGGGACCCTGCTCCCGTGTGGCTGCGACACCTCCGTCCAAGGTCCCGGCCGGTGCCGGTGGTTCTCACCGTGACGCTCTGTCTGTCCGTGATCGTCGCCGTGGGGGTGGTCTTCGCCGCCGGCCGTGCGGCTCCGAACCGTACGGGGCCGTCGGCCGACCGCTATGTCGAGATCACCGCCGTTTCTCCGGCCGTCGTCCCGGCAGCCGGGCCGGACGCCTCGACGGGATCCTTCACGGAGGACTGCGGGCGCAACGAGCCAACGAGAGCCTGGCCCGGGCCGGAACCACCTGCGCGGGCGGCGACCGCTCGACGTACTACTGGCCGGTGATCCGGCGGCTGTCAGCACGATCCTCGGCCGGCAACCGACGAGCGTGGAGGGCTTTGTGAAGAGCCATCCCGAATTCTTCGGGGGGTGAGCACATGGGCCCCGTGGAAGTAGCTGAGGTCGGCGACGGCCCATAGCCTCGCGCGCTCATTCCGGCTTCAGCGGTCCGCTCAGGAACCGCCCGGTGTGCGAGCGCGGGTGGGCCGCGAGCTGTTCCGGGGTGCCCTCGGCGATGACCTCGCCACCCCGGCGTCCGCCGTCTCCCGCAGGGCGTGCGTCACGCGCGTATCGAGCGCGAGTGGCCTGCCGGTCAGGGCGACGAGCTCGTCGTACGCCGCGTCCGGGTGCGGCGCGGCGGCCGGACCGCAGACGCCGACCGGCCCCAGCGCCGCGAGCAGCCGGCGCACCGTGCCGACGTCGAGCCGTACAGGGCCCGGGCCCGGCGGTATCAGCCACGGTTCGATGAACAGCGCGGCGTACGCGGAGGTGGCCGCGCAGGTGTGGACGAGCCGAGGGGGCACGAGCAGCCCAGGCGCCGCGACGGTGCGGCCTCCCTCGGGCCGGATCAAGGCGTGACCGCCGATCGGCAGCACCACCTTCCAGACCGGGGGGCCATGGCGGGTCACCTGGAACGCGGCCGACTCGGTGAACAGCGTCGCGCGATCGCCGACGGCGAACACGACGCGGCGATCGTTTTGTTCAGGACTCCAGGTGCGGGGTGGTCGGATCATCGCGCCATGGACCCTACCGTCAGCTCTTTCTCCGGCACCTCTTTCTCCGGCACCGCCTCCGCCGTCGTTCTGTCGGTGTTCCTCATGGCGGTCGGCGTCGCGCACTTCGCGGCCCCCGGCTGCTTCCGATCCCTGGTGCCGTCCTGGCTGGGCCGCGCCGGACCGCTCGTGGCGGCCTCCGGGGTGGCCGAGATCGTCATCGGCCTGCTGGTGCTGGCGCCGGGCAGCCGTGCGGCCGGGGCGTGGGCCGCCGCCGGTCTGATCACCGGCTATCCGGTCTGCCATCTCGACGCCCTGCGGCAGACGCGCCGTGGACACCCCCAGCTGCTGCTGAGGCCGCTCGGGGTGGCGGCGCGGCTGGTGGTCAACCTGGGGTACATCGGCTGGGCTGTCGCGATCGCGGTGGCGGCCCGGGGCGGGTCGTAAATCGGCGCTTGCATGATCATGCGGGGTCATGCATACTTCTGCCGTGTCCAAAGTTCTCACCTCCCTGCCTGTCGGCGAGCGCGTCGGGATCGCCTTCTCCGGTGGCCTCGACACCTCGGTAGCCGTCGCGTGGATGCGCGACAAGGGTGCGGTGCCCTGCACCTACACCGCTGACATCGGCCAGTACGACGAGCCCGACATCGCCTCGGTGCCCGGCCGCGCCACGGCCTACGGCGCGGAGGTCGCCCGGCTGGTCGACTGCCGGGCGGCCCTCGTGGAGGAGGGTCTCGCGGCCCTGGCCTGCGGGGCGTTCCACATCCGGTCCGGTGGCCGCAGCTACTTCAACACCACCCCGCTCGGGCGGGCCGTCACCGGCACCCTGCTGGTGCGCGCGATGCTCGAGGACGATGTCCAGATCTGGGGCGACGGCTCCACCTTCAAGGGCAACGACATCGAGCGGTTCTACCGCTACGGTCTGCTGGCCAACCCCTCCCTGCGGATCTACAAGCCGTGGCTGGACGCCGACTTCGTCAGCGAGCTCGGCGGCCGCAAGGAGATGTCGGAGTGGCTGGTCGCCCACGGCCTGCCCTACCGGGACAGCACGGAGAAGGCCTACTCCACCGACGCGAACATCTGGGGCGCGACGCACGAGGCCAAGGCTCTCGAGCACCTTGACGCCGGCATCGAGCTCGTCGAGCCGATCATGGGCGTGCGGTTCTGGGACCCGACCATCGACATAGCGGCCGAGGACGTCACGATCGGCTTCGAGCAGGGCCGGCCGGTGACGATCAACGGCAAGGAGTTCGCCTCCGCCGTCGATCTGGTGCTGGAGGCCAACGCCATCGGCGGCCGGCACGGCCTGGGCATGTCCGACCAGATCGAGAACCGTGTCATCGAGGCCAAGAGCCGCGGCATCTACGAGGCGCCGGGCATGGCGCTGCTGCACACGGCGTACGAGCGGCTGGTCAACGCGATCCACAACGAGGACACCGTCGCCACCTACCACACCGAGGGCCGACGGCTCGGCAGGCTGATGTACGAGGGCCGCTGGCTGGACCCGCAGGCGCTGATGGTGCGCGAGTCGCTGCAGCGCTGGGTCGGCGCGGCGATCACCGGCGAGGTGACCCTGCGGCTGCGGCGCGGTGAGGACTACTCCATCCTGGACACCTCCGGGCCGGCGTTCAGCTACCACCCGGACAAGCTCTCCATGGAGCGGACCGAGGACTCCGCCTTCGGTCCTGTGGACCGGATCGGCCAGCTGACCATGCGCAACCTCGACATCGCGGACTCCCGCGCCAAGCTCGAGCAGTACGCGGGGCTCGGGATGGTCGGCAACTCCCACCCGGCGCTGATCGGCGCCGCGCAGGCGGCCTCGACCGGGCTGATCGGCGCGATGCCGAAGGGCGCGTCCGAGGCGATCGCCTCCTCCGACGGCCAGGTCTCCAGCGACGACCAGCTGCTCGACCGCGCGGCGATGGAGTTCGGCGCCGACTGACGGCCCCTGGTCACCTACGCATCACGCGGCGGCCCTCGCCCGGTTCCGATCCGGACGAGGGCCGCCGCGTTCCGTATGGCGAGGCGCTACTCGTTGTGCAGCACCTCCGCGATCGTCAGCCGAGCCGCGCGCCGCGCCGGGATCAGGGCGCCCAGGACCCCGATCACCAGGCCCGCCAGGGCCAGGCCGGCCAGGGCCGGGGGGTGCCAGACGTCGGTCATGTACGAGGGCAGGGCGATGTCCACCGCGTCCGCCATCCGCGGCACCACCAGGTCGTAGCCCGCGATCCCCAGCGGGATGCCGAGCAAGGAGCCGAGCGCGCCGAGCAACGCCATCGACGTCACCATCATCACCGTCACCTGGCGTGGCGTCATGCCGATGGACTTGAGCATGCCCAGGTCGCGGCGGCGGTCGTGGGTGTTGAGGACGACCGTGTTGAAAACACCGAGCGAGGCGACGACGGCCAGCAACAGGGTGAGGGCCGCCGCGGAGCCGTTGATGGCCTGGGCGGCGGGGTCCGGGCTGTTCAGTTCCAGGTCGGTTCCGGAGTCGGCGGCCTCGACCGCCCGCGCGTAGGCGTCCGCGTCCGCGCCGTCCTGGAGCTTGATGTGGTACTCGAACGGCACCTCCCGGGGGAACAGGGCCATCATCGTCGACCAGTCGCCGATGACCAGCTGGTTGTTCTGCTCCATGACCTCACCGACGACGACCTCCACCTCCCGGCGATCGCCCTTCTCCAGGGTGAGGTGATCGCCGATCCGCAGGCCGTGCCGGCGCAGGAAGGCCGAACTCGCCGCGACCTCGCCCGTTCCACGTGGCCACCGGCCCTTGGTGAGCACGCTGTCCAGCTGGGGACGGTCGCCCCGGCGCGCCCCGAACATGACGTTGCGCGCCGAACCGGCCATGCGCACATCGGTCAGCGAGGCGGCGGTGACCTCGCGCGCGCCCGGCAGCGAGCGCAGCAGGGACTCGAGTTCCCTGTCGCTGTGCCTGACATTGCTCGCGTACACCGAGACCTGGTAGGCGTCCTGTCCCGCGGTCGCGAACCGGGTCATCGTGGTGGCCAGACCGGTCGCGAACGTCACCGTGGTCACCCCGAGGAGCACGGCGGCGAGCGTCAGGCCGCTGCGGCCCGGCCGGGCGAAGGGCAGGCCCACCCCCAGGCTCACCGACCGGGGCAGCCTGCTGCCCGCCAGCCGGCGCTGGACGCCGAGCGCCCGTCCCGCGCGCGGGGCGCTGCCCGCGCTGATCGCCCGCGCGGCTGAGAGCCGGTGTGCGCGCACCGCGGGAAGCAGCGCGGCGAGGGCGCAGACGACGGGCATGCCGAGCAGGGCGAGCGCGTTCACCCAGGGCGGGACGCCGACGTCGTCTCGGAACACCCCGGAGTCGGGGCCGGTGAACACGAACCGGAAGAACGGACGCGATACCACGTTGCCGACAGCGGTGCCGAGCGCACAGCCGACGACGGCGGGCAGGGAGACCATGGTCAGGTAGACGGCGACCACCTGACCCGGTGTGAACCCGAGGGACTTGAGGACCCCGATGTGCCGGAAGCCCGAAATAACGGCGCCGCTGACCACGTTGGCCACGATGAGCACCGCCACCGCGATGCCGAGGACACCGAAGGCCAGCAGATAGGTGGCATAGAGCCGGGCTGGGCCGGCCGTCTGGTGCTTGAGGGTGAGATACGACTCCGAAGCGGTCAGGGCGTGTTTCGGCAGCCCTTGGGTCACCGTGGCCAGTTGCGCGCGCAGCCGGGCGTCCGACGACGCGTCGGTGAAGCGGAAGAGCATCTGGGCGGCGGTCGGGTGCAGGGCCGTGATCTGGTCGGGCGCGACCCAGGCGTCCGCCGCACCGCTGAGTTCGAAGGCGAACCCGACGATGGTGAGCGTCGGCCCCGACGGCAGCCGGATCCGCTTGCCCAGGTCGCGTGCGGTCCAGTCCGACTGCCGGTTCAGGACGATCTCGCCCGGCCGGGTGGCCCAACGGCCCGCCCAGAGATCCACCCGGTCCACCGGGCCCCCGGGTCCGGAGCGGCCCACGACCGTGACCCGGCCGCCGAGACCGTACTGCCCCGCTCCCCTCGGTACATCGACCGTCGCCTGGGCGAACGGCCCGGCGGCTGCCTCGACTCCGGGCCGCCGGGCTGCCCGCGCCAACTGTCTGTCGGACACCTTGGCGGAATCGAAGGCGGCGATCACATGCGGGCCGCGCTGCTTGCCGAAGGTCCGCTCGAAGGGAGACGAGGCCGAGTCGACCAGGCCGAGCGCGATCACCATCGCCCCGGTGGAGACCAGGGTGACCAGCAGGATGACGATCGTCTGGAGCCTGCGCCGCCGTACGGCCGCGCACGCCGCCCGCCACACGGCCCTCATGCGGAGGCCTCCAGGGTGTGTTCGCCGGTCACCCGGCCGTCGGCGAGGAGGACCAGCCGGCTGGCGCAGCGCCGCGCCAGGTGCTCGTCGTGCGTCACCATGATCAGCGTCTGGCCGATCTGGTTGAGGTCCAGCAGCAGATCCATCACCTGCTCGCCGGCCCGGCTGTCCAGGGCACCGGTCGGCTCGTCGGCCAGCAGCAGGGCGGGGCGGTTCATCAGCGCCCGGGCCACCGCGACCCGCTGCCGCTCGCCGCCGCTGAGCACCGCCGGATAGGCCCGGGCGCGGTCCTCGATGCCCAGTTCCTCGAAGAGTTCCAGCGCGCGGCGGCGGGCCTGCCGGGCGGGGGTGCCGGTCAGCTGCGCGGCCAGGGCGACGTTGTCGAGCGCCGACAGGTCGTCGACAAGGTTGAAGAACTGGAAGACCATGCCGATGCGGCGCCGCCGGTACAGGGCGAGACCCTTCTCGCTCAGCTCCCCCACGCTCTCGCCGTGCACGGTGACCGTGCCGTCCGTCGGACGGTCCAAACCGGCGATCATGTTGAGCAGGGTGGACTTACCGCACCCCGAGGGCCCCATCACCGCGACCGCCTCCCCGGCCCGGATCTCCAGGGACACGCCGTCCAGCGCCGTCGTCTCCCCGTATTCCTTGCGTACGCCATCGAGCCGTACGACGACCTCTGCGCTGCTGTGCTCAGTGAACATGCACAGGACGCTAAACGGGGAGCCCGGCCCGAACATCCCTCCCCGGATGGCACCTTCCCGCCCGCCTCATCCCCGGGATGCAGGGCCTGCATCCACAGGCTGATGCGGATCCCGGGGCGGTCTGCCACAGTGGCCCCGTGTGGGAGTGGGAGACAAAGGCGCTGGTGGCGGCGGTAGGGGTGGTGTCGGTCGCCGCCCTGTGGCTGGCGGTGGCGCTGGTGCGTACGCGGCGCCGGTGGCAGACGGCCGTGGGAGAGCGCGGATGGCTGCTGGAGCGGGAGCGGGAGAGCGCCGCGCGCGCCGCGATCGAGGCCGAGCGGGACCGTATCGCCCGGGAGTTGCACGACATCGTCAGCCATAACGTCAGCCTCATGGTGGTCCAGGCCGGGGCCGCCCGCGAGGTGCTGGGCACCATGCCGGACGAGGCCACGGCGGCCCTGCGGGCCGTCGAGGACGCGGGGCGTGGCGCGATGACCGATCTGCGGCATCTGCTGGGGCTGTTGGCGCCGTCGCCCAGCGGCGAGGACACCGACCAGGGGCCGGGCACGGCCGGCGGCGGCGCGGCGGAGCTGGCACCGCAGCCGGGCCTTGACCGGCTGGGCCCGCTCGTCGACCGGATCTCCTTCGCCGGGCTGCCCGTCGAGGTGCGCGTCTCCGGCGAGCCGCGCCCGCTGCCCCAGGGGGTCGATGTGACCGCCTACCGCATCATCCAGGAGGCCCTGACCAACGCGCTCAGACACGGCGACGGCGCCGGCAAGGCCGAGGTGACCGTGCGCTACGCCGATCACGCGCTGCGCGTGGAGGTGCTCAACACCGGCCCCAGCGTGCTGACCGGCGGTGCGCCGGCACAGCCGACACCGCGGCAGCGGGAGGGCACCGGCCGCGGACTGCTGGGCCTGCGGGAACGGGTCGCGGTGTACGGCGGAGACCTGGACGCCCGGCGCCGCCTCGGCGGCGGCTACCGGGTCCGGGCGCGAATCCCCCTGGACCGGCCATGACGGCGGCGCCCGCGGACGAGCGGGCTCCGCGCGTGCTCATCGCCGACGACCAGACACTGATCAGGACCGGCTTCCGGCTGATCCTCACCGCCCGCGGCATCGAGGTGGTGGGCGAGGCGGCCGACGGCGCGGAAGCGGTGGCGGCGGCGCGCGAACTGCGGCCGGACGTGGTGCTGATGGACATCCGTATGCCGACCATGGACGGCCTTGAGGCCACTCGCCGCATCCTGCGCCAGACCCCGGACTGCCGGGTGCTGATGCTGACCACTTTCGACCTGGACCACTATGTGTATACGGCGCTGTCCGTCGGGGCCAGCGGCTTTCTGCTGAAGGACGTCACCCCGGAACACCTGGCG
Organism: Streptomyces sp. NPDC020845; assembly: GCF_044334165.1. Lineage (NCBI taxonomy): Bacteria > Bacillati > Actinomycetota > Actinomycetes > Kitasatosporales > Streptomycetaceae > Streptomyces > Streptomyces sp. NPDC020845. The sequence goes on along the minus strand of NZ_JBIRSJ010000019.1, from coordinate 52,376 downwards.
GCGGCCGTACGGCTGGTGGACACGGGCGATGCCCTGCTGGCCCCGTCCATCACCCGGCGGCTGGTGGAGCGCTTCGCCTCACCGTCCGCCCCCGCCCCTGCCCAACACGCCGACCTCGCGGCCCTCACACCCCGTGAGCTGGAGGTCCTTGGCTTGCTTGGGCGTGGCCTGTCCAACGCGGAGCTGGCCGCCGAGCTGACCCTGAGCGAGGCCACGGTGAAGTCCCATGTGGCCCGGATCTTCGCCAAGCTGGCCCTCCGCGACCGCGCCCAGGCCGTCGTGCTCGCGTACGAGACGGGGCTGGTCAGAGCGGGTGACCCGGGTGCGGGCGGCTCCCCGACCCGGTGAAGGCCCGGTGAACGGGGCGGTGAAGGGGTCGGTGAAGGGGTCGGTGAAGGGCCCGGTCACCGGTGGATCAGCGACCGGAAGCCGGCGCGCACATCGGCCTTGGACGCCTTGACGTACACCTTCGACGGCGGGCCGAGGTCGGTGGGCCTGTAGGTGGTGTACGTCAGCTTCCTGGGGCAGCTCGTTCCGCTGATCTCCACCGAGCGGTCGGCCACGAGCTTTCCGGTCCGCAGCTCGTAGACCTTCACCGGAATCGCGATCTTGTGGAATGTCACATCCGTGGGGAAGTTGGGGAAGGACTTGTTCTCGTACGGACACGTCCGGACGGACGTCCCGTAGTCCTCCTCGTCCGCGCAGACCACCAGCACCGCGTGGGCGGCGTCGGTGGTCCGCCACGCGCCCGGGAGCTTGTTCGTGTACGCGTCGTTCCCGTAGAACAGCGCGCGGTTGGTTCCCTTGCCGTAGGGGGCGGCGCCGCTGTACTTGGCCGGTCGGGAACAGTAGTCGGGTTGTGTGTCCGTCGACCCGTCGAGCAGGTCGCGGACGTGTCCCAGCTCGATGGTCAGCGTGGCCCGCCTGACCCCGCCGCGGGCCTTGGCCGCGAGTCCGTCGCCCGGGTACTGGTCGAGGAGTTGCCGATAGCGGTCGCGCGCCTTCTTCCAGTCCTTGCCAGCCATGAGGTCGTCGCCGCATCCGACCAGCGCCGCGGGTGCGGCCCGCTTCGCGGTGTCGGCGGACCGGTCCAGCGCGTTGTGGGTGGGCCGGCGGTGGCGGAGCCAGTCGGTGACCGTGACGGTGCGGCAGGGGTTCTTGGTGGGCAGACCGCCGAGGAATCCGTCCAGCACCGCGTCGACCGTCTTCCCGTTGCCGGGCTGTGCGAGGACCGAGGAGAGCGTGTCGAAGCCCGCCTTCAGGGCGCCGGTGTCCCCGGTCAGCCCGGTGGTCAGATCCGCCTTGGCGGCCCGTAGCCGGTGGCACGCCTTGACGGTCTTGTCGCCGCGGGCGGCCAGCGGGGCGCCGGCTATGCGGTGGCCGGTCCACACCTCGCCCTGCGCGGCCAACACCCGTGCGCAGTCGCCGCTTTCCCGGGCCTCGGTCACGCTCCGCTCGATCCTGGAGGTGTCGAACCGCAGGAACCCGGCGGCCAGCAGCACCGGAGCCGTAACGCCGAGCGCCACCAGACGCCGCGTACGTACGGCCCGGCCGCCCTGCACACCAGGCCCGCCGCGGCCCCGCGCCAGGAGCCACCCGTGCGCGATGCCGGCCACCCACCATACGACCACCACGATCTCGCACCACGGCCGGGCGACCGAGACCAGGACGGAGACGAGGACGACGGTCACCACCGCGGCGGCGACGGCGAGCCTGCGCCGCCCCAGCAGCAGGTAGCCGACGCCGAGCAGGGACGCGTTGCCGAGGGCGCCGGTCAGCGGGTCGGGTGCCCGGCCCCCGGGTGGCGCGGGCTCCGGCACGGCGGCGTACGTCGGGTCAGCCATCTCCTGGTCTCTTCCTCTCACGAAACGTGCGAGCCCCACATGGCGGGCCATCGCATCGTGCGCCCCCGCTCCCGGGACCGGTCCCGGCGGACGCGGCTCCCGGCCCGTACACCGTGGGGCCGTGGATTCGGCCGCGGTCGACTCACCACTTAGAGTGATCGTGAAGGGGGCGGCGATCAGATCTCGGAGGGTGAGTTGTCACAGGGTCCCGTGCGGTTCGCGCTCCTGGGCCCGGTCAGGGCCTGGCGTGGGGAGAGCGAACTCGACCTGGGGCGCCCTCAGCGCAGGGCGATGCTGGCACTGCTGCTGGCAGGGGCCGGGCGGACGGTCTCGATGGGCGACCTGATCGACGCCCTGTGGAGCGAGGACCCGCCGGACAGCGCCGCCAATGTGATCCACCGGCATGTGGGCGCGGTGCGCCGGCTGCTGGAGCCGGAGCTGCCCACGCGGGCGGCGGGCCGTTGGCTGCTGCGCGGTGCCGGTGGCTACCGTCTGGAGGTCGACAACGACTCCCTGGACCTGCTGCGCTTCCGGACCCTGCGGGAGACGGCCCGGCGGGCCGCGGCGGAGGGGGCGGCCGGGCGGGCCGTGGCGCTGAGCGTCGAGGCGCTGGCGCTGTGGCAAGGGCCCGCCGCCTCGGGGATCGCCGCCGAGGTGCGCGGCCACCCGCTGCTCGCGGCGCTGGACCGGGAACACCTGGCGGCGGTCAAGGAGTCGGCCGATCTGGCCCTGAGCGCCGACGCGGCCGACCTGGTGCTGCCGGCGCTGCGGGCGGCCGCCGCCGCGAGCCCGCTGGACGAGCCGCTGCTGTCCCGGCTGGTGCTCGCCCTGACGGCGGCCGGACACCGGTCCGAGGCGCTTGAGGTGTACGAGGGGGCCCGCATACGCCTCACCGACGAACTGGGCATATCGCCCGGCGCGGAGCTGCTGGCTGCTCAGGCGGTGGCGGCCGGGCGTAAGCCCCGGGAGGCGGCGCCTCCGGCAGGCGGGCCCGCCCCTGACGGGCCGTCCGGGCGCACCGGCTACACCGCCCCCAGTCCCGCCCAGCTCCCGCCCGACCTGCCGGTGTTCACCGGCCGCAGAACGGAAATGGCGGAGGTGCTGGCCCGGTTGCCGGGGGCGGGGCAGGACACCTCCACGGTGCTGATCAGCGCCATCGGCGGCATGGCCGGAATCGGCAAGACCACCCTGGCCGTGCACTGGGCCCATCAGGTCGCCGACCGTTTCCCCGACGGGCAGCTCTACGTCAACCTGCGCGGATTCGACCCGACGGGGCCCGCCATGACCCCCGGGGAGGCCGTACGCGGCTTTCTCGACGCCCTGGGTGTGCCGCCGCAGCACATCCCGAACGGCATGGACGCCCAGGCCGCGCTCTACCGCAGCCTGCTGGCCGGGCGCCGGGTCCTGGTGCTGCTGGACAACGCCGCAGGCACGGACCAGGTACGGCCACTGCTGCCCGGCTCGCCCGGCTGTCTCACGATCGTCACCAGCCGCAACCAGATGCAGGGGCTGCTGGCAGCGTACGGCGCCCATGCGCTGAGCCTGCGGCCGCTCGATGTGGACGAGGCCCGTGAGTTCCTGGCCCGTCGGCTCGGGGACGACCGGGTGTCGGATGCCCCGGGAGCCATCGCGGAGATCGCAGAACGGTGCGCCGGGCTGCCGCTGGCCCTGGCCTGCGTCGCCGCCCGCGTGGCGCTGAGTCCCGACGTTCCGCTGTCGGTCGTGGCCGACGAGCTGCGGGAGACCCGGGAAAGCCTCGAGGGGTTCGCGGGCGGTGAGGTGTCCACCGATGTCGGCGCCGTGTTCTCCTGGTCCTGCCGCGCCATCTCCCCCGCCGCCGCCCGGCTGTTCCGGGTGCTCGGCCTGCAGGCCGGCCCTGACATCTCCGCCGCGGCGGCGGCCAGTCTGGTCGGCCTTCCGCTGCGCGAGACATGGCCGTTGCTGACCGAGCTCAGCCAGGTGCAGCTGATCAGCGAACACGCTCCGGGCCGGTACGTCCTGCACGACCTGCTGCGCGCCTACTCCCGGGAGCTGGCGCGGGCCCAGGATTCGCAGGACGAGCGCCGGGCGGCCCTCCACCGGCTGCTCGACCACTATGCACACGCCGCCCACGCCGCGGATCTGCTGCTCGCCCCGCACCTGGACCCGATCCCTCCCGCGCCGCCGCGGCCCGGGGTGACTCTCGAGACCTTCTCCTCCGCCGAGCGGGCACTCGACTGGCTCACCGCCGAGTACCCGGCGCTGCTGCTGGCGGTGGACGTCGCGGTGCGCAACGGATTCGACACCCACGCCTGCCAGTTGGCCTGGGCCCTGGAGGCATTCTTCGACCGCCGGGGCCACTGGCACGACTGGGCCACGGTCCAGCGCGCCGCCCTGGGAGCCGCCCTGCGGACGGGCCTGCCCGCCATGGAGGCCCGCGCCCTGCGGGCCCTCGCCCGCGTCGAGGGCCGCCTCGGCCGGCATGACGAGACCCGTACACATCTCGAACGCGCCCTGCGCCTCTTCACGGAGCTCGGCGACGACATCGGGCGGGGCAACACCCACCGCAGTCTCGGCTGGACCGCCGAGCAACTGGGCGATCTCCGCGGTGCCCTGCGCCACAACCAGCAGGCGCTGGAGCTGTTGCGGTCGACGAAGGACCGGCCCGCGTGGGCGAGCGTGCTGGCCTCGGTGGCCTGGTACCACGCCCTGCTCGGCGAGTACGACCTCGCGTTCAGCCACTGCCGCACGGCGCTGCCGGTGCTGCGGGAGTACGGAGACCGCTACGGCGAGGCCGCGGCCTGGCACAGCATCGGCTACATCCATCAGCAGGTCGGCCGCCATACGCGCGCCCTCGGCGGGTACGGCAACGCCCTCGAGCTGTACCAGGAGCTGGGCGTGCCCTATATGGAGGCCCAGACGCTGACCGACCTCGGGGACGTGCACAGCGCGCTGGGCGACTCCGAAGCCGCCCGGGCCGCCTGGCGGGAGGCATTGTCGCTGCTCAACGGGCTGGAACACCCCGACGCCGGGAAGGTGAGCGCGCGCCTGGCCCCGGGCGGCGAGGCGCACCGGGGGTGACCGGACGCATCACCGGCTGAGGCGCTGTCGCCCCTGTACCATTTGCCGCCGTATCCACCCACTGAGGGCATGTGAGGAGCGAGGGTGTCGCGGGAATCTGTACGGTTCGCGGTGCTGGGGCCCGTACGGGCCTGGCGGGCCGGGGCAGAGCTGGACCTGGGACGCCCCCAACAGCGCGTACTGCTGGGCCTGTTGCTCGCGCGGGCGGGGCGGCCCGTCGGGCTGAGCGAGATCGTGGACGCTCTGTGGGGCGAGGACCCGCCCGGCAGCGCCGTCAACGTCGTCCGCCGGCACATCGGAATCCTGCGCCGCACCCTGGAGCCCGGGCTGCCCCTGAGGGCGCCCGGTCACTGGCTGCTGCGCGAGGCGGCCGGCTACCGGATCGCCGTCGACGCGGACTCGCTGGACCTCCTCGGCTTCCGCCGGCTGCGCGAGCAGGCCGACGAGGCCGCCGACCGGTCCCCCGGGCGGGCCGTGACGCTGCTCACCGAGGCGCTGGCGCTCTGGAAGGGACCGGCCGGCGCCGATGTGTCCGTCGAGATACGGGCGCGCGCCCTTCTCGACGTACTCGACCGGGAACGCCTCGCGGCCGTGAAGGAGCTGGCGGACGCGGCGCTGCGCGCCGGGATGACGGCCCCGGTCCTGGACGAGCTCCGGAAGGCGGCCCTGGCCAACCCGCTGGACGAGCCCCTGCTGGCCAGACTGGTGCGCGCCCTGGCGGCCACCGGCCAGCGGGCCGAGGCGCTGGAGACGCAGCGCGCCGCCGTCGCCCGGCTCGCGGACGAACTGGGCCTGGCCCCGGGGCGGGAGCTGTCCGACGCCCATGCGGCGGTGCTGCGCGAGTCCCGTCCGGCGACGCGCCCCGCCGCGGGCCCTGCCGCGGGCTCCGGGGTCGCGCTCGGCGGGGAGTCGGCGGACGGCGGGATGGTGTCGGCGAGCCCGCTGTCAGCCATCCCCCTGCCGGGGGTCGGGTACTCCGAACCGCGGCCCGCCCAACTGCCCCAGGACCTGCCGGCCTTCTCCGGCCGGCGCGCCCAGTTGGCGAAGCTGTCCGCCCTGCTGCCGGAGGCGGGCCGACCGCTCGACACGGCGGTGATCAGTGTGATCGGGGGGATGGCCGGGGTCGGCAAGACCACGCTGGCCGTGCACTGGGCCCACCAGGTGGCCGACCGCTTCCCGGACGGCCAGTTCTATGTCGACCTGCGCGGATTCGACCCCACCGGCACGGCCCTCGACCCCGGGGAGGCCGTACGCGACTTTCTGTGCGCGCTCGGGGTGCCGCGGCACCGCGTGCCGCACGGCCTGGACGCCCAAACCGCGCTGTACCGGAGCCTGCTGGCCGGGCGGCGCTTTCTCGTTCTGCTGGACAACGCCCTGGACACCGAGCAGGTGCGGCCGCTGCTGCCCGGGGCGCCCGGCTGTCTGGTGATCGTCACCAGCCGGGACACGCTGACCGGGCTGGTCGCCGACCACGGCGCTCATCCGCTGAGCCTGTGCTGGCTGGACGCCGAGGAAGGGCGCGAGTTGCTGGCCGCCCGGCTCGGAGCCGTCCGGGTCGCGGCCGAGCCCCAGGCCGCGGCCGAGATCGTCGAGCTGTGCGCCGGGCTGCCGCTGGCCCTGTCCTGCGTCGCCGCCCGGCTGGCCGCACACCCCGGCTTCCGGCTGTCCGCCCTGGCCGCCGAGCTGCGCGATGCCCACGACCGGCTGGACGCCATCGCCCGAGGGTCCGCCGAGGTCAGCACGGTCTTCTCCTGGTCGTATCGCGCGCTGTCGGCGGGCGCCGCCCGGCTCTTCCGGCTGCTCGCCGGGCACCCCGGCCCCGACCTCTCGGCGTCCGCGGTGGCCGAACTCGCCGCACTCGACGGGCTCGCCGGGCTCGCCGGGCTCGACGCTCAGGAAAGCGCTCGGCTGCTCGCCGAGCTCACCCGGGCCCACCTGGTCGCCGAGCTGAGCCCCGGCCGGTACTCCGTCCACGACCTGCTGCGCTCCTATGCCGCGGGACTCGGCGAGGAGTCGTAGCAGCGGACGTCACCTGGCGTTCACCTTCCGGATGGGGACGCCAACGGTGGTCACTGAAGTGACACTTTTTTGTACTTCCTGCGCTTGTACGGTCACTCACGAAGAGGACAAGGCCCTCATCCCGGCGATAAAAGCCGGGGTCGAGGGCCATTCGTCGGGTGCCGGTGGAGGCGCAAGTGAGAATCGGCCGCACCGCGGAACCGCAGGAGGAGACCCTCGGAACCGTCGCCGAGTACGAGGGCGCGCGGTACTGGAGGTCCGTCGGTCTGGACATCGCCGTCGTGGACGCCGCACCGCGGATGTCCCTCGGCGACGGCCGGTCGGATCCGGCGACGGCCGTATCGGTCCTGTCCGACCAGTCGCCGGGCCGCGGCCCCCGTCTGGGCGCATACGACCCGGGTGACTATCACTTCGTCGGACTGCGGGGCGCGGGCGGTGGCTCCCCCCGGCGCGGTGGGTCCGGCGGGCCTGCCGGGCCCGCCGCGCCGAAGACGCTGCTGCGCCCCGGGGACATCCTCTTCTACGACGCCGAACTCCCCCACCTCCTGGAGATGCCCGCCGGTGCCCGGCTGAAGATCTTCCTGCTGCCACGGCAGCTGCTCGGCGTCGGCAAACACGATCTGCACCGGGTCACAGCGTCCCCCGTCCGCAGTGCGTCGCTGCTCGGCTCCCTGGTGTCGCCGTTCCTGTCCGAGCTGGCCGAGATGGTGACCTCCGCCTCCCCCTCGGTCGGCGAGACCGTCGCCCGCAACGCGCTGGATCTCCTGGCCACCCTGGTCATGGAGCAACACGCCCCGCCGCCCGCCGATATGGCGGACGCGCGCCGGGCGATGCTGCTGAAGATCCAGCGCTTCATCACCCACCACCTCTCCGACCCCGACCTCTCGCCGGAGGCCATCGCCCGCGCCCACCACATCTCGGTGCGCTATCTGCACAAGCTCTTCCGGGACGAGGGCACCACGGTCGGGCGCTGGATACGGGGCCGCCGGCTGGAGGAGTGCCAGCGCGAACTGGTCCTGGCCCGGGGGCGCCAGACCATCGCGGGGGTGGCCCGCCGCTGGGGGTTCATCAGCCCGACCCACTTCAGCCGGGTGTTCCGGGCCACGTACGGGATGTCCCCCAGCGAATGGCAGGGCGCCGCGAGCTGACCGGCGGCGCTCAGCGACCCCGGGGGAAGCAGCGGCACGCCCCCCACGCCGCCGCAGTGACATCAGCCTCCCCCAGCTACCGCTGGGAGGTGCCCCCCGCACCAGACGACGCGGGAACCCACCCCTACTTCCCCGGGGCCGCTCAGCTCGTCGGCGGAGCCCAGTGCGCGTCGGCGGTCGAGACGCGGTGGGTGATCAGCGCGGTGACCAGGAGCAGCAGCAGGGCCAGTCCGAGGGCTGCCTCGAGATGGGTGTGCAGCACCAGCAGGGCGCCGATCAGGGCCCCGAGGAACATCGCCAGTACGGACAGGATCCGCCGGCCCGGCCGGGGTGCCGTGCCGCCCGCCGGGGTGGAGTCGGCGGCGAGCCCGGTCAGGGTGAGGGTGAGAACGGTGGTGGTCATATCGGGGACGCCGAGCCGCCGGGCCACGGCGTTCTGCAGACCCATGGCCAGGCCGAGCAGCACGATCAGGGCGTACTCGACCCCGGTGGTGACCCGGCCGTCGGCCGCGGCCGCGGTGGCCGCCGCCGCGCCGAACAGGACCGTCTGAACACCCGTGGCGACGGCCAGCAGCCGTCCGCGATGTGCCACCAGCCGAGTCGCGAGCCGGCCTCCCGCCAGGGCGCCGGTCAGGAACACGGCCAACGAGACGAGGGACGCCGAGGCCGAGAGCCCCTGGGCGCCGGTCAGGGCGAAGCCGAGGAAGACCACATTGCCCGTCATGTTGGCGACGAAGACATGCCCGAGTCCCAGGTAGCTCACCGCGTCGACGATGCCGGTGACCAGCGTCAGGGTCAGCATCAGCGGTGGCAGCGGGCCGTGCCGGTCCGCGCGGGGCGGTACCAGGGTGCGGGCCGCGTCAGTCAGCAGTGCGCGCATCGGCGGTCATCCTCTCCTCGGCGGTCGGATCCTCGGTGGTCGAGCGGTGCAGGACCAGGCGGGTGAGCAGGCCGCTGGCCAGGCCGAGCGCGATCGTCGCCGACGACAGCCACACCGGCCAGTCCAGACCCATCGCATGGTCGGCGGACCATCGGCCGGAGCCCGTGAAGGACAGCGCCGCGCAGACGACGACCAGCACCAGGGGGTACTCGTAGCCGTCGTTCTGCACCCACAGTCCGTGCTGCCACTTGACGGTGATCGCGACGGTCATCACGCCGATGGCGACCATGGCCGCCATCGGCGTGAGCGCCCCGAGGGCCAGGAACAGGCCCGAACCGATCTGGCCGGCGCCCGCGGCGAGCGCGGTGAGGGAGCCACCGCGAAAGCCGTCGTGCCGGAACTCCTCGATTCCCCCTGCCAGACCGTGGCCGCCGAGGCGGAAGCTCACCTTCTGCACTCCGTGGCCGGCGATGAGCAGGCCCACCACCACCCGGAGGATCAGCAGTCCGGTGTCCATCGTGTTTGGTTCCCGTTCCTGTTCCTGGTCCTGGTCTTATGACCGGTGTCGGGGGTCGGGGTCAGCCGGCCGCGTGGGGGTCGATCATGGACTGTGCGTAGAAGACACCGAGGCCGTAGGCGCCGGCGTGCTCCTTCACGACCTCAGTGACGGGGCCGTACGTCTCCGTTCTCGCCCAGTCGCGCTGCAGCTCCAGCAGCACCTGCACCCAGGTCACCGGCACCGCGCCGGCCTGGATCATCCGCTGGAGCGCGTGTTCGTGGGCCTGGGGGGTGACACCGCCCGAGGCGTCGGAGACGACATAGACCTCATAGCCCTGGGCGATCATGGACAGCACGGGCAGCACCAGGCAGACCTCGGTCCACAGCCCGGCGATGACCACCTTGGTGCGGCCGGTGGCCTTCACCGCCTCGACGAGCGCCGGGTCCTCCCAGGCGTTCATCGAGGTACGGTCGATGATCTCGGCGTCCGGGAAGACCTCCGCCAGCTGCGGCAGGATCGGGCCGGAGAAGGACTCGGCGGCCACGGTGGTCAGGACCGTCGGCACATCGAAGACCTTGGCGGCCTTGGCCAGGCCGACGGTGGCATTGATGATCGCGGTGCGGTCGCCGCTGCCGGTGCCGAAGAACATCTGCGGCTGGTGGTCCACGAACAGCACCACGGCGTTGTCCGGGGTGAGCAGGTCGGGGCTCGGTACGGCGCTGACCTCGTTGATGTCGACCATCGTGGTTTCCCTTCTCGATTCTGGGCAGTTCCGGGCAGTTGTGCGTTGAACGGGGTGAGACACCGTCAGAGGACGAAGCAGGGGTCGTACGGCTCGGGGCGGCCCCCGTCGGCAAGCCCCCGCTGGACGCGCCACTGCCAGTGGAGTTCCGACTCCGCGGCGGCCTCCCCCAGCAGCTCCGCCTGACGGGCACCGGAGCCACCGGCTCCTCCGGTGGCCCAGTGGCCGCCGAAGTGCGCCACCGGGCTCCACTCGGGGCTGACGGCCGGGATCTCCTCCGCCATCCCCTCGTACTCCGCCACGGCGTGGACGACCCGGCCGCCGACGACGGTCAGCAGCGACTCGATATGCGGGATGTCTCCCTCCCGCACGGTGAAGTAGTCGTCGGACAGGATCGCGAGGTCGCCGAAGAAGCCCTCCCGCAGGATGCCCTTGACGTGCTCCTCGCCGGTCAGCGCGGCACCGGCCCGGGTGTACATGGTCAGAGCGGTCTCCCGGTCGACCCGGTTCTGCGGCGGCCGCAGGGCCATTCCGCCCAGCGTCCGGCCGGAGATCAGCCAGTGCAGCGCGACCCAGGGGTTGTAGGAGGACACCCGGGTGGCGTCGGTGCCGGCGCCGACGGTCAGCCCGCGCGCCAGCATGGCCCGCACCGGCGGGGCCTCGGCGGCGGCGCCGAGGCCGTACCGGCGCGCGAACACCTCGCCCTGGAACGACATCCGGTTCTGTACGGACATCGCCCCGCCGAGGGCCGCGACGCGGTCGAGGCTGTCCGGGGACACGGTCTCCGCATGGTCGAACAGCCATCTGTTCCCGGCCGGGAACAGCCCCTCGGCGGCAAGCTTCTCGAACACCGCCAGGTCGCGCCTGATGGTCTCGTCATAGGTGGCGTGCAGCCGGAAACCCCAGCCGTGCCCCATGAGGAGCCGTACCGCCTTCTCGAACCCGGTCTCGTAGTCGCCGCTCAGTTCCGGGCGGGGCTCGGCGAAGTTCTCGAAGTCGGCGGCGGCCCAGGTCAGGTTCTCGCCCGCGCCGTTCAGCCGCAGCCACTCGTCCCCGTCCTCGGGGCGGACCATCTCGATCCAGCGGGCGAGGTCGTCGAGCTCCTGGCCGGCGGTCTGCGGAAACAGGTGGTAGGCGATACGCAGCGTCAGCTGCCCGTCCCTGGCCAGTTCGGTGACCGTGCCGTAGTTGTCGGGGAAGTTCTGGAAACCTCCGGCGGCGTCGATCGCGGAGGTCAGCCCGAAGCGGTTCAGCTCGCGCAGAAAGTGCTGGGTGGAGGTCTTCTTGTCCTCCCCCTCCAGTGTGGGGGCCTTGGCGAGCGTGGAGTAGAGGATCAGGGCGCTGGGGGCGGCCACCAGCATCCCGTTGGGCTCGCCGTTTCTGCCCCGTACGATCTGGCCGCCGCGGGGGTCGGGGGTGTCCTTGGTGTAGCCGACGGCGCGCAGCGCCGCCCGGTTCAGGATCGCCGACTGGTACAGATGCAGGACGAAGACCGGGGTGTCCGGTGCGGCGGCGTTGAGCTCGGCGGGGGTGGGCAGCCGCCGTTCGGCGAACTGCTCGGCCGACCACCCTCCCACCACCCGCACCCACTGCCCCTTGGGGGTGCGGGCCGCCTGCTCCCGCAGCATCGCCAGGGCCTGACGCAGCGTGGGCACACCGTCCCAGCGCAGTTCGAGGACATAGTTGAGGCCTCCCCGGATCACATGCAGATGGGCGTCGTTGAGCCCAGGGATCACGCGTCGGCCGAACGCGTCGACCACGGTGGTGGCCGGGCCGACGAAGGGCGCGACCTCCGCGTCGTCCCCGACGGCCGTGACGAGGCCGTCGCGGATGGCCAGGGCGCCGGCGTGCGGGCGCCCGCTGTCCCCGGTGTAGATCTTGGCATTGCGGACGATCAGGTCCGCGGCATCGTCGGCGGCGTGCGGAACCAGGCCGCCGACCGGCATCGTAGGCACCTCGGCAGACTCCAAATAACGACATCGGGAATACCCAGGACATTAGGGTTCGTCGACGCCCCCGTATTGCCCGGCAGCGCACTGTTTCCGGCCCGACAGCGCACGGCGCGGCGCCGCGTCCCACGAATGGCGCTGCGGGGAAAGACCCGGTGCGCTGACGGGCAAGAGTCTTCCGCCGGCCGACCTAAGGTGGCCACAGCAACCGGGAGATTTACCCCTTCTTCCCGGCATTCCCATTCGTATCCCCGCACCACTCGGGAGCCCCACATGTCCGACGCCATCGTGCCGGTCCAGCCCGTCCTGGAGCCGGCCGCGGCCGCCTTCGCCGAAGCCACCGCCAAGCCGCCGTTCCTCTTCGATCTGCCCCCGGCGGAGGGCCGGGCGGCGGTCGACGAGGTGCAGTCCGGCGAGATCGACAAGCCGGAGGTGGACGAGGAGTGGATCACCGTGGCCGGTGGTCCGACGGGCAGTGTCCGGGCCCGGATCGTCAAGCCGGCGGGGGCCACCGGGGAACTGCCGGTGATCCTGTACATCCACGGTGCCGGTTGGGTGTTCGGCAATGCCCACACCCATGACCGCCTGGTGCGTGAACTCGCCGTCGGCGCGGGCGCGGCCGTGGTCTTCCCCGAGTACGACCTGTCGCCGGAGGCCCGGTACCCGGTGGCCATCGAGCAGAACTACGCGGTCGCCCAGTGGGTGGTCCGGGAGGGCGCGTCCAAGGGGCTTGACGGCACCCGTCTGGCCGTCGCCGGGGACTCGGTCGGCGGCAACATGACCGCGGCGCTGACCTTGATGGCCAAGGAGCGCGGCGATGTGCCGCTGGTCCAGCAGGTGCTGTTCTACCCGGTCACCGACGCGAACTTCGACACCGGTTCGTACCACCAGTTCGCCACCGGATACTTCCTGCGCCGGGACGGCATGCAGTGGTTCTGGGACCAGTACACCACCGACGAGGCGCAGCGGGCCGAGATCACCGCCTCCCCGCTCCGCGCCACCACGGAGCAGCTCACCGGTCTGCCTCCGGCCCTGGTCATCACCGGCGAGGCGGATGTCCTCCGGGACGAGGGCGAGGCGTACGCCAACAAGCTCCGCGAGGCCGGTGTCGCGGTCACCTCCGTGCGTTTCCAGGGCATCATCCACGACTTCGTCATGCTCAACGCCCTGCGTGAGACGCATGCGGCGGAAGCCGCCATCAAGCTGGCCGCGGACACGCTGGGCGCCGCGCTCAACGAGCGCTGAGAAGGAGTTCTGATATGACCTCGCCTACCACCCCGACCGTTCTCCTGGTCCACGGCGCATTCGCCGACGCGGGCAGCTGGTCCGGCGTCATCCGCGAGCTGCAGAGCCACGGCGTGTCCGTGGTGGCGCCGCCCAACCCGCTGCGGGGACTCGCCTCCGACGCCGCGTACGTCGCCTCCGTCGCCGCCCAGATCGACGGCCCCGTCATCCTGGTCGGCCACTCCTACGGCGGTGCGATCATCACCGTCGCCGGGGCCACCGAGAACGTCGTCGGGCTGGTGTTCGTCGCCGCGTACGTCCTGGAGGAGGGCGAGAGCCTCGGCGAGCTGCAGGGGCGCTTCCCGGCACCGCCGCTGGCGGACAACCTGCGCCCCGCGACCTTCCCGGTCGAGGGCGCCGAGCCCGCGGTGGAGCTCACCATCGTGCCCGAGTCCTTCCCGTCGGTGTTCGCCGCCGACGTGCCCGAGGAGGTCACCAAGGTCCTGGCGGTCGCGCAGCGCCCGCTCGCCGCGGCGGCGTTCGACGAGCCGGCCCAGGCCACCGCCTGGCGGACCAAGCCCTCCTGGGCGCTGGTGGCCGACGCGGACCAGGCCATCAACCCCGAGGTGCAGCGCTTCGCGGCGAAGCGGGCGGGGGCGACCATCGTCGAGGTCGAAGGGGCCTCGCACGCCGTCGCGGTGTCCCAGCCGAAGGCCGTCGCGGACCTCATCCTCGACGCCGTCCGCGCGACGGGCTGACGCCTCTGGCCCAGGCCTCGATACGCACGCAAGCCCGGCCGGGGCACTCCCCGGCCGGGCTTGCGGCCGTTATGAGGTCCGGGTCACCGTGACGACCGCGGCCAGCAGCGCCAGCACGATCCCCGTGGCCAGGGCCGGCACCGGGGAGAACACGGTCAGCAGGACGAGGGCGGCGGCGACGAGGAAGGGCACCGACTCGCCGGCGCACTGCTGGTGGGGCCGCAGATGCAACGCCCATACGATGAGCAGGAAGACGGCCGCCGGAACGGCCACCATGGCACCGGCGACCTGCGAGGGCACGTCCGTGCGGTGGGTGACCTGGTCGGCGCTCACCCCCAGCCCCGCCCCGATGGCGGCCGCCGAACCGAAGATCAGGTAGTGGCCGTACGCCCACCGGAATCGTCTGCCGGGGGCCTGGTGCGTGGTGGCGAGCAGGGTGTGCGCGGGGCGGGCGAAGTACAGCCACCACATGGCGAAGACCATGAGCAGCCCGCCCGCCGCCACCGCGTACAGCGCCCCGGTGGGGTGTTCGTCGAAGGCGGTGCGGACCGCGGCCGTGGCGGAGGCGACGGATTCGCCGAGCACGATCAGCGTGAACAGCTCGTAGCGCTCGGCGATGTGGTGCGGATGCCAGGGGGTCATCCCGGCCGACTGCGCCCACACCGGTACGGCCACCTCCGCCACCACCAGCACCGCGATGCCCGGCGCATGCACCGCGTCCGGCAGGAACAGCAGCGCGACCCAGCCGATCTGACAGGCCACCACTCCGCAGGCGAAGCGCAGGGTGGTCCGCCGCCTTTCGGGGTCGGCCCGCGAGGCGCGCAGCCACAGCGCGGCCAGCGCGGTGCGCATCACGACGTACCCCAGGACGATGACGCTGAGGTCGTCCCCCTCGAACGCCCGCCGCACACCGGCCGCGAGGATCAGCGATCCGGTGATCTGGACGAACACCGTCAGCCGGTACGGGGTGTCCTGCGGGTCGTAGGCGGAGGCGAACCACGTGAAGTTCATCCACGCCCACCACACGCTGAAGAAGACGATCAGGTAGTGCAGGACACCCGACGCATAGTGGCCGCTGGTGACCGCGTGGTGGAGGCTGAAGGATGCCTGGCTCACGGCGACCACGAAGCACAGGTCGAAGAGCAGTTCCAGTGATGTCGCCACGCGGTGCTTCTCGCGCGGGTCACGAGCCCGCATGGACGGCCCGGTGGACGGTGGGATTCGCATAGATCATGTTCCTGAGTCGCTCGACGGGCACCTCCGCGATGACGGCGACCCAGGTCGTACAGTACTTCGCCGCCCGCGCACCCCGCCAAGGCGGCCCGGGCCAGGACACGGCCAGGACACGGCCAGGACACGGCCACGGTTATTCATCTCTGCCACAGATAACAGTCGTCCCCGATCATCGCCGTGACAGGGGAAGCATCCGACGCCTGCCGAGCGCTTGCACCCATGCGAGCGCCGAAGCAGTCGCTCCACCACCGCTAAGCCCCGTCCGAGAAGGTGTCCGAGCCCATGACCACCACCAGGCTCCTTTCCTCCCACCCGACCGCTCCCCCCGTACACCGCGCCGCGCCCGCGCGGGCCGGCTCCGGTGTTCCGGGGTGGCTGGTGGCGCTGCTGGCCGTCGGCACCGGCCTGACGGCCGCCAACCTCTACTACGCCCAGCCCCTGCTGGCCTCGCTGAGCAAGGTCTTCCACATCGACACCGCCACCGCGGGCGGGCTGATCACGCTCACCCAGATCGGCTATGTGGTGGGCATGCTCTTCCTGGTCCCGCTCGGCGACCGGTTCGAGAAGCGCCGGCTCGTCACCGTCCTGCTGGCGGTCACCACGGTCGCCCTGCTCGTCGCCGGTACGGCGGCCAGCTTCCCGGTACTCCTGCTCGCATCCCTGGTCAGCGGGGCCACCTCGGTCGTGGCCCAGATCCTGGTCCCGTTCGCCGCGAGCCTGGCCCCCGACCACGCCCGGGGCCGGATCGTGGGCCGGGTGATGAGCGGACTGCTCACCGGCATCCTGCTCTCCCGCACGCTCAGCAGCCTGGTCTCCGATGTGGCCGGGTGGCGGGTGGTCTACCTGGGCTCGGCGGTCCTGATGGCGCTGCTGGCCGTGGCCCTGTACCGGGCCCTGCCCGAGCACGCCCCGACCACCGGCGCCCCGTACCACCATGTGCTCCGCTCCACCGTCCGGCTGGTGCGCACCCACCCGGCGCTGCTGCGCCGAGGGCTGTACCAGGCCGCGATGTTCGGTGCGTTCAGCGCCTTCTGGACCACCGTCTCGTATCAGCTCACCGGCCCGGAGTTCCACTACTCCGCGATCGGTGTGGGGATCTTCGCCCTGGTCGGCGCCGCGGGTGCGGCCGTGGCACCGCTGGCCGGACACTGGGCCGACCGCGGGCTGGCGCGGCCGATGTCCGGTGCCGCCTTCGCCGTCGCGGCGCTCGCCTCCGCGCTCGCCGGCTTCGGCCAGCACAGCGTCGTCCTGATCGCGCTGGCCGCGATCCTGCTCGACATGGCGGTGCAGACCACCCTCATCCTCGGCCAGCACACCGTCTACCGGCTGGACCCGGCCGCCCGCGCCCGCCTCAACAGCGCCTTCATCGCCATCTTCTTCGCCGGGGGCGCCCTCGGATCGCAGCTCGGTTCCCTCGTCCACCGCGCGGGCGGCTGGACCGCGGTCGCCGCGCTCGGGGCCGTCCTGCCCGTCCTGGCGCTGCTCTACTGGACCACGGAGCACTGGACCGCGGAGCACCGGAGGGCCCGGCGCGCCGCCCACTGATGGCACACACCGGCCCGTACGCGAGCGCCGACACCCGGGGACGGGGTCGGCGCTCGGGTCATACGGCCGCGGGCGTGATGTGGCGCAGCAGCGCGGCGGTCGCCGGTGGAGATTCCCCCCGGGGCCGCACCACCATGACGTGCCAGCGCGGCGGGTTCCGGACGAATCGGCGCAGCGCCAGGTCGGGGAAGCGAGCGGCGATCGACTCCGGTATGACGCACACCCCGAGGTCGTGCCGGACCAGTTCGGACGCGGCGACGATGTCGTTGACCTCGAAGGCCGGGACGCGCTCGACCAGGGCGGCCCGGAAGGCCCGGTCCACCGCGGAGCGGATCGCCCAGCCGGGCGTGAAGTCGATGAACGGCATCCGGGCGACCTCGGCGAAGGTGACCTGGTCGTCCTGGGCGAAGCCACGTACCGGCGAGGCCGCGAGCACCATCTCCTCGCGCACCAGCGGCCGGACCAGCAACCCCCGCTGCTGCTGACGGTCGAGGGCCACCACGGCCAGGTCCACCGAGCCGTCGCGCAGCGCCTCCCGGATATCGGCCACCGGCCCCTGCCGGAGCCGGACCACCACCCGTGGGTGTTCCGCCCGAAGCCGGGCCAGCGCACGGTGCAGCCCGACCCAGACGCCCTGCATCGTGCCGACCGTGACCTGCCCCCGCAGCTCGCCCCGCGCCACGTCGACCGCCGCCCGTGCCTGCTCCGCCGCCCGCAGCGCCGCGCGGGCGGCGGGCACGAACGCCTCACCGGCCGGGGTGAGGGCGACCCGGTGCGTGGTGCGGTCGAAGAGCCGGGTCCCCATCTCCTTCTCCAGCGCGCGGACCGTACCGGACACCGCCGACTGCACCACATGCAGCCGCCGCGCCGCCGCGGTGAACCCGCCTTCCTCGGCGACCGCGACGACGACCTCCATCTGCCGCAGATCCATCTCCACTCCCCGACGGACGACCCGTTGCGGCCATCTCCTGACGAGATCAGCGCACTCACCGATCATCGCATGCCAGGATCAGCCGCGCCCGTCGTCAGTGCGCTGTGGGGCAAGGTCCCGTGCACCCGTCGGCATACCGCCACCGCCTGGCGGGTTAGGTTGACCTGGGGCATGAGCCCCGTACCGCCTTCGCCGAACGGAACACGATGACAGAGCCTGCCGCCGCGCCCGTGGTCAGCCGAGAGGACCACAAGCACCGCTACGAGATCCTGGTCGACGGGCAGCTCGCCGGCTTCACGGAGTACCGCGACCGCGGCGAGCAGCGCGTCTTCTTCCACACCGAGATCGACGATGCCTTCGCCGGGCAGGGCCTCGCCTCGTTCCTCGTCCAGCACGCGCTGACCGATGTGCGCGACAGTGGGCTGCGCGCCGTGCCCATCTGCCCCTACGTGGCGAAGTTCCTGAAGAAGCACACCGAGTTCGACGACATCGCCGACCCCGTCACCCAGGACGACCTGCGGTGGCTCCGTACGGCGCTGCGCTGACCGGCGGGTGCAGTAGCAGGACGGAGGGCACCTGGTCGGGGCAGGCGAAGCGCAGCAGTTGGTGTCCCACCCCCGAGAGGCCCGTCAGCAGGCCCGGTGTCTCGCTGCGGGTCGGCGAACCGCACACCCAGCCGCGCTCCGCGGCGGCGTCGAGCTTCTGCCCCAGCAGCCGCATCAGCCCACCGGGCTCCGATCTGCCGCTCCGCTCGGCCAGCAGGACGAGTTCGAGGTTGCCGAGGTCGCCGTGGCACATGCTGTCGCTGCCCCGGCCCATGAGCCGGTGAGGGCTGGTGTCGCTGATGTCGCCGAGCCGCAGGGCCGCCATCGCCTGGGCGGCCAGCTCCTCCTCCCGGCCGGCGGTCCCGGGCCTGCCGATCAGGTCGAGCCGGGACATGGCGATGCCGGCGGCACCGTGACACCACAGCGACCGGAAGGGTGACACGGCCTCGGCGCGGAAGTCGGGCCAGTTCCCCGCCTCGGCGTCGTACACCTCCGTCTCGTACGCCAGCCCGCCGGCCACCGCCTCGGCGCAGCCCTCGTCGGGCGCGAGGGGGTGCAGCCTGGCCAGGGCGGTCACGATGCCCGCCGTTCCATGGGCGAGGCCGGTGAGCGGCCGGGTGCTGTCGATCTGGTGGTGTTCCCAGGTCAGAGCGGTCCCGGTGGCACCGGGGACGGCGCCGGTGACCAGGTGGCGGGCGGTGGCGCGGGCGAGGGCAGCCGCTCGGCCGTCGGGGTCGTGTCCGGCGTCGATCAGGGTGAGCAGGGCCAGGGCGCAGCCCGCCGAACCGGCCACGACGTCGAACGCCTTGGTGCTGCCCAGGGCCCGTTCCACGGCGGACAGCACGGGCTCGCGCACCGCGGCCAGATGCGGTGTGCCGCCCAGCAGCCGGTCGAGGTGCGCCAGGAAGTACAGCGGCCCCATCCAGCCACCGAACGCGCCGATGTCCGTGTCCTCGCCACTCCTCCAGCCGCCGGGGGTGTTTGTCGCGGCGTGTGCGTGAACCCGGCGGACCACCTCGTCGGCGACGTCCGACGCCAGCTGCGTGAAACGCCGATGGCCGCTGATCCGGCCCAGCCGGGCGAGGAAGAGGCCGATGCCGGACAGTCCCGAGTAGAGGTCCTGGCCGAGCGGGGCGAGGTCCCAGACCCCGGGCGCCACCGGCTGCGGTGCGACCCAGCCGATCCGCCCGTCCCGGGCGATGGCGAGGTGTCGTACCCGGTCGCCGATCGCGGTGGCGGCGGCGACGAGTTCTTCGGTGTCGGCGCTGCGGGTCCGCGGCCCGGCCGGGCCGGGGACCGTGGCGGGCCGCTCCTCCAGCAGGCTCATATCGACGCTGCCGACGAACGACCCGGCGATGATCCGCTCCTGGAACTCCCGGTCCTCGGGACCCATGGCCTCGATACGGCGGCGCACCGCGCCGAGCGCCGGTTCGGCGAAGAACCCGGGCACCGCCCGCCCGTCGTCGAGCAGCAGCTTCCGCGCCCCGGGCAACGCCTCGAACAGCGGGATGTCCCCGCGCAGCACCGCGTCCATCTCGGCGCGTACGGCCGCCTCGCCCGCGGCCCCCGCGTACCGTCCCGCGCACAGCCGTGCCGTGCTGCGCTCCCGTTCCAGCGCGTCCCGCAGAAAGTCCGGGTGGGTGCTCTCGGCGAGCACCTTGGCGTAGACGTAGCTCGCCCGGGGCAAGAAGCGCACCGGTGTACCGGCGAAGCCGGCCACCAGGCCGCCGGGGGCCAGGAGTTCCGCGCGCCGGGCGCTGATCCAGTCGTAGCCGAAGCGGAAACCCGCCAGCACGTCGGGGGTGTGGTCCGCGGGGTCGGCGGGGGTGCCGTCGGGCAGCCGCGGCCGGTTCTCCCCGCCGGCGGTGGTCACGTGTTCCCACACGATGTGCACCTCGTCGGTGCCCGGGTTCTTCTCGACGGGCACCGGCACGACGGACGGCTGGTCCCGGGCCCCGTTCAGCCCGCTGTAGTCCGCGGCGGGCGCGCCCGCCGCGGCCCGGTCCAGCACCACCTTGGTGGGCAGCAGCGCGGTGGCCCGCACCGACTCGCGCAGCGCGACGAGGGCCGGCTCCTCCGGCTGCTCCTTCCCGCCGCTGTCTCCCCCGCCGCCGTCTCCCGCGCGCTCGGGGGCGCGGGGGTGCAGCAGTGCTTCGAGGTCGACCAGGACCGGGTGTTCGCCGGCGGCGATGATGTTCTCGTGGTGGAAGTCGGTGCCGCCCAGCGCGTGCACCAGGGCCAGCAGCGCGCCGGTGCGCCAGTAGAAGCCGGCCACGTCCCGTGTCGTCGCGCAGGGCCGGGCCGTCACGCACTCCGCCCAGCCGTGGTCCGCGCGGGTCAGGGTGCGCGGGGTGCGCAGGGCGTACGGGCTGTCCTCGTTGAAGCGGTGCAGAACGCGGGCGAACTGCTCGTCCACGGCGAGCGACCGCGGTTTGTAGAACACCGATGGCGCGCCGTGGAAGTCGACCCGGCACACCGAGCTGCCCCGGCGGTGGACGTCGCCGTGGCCGAAGCGCACCGCCGCCACGCCGCCAGGACGGGCGCCGGACAGCAGGGCGTCGCGCAACTCGCCGAGGTCGTCGCGCAGATGCCGGGCGAAGCGCGTACGGCTCGCCACCCAGCTGTCCAGCAGTTCGGCCACGCACCGGGCCAGCACCGGGTACTCGGCCCACAGGCGGTGCTGGACCCGGGGGCTGGTGAGCGAGTCGACGAAGAGGCGGTAGCGCTCCTCGCCGGTCCTTCCGGACGCGAGTCGGCCCTCGACACGCGCCACGTTGATCTCCAGGATCATGGTGGGCTTGAGCACCATGGCCAGCCGGTCGACCGGCACGCTCGCTGACAGGACCTCGCACAGCCCGTCCAACTCCCCGGGAAACGGGCCGAGGCGGCGCAGGGCCGTACGCAGCCGGTCCTGCGCCTGCCGGACCAGGGGTTCGGCGACACGCAGCAGCCCCGGCAGCGGTTCCGTGCCGGGCGGGGCGGGGGTCGGGCGGGCGGAGCGCACCCGCCGCGCCCACGCCGGGCGGCGGGGCAGCCGGGCGGCGAGCGCCGTGGGCTCCTCGCCGAGCAGCCGGTGCAGCACCGGCGCCGTCACCCCGACCGGGCGGAGTCCGTCGATGAAGCGCTCGTCGGGGCCGCGAAAGGGCGCGAGCGCCCGCCAGCCGGCAAGCCGGGCCGCGGCTGTGGCCGTGGCTGTGGCTGTGGCTGTGGCTGTGGCTGTGGCTGTGGGGGCGGGTGGCGCGGAGGACGGGGTGACGCGTTCCCGTAGATAGCATCCCGCGGCCCAGAAGTCGGGTGCCAGGTCCGAGGCCATGTCCGGAGCCGGGTCCGGGGCCGGAGCGGCGGTGTGGCCGCCGGGCGGACGGCTGAGCGGCATCGGGATGTCCTTTCGGTGGCGGGACGCGCCGACTGGATACGCGTACGCCCCCTCGTACGCGTCCGCGAGGCGGACCGGCGCCGGCCCGTGCGGGACGGGCCGGCGCCGGCCTCGGTGCGTGCGGTGACCGCCGCTACGGGCGGTCACCGCGGGTTGGTGCGGATGCTGCCTCGATCAGCCGCAGCACTGGAAGAACGGCTGCGTGGAGAGCGTCACGGCGGCCACGGAGGTGCCCTCGTCGGCGAGGTCGGCGGTCAGGTCCACCACGCCCGCCGGGTGGCCCGGGTCCACCGCGAGGCCCTCGCGGTACGTGGTGTCCTTCCAGGCGGTCACGGTGCTGTTCATAAGAGTCTCCCCTTTATGAAATCGGTGTACAGGGCGTGCGGTACCCGGCCCACAGCCGCGTTCCGCGGAAACACCGGGACGTTAACGCGCACCGCTACGGAATCCCTACCTCCGCGCTATTTCGGTATCGCAAGTGGAACTGACCGCAATTGCCGCGATACGCGGAGTTGGGAAGCGTGGTGGGAAGCGCGTCGGGAAGCGTGGCGCGAAGATGCGCGCGCAGTAACGCGTGCATGGCGTAAGCCCACTCCTGCGGCCGCGCGGCCGGTACGGGGCGCAGCAGATTGCGGTCCGTCAACTCGTCGAGGAGCGCGGCAGCGGCCGTCCCGGAACAGCCGAGGAGCAGACCGGCCGTACCGGGCGTCAGCCGCTCCACCTCCAGTGCGGCCAGGGCCGACAGCGCGCGCCTGCTGCCCTCGGTGAGCCGGCCGCACGCCTCGTCGAACGCGTCGGCCAGGCTGCGTCCAGGCAGGCTCAGCCGACTCGCCGGATTCCGGGCGCCGGTGAGGGCGGCGGCGACCTGCTCCAGGGACCAGTGGGGACGGGCCGCGAGCACATTGCCGACCGCGCGCAGGGCGGCCGGCAGCCCGCCGCACACCGCAAGCACCTCGTCGAGCCGCCGGCCCTGCCCCTCGAAGCGACCGGGGCACAGCCCGGAGGACAGCAGCGCACGGGACTCGTCGGCACCCAGCACATCGAGCGGCACCCGCACGGCGCCGTCGACGGCGAGATGGGACACCTGCGTCGTGACGCACACCGCGGAGCCGCCCCCGGTGGGGATGATCGCCCGCAGGTCGTCCGCCTCCGTGACGTTGTCGATGAGCACCAGGACACGGCGGGTGGCGACGAGGCTCCGGTACACGTCCTGCCGCAGGGCCCAGGAGCCGGGCTGCTCCTCCTCCGGTACGCCCAGGCCGTGCAGCAGCCGTCCCAGGACGCCCCGCAGGCCCTCCTCGGTGCGCGGAAAGGCTGACCCGTCGATGTACAGCAGACCGTCCGGGAAGCTGTCGCGCACCAGATGCGCGGCGTGGACGGCCAGCGCGCTCTTGCCCACCCCGGTCATGCCGCTGACGATGACGGCGCGCGCCGCGGTGCCTTGCGGCGCGGCGGAGCCGGCCGTGAGCGCGTCGACGACGATCCGCCGCTCAGAGCCGCGCCCGATGACGTCGGGGATGTCCGGGGGAAGTTGATTCGCGAAAGGGCCCGCGGGGCCGCCGCGGTCCGGCCGGGCCCGCCCCTGCCGCCGGTCGGGCGCGCCGCGGTCCATGGAGAGCAGCTGGTGATAGAGGCGCTGGAGGTCTTCGGCGGGATCGGTGCCCAGCTCGGCGGCGAGCCGCCGCTGGAGGCCGAGGTAGGCGTTCAGCGCGTCGCTGCGCCGCCCGCTGCGGTCGAGGGCGAGCATCAGGTGATGGTGGAAGCGCTCGTGGGTGGGGTGGGCCGCGACGAGATCGACCAGTTCGGGTACCAACTCGGCGGCGTCCCGTGTCTCCAGGTCGGCCCCGATCCGGTGTTCCAGGGCGAAGAGGCGCAGCTCCTCCAGTCGGCCGGCCTCGCGGTCGAACGGCTCGCCATCCAGGTGCTGGAACGCCGACGGGCCGCGCCATCTGCCCAGACAGGTCCGCAGTACGGCGGTGGCCTCGCCGTGCCGCCCGGCCGCCCGCAGCGCGATGGCCCGGCTGACCTCCGCCTCGAAGACCTGGGCGTCGATCGCCCCCGGGGACGGCGTCAGGGAATAGCCGGACGGGACCGTTTTGATGGTCTCCGCGCCGAGGATGTGTCTGAGTGAGGAGATACGGCTGTGGATTTGCGCCAACGCGGTCCGCGGTGGCCTGCGCGGCCAGAGCGTGTCCACGATCTGCGGCACGGGAACAGTGCTGCCGGAACGAGCGAGCAGTAACGCGAGCAGTATGTGCTGCTTCGGGCCGCCAATGGCGACGGGCCGGTCGAGTGACAGCACCTGAAGCGGACCCAATACGCTGAAACGCAAACCAGTGCTCCTTACAGGATGAGCCCAATGACCGCTATTTTGCTGGGGTTTCCCGAAGAAGCAAAGCCATTACGTTGGCGTATTAGCCGGATGCGCTGTGCGGGGAATTCCAACAAAAGCCGGCCGAAGTGCCGTAGGACCGGACCGCGCAGACCAGTACTGGCGCCTGCCGCGCTCCTGCCCCCTGTACTAGTCTTCTTCCCGCACCATCGAGCACGTCTTACGGGGGGAACCGTGGCCGGCCAGGACACCACCGCACAGGGCGCACCCAACTCGCCGCCGGCGCGGCCCGACACACCGCCGGCGCGGCCGGACGAACGCCCGGCGCCGCCCGCCCGGTCCAGGGGCGCCGCCGTCCTCGGCTGGGTTGTCACCATCGCCCTCAACGTCGTGGCTCCGATCATCACGTACAACGCGCTCCACGATCACGGCTGGAGCGAATTCGCCGCGCTTTTGGCCAGCGGCGCCTGGCCGGTGCTCGACAGCGCCGTCCACCTCGCATGGCGCCGCCATCTGGACGAATTCGCCATTGTCACCCTGGTGTTCCTTGTGATCACGGCCGTGGTGTCGCTGGTCGGCGCCCACTCGACCCGCGCGCTGCTGGTCAAGGACTCGGGTGTGACGGGTCTGTTCGGACTGCTGTGCCTGGTGACGCTGCTGGCGCCGCGCCCGCTGATGTTCTACTTCGGGCGCAAGTTCGCCACCGACGGCACCGAGGCGAGCACCGAGTGGTGGAACGGTCTGTGGCAGTTCGACGGGTTCCGCAGGACCATGATGACGATGACGGCGGTGTGGGGCGTGGCCTACCTGCTGGAGGCCGGGGTCCGGGTCGCGCTGGCCTACACGCTGTCCACCGACACCATGGTGGTCGTCAGCCCGGTCCTGATCTACAGCGTGCTCGGCGCCCTCGCCCTGTGGACGGGCTGGTACGCCAAGCGGTCGCAGCGCAAGGGCGAGGAGCGCGCCGCGGCGGCCGAGGCGGCGGCCGCGGCTCACGCCTGACCGGCCCCGAGGGGTTACGTACGCGGCCAGCTTCAGCGTACGCAACCGGGTTCAGCGGATGTCCGGACGCCGCCGGGTTCAGCAGATGCTCTGGGTGCTGTTCACCAGCCGGTTGTTGCGGAACTCGGTGTTCTCACCGCAGGGATTCTCCCGGATCGTCGAGTTGGTCACGGTGAGGTTCTGGACGGTGATGTCCCGGTTGTTGGCGAACTCCGTGCGCGCGGCGAGCCGGATCTCGCCGCCGCCCGTGACGGTGCCGCTCTGTGCGGCGAGGTTCACGTTGTAGCAGTTCTCGATGAGGACCGCGTTGTTGCCGGTGTCGGAGATGGTCACCCTGTCGATGACCGCGCCTCCGCTCTCGGAGACACAGAACACTCCGCGCCCACCGCCGCGCGCGATGACCTCGCCCACCCGGATGTTGGTGGGGTAGCTGCTGCCGATCCGGCCATTGCGGTTGGCCATGCGGAACGCCGCATAGCCGGTGCCGGCGCCCGCGTTGTCCGCGTCGACCTTGGTGACGGTGGCATTGATGGTCTGGTTGAGCAGCAGGCCCGACTCGCCCACGTTGCGCGCGGTCACCGTGCCGATGGTGATGCCGTCCACACCGTAGGTCTCCACCGCGTGGCTGGAGGCTCCGGAGACATAGACGTTGTCGATCCTGACGTTCTTCGTCCACTGGCTGGTGTCGCCGCGGTTGTCGATCCTGACGCCGAGCCCCGCCGACAGGCGCATATCGATCTGGCCGAGCACCACGTTCTGGACGTTGCGCATAAAGATCCCGTACAGCGGGCTGCCGGTGACCTTGAGGTTCTGGATCTCGATGTCCCGCGCGCCACGGGCGTAGACCGGCGCCTGGTCCCCGGAGCCGCTGCCGGTGACATTGATCGTGCCGCAGACGTCCAGGGTTGTGTAACTGGGCAGCG
Organism: Streptomyces sp. NPDC020845; assembly: GCF_044334165.1. Taxonomy (NCBI): domain Bacteria; kingdom Bacillati; phylum Actinomycetota; class Actinomycetes; order Kitasatosporales; family Streptomycetaceae; genus Streptomyces; species Streptomyces sp. NPDC020845. The sequence goes on along the minus strand of NZ_JBIRSJ010000019.1, from coordinate 26,366 downwards.
ACACACGGGAGTTGGCGCTGACGGAGCCGGAGCCGCGGACGACGACGCGCTCCTTTGACGTACGCCCGGCCGTCAGGCTGTTGATCGCCGCCTGCATCGCGGAGCGCATATCGGTGCCGGTGTACACGACGCTGCCTCCGTGCCGCGCGGTCCAGGTGCTGCCGCTCAGCACGGCCTCCGCCTGGTACGAGCCGTCGCCGCAGGCCGCGATCCGCGGCGTGGCCCGGTCGGTGGCCGGCTCCGCGGGGCCCGGGATCGCCGCGGCGACAGCCGACGGTCTCAGCCCTACGGCTAATGCGAGGAGGGCCACGGCGCCGGTCATGGCTGTCCGTATACGGCGGACCACATGAGCGTGTGGGAAGGAGGGCGATACCGGTCTACGGCTGTGTCCCATCTCGTCATCTCCTGTGTGGGGGTCGGCTTTCCGCCCTGAGCCCGCGCATCGCTGGAGTGACGCCTTCTCACACACCGTTCGGCGACAGGGCGGAGCAAGCGCTTTCTGGAGTGTGGCCGCGAGTCTGGCAGCGCCCGGTCCAAGCGTCAAGGTGCGGCGCACCGGTGAACCGCGGACGGGCACACGGACGGCACCACAGGCGGGCGTCGAAGATGCGTCAGAAGTGTTGACCCCGGCCTGAAAACGTTTTAACTTCCCCTCACTCCATACCCACAGCCGAGGAGGCTCCGTGGCAGCGCTGCTACGCGAGCGCCCTGGGAAATCGACGGTGGGCCGCCCCTCCCGTCACCCGTCAGGCGCTTCAATCAAGCGAAAAGGTTTTCAAAGACGCCGCAGTCGGACGCTGTTCCTGCTGATGGTGCCCGGGCTCGCGTACTTTCTGGTGTTCCACTACGGCGCGCTGGTCGGCAACGTCATCGCCTTCAAGGAGTACGTGCCCTTCGACGGCATCTGGGGCAGCCCCTGGACCGGCCTCGGCAACTTCCAGCGGATGCTGGAAGACGGCGCTTTCTGGGATGCGGTGTTCAACACTCTCTGGATCGCGGTCCTCCAGCTGGTCTTCTACTTCCCCGTCCCGCTCGCCCTCGCGCTGCTGCTGCACAGCCTGACCTGGTCCACCGTGCGCCGCTTTGTGCAATCGGTGGTGTACCTGCCGCACTTCATCTCATGGGTGATCGTCGTGGCCCTGTTCCAGCAGCTCCTGGGGGACACGGGCATGCTGAACGGCTATCTCGGCGACGCCGGTCTGCACACCGTGGACGTCATCGGCAACCCCGACGCCTTCAAGCCGCTGGTGGTGGCGCAGGTGATCTGGAAGGACGCCGGCTGGGGCACCATCATCTTCCTGGCCGCCCTGTCCCAGGTCGACGAGCAGCAGTACGAGGCAGCCGCGATCGACGGCGCGGGGCCCTGGCGGCGCTTCTGGCATGTCACGCTGCCCGCGATCCGGCCGGTGATCGTGCTGCTGCTGATCATGCGGCTGGGCGACATCCTCTCCGTCGGCTTCGAGCAGATGCTGCTGCAGCGCGACGCGGTCGGCCCGCAGGCCGCCGAGATCATCGACACCTTCGTCTACTACCAGGGCATCGTCGGCGGCGACTACGGGTTCGCGGCGGCCGCGGGCCTGTTCAAGGGCCTGGTCGGCGCCCTGCTCGTCTACGCGGCCAACAAGGTCGCCCACCGGCTCGGGGAACAGGGGGTCTACAAGTGAGCGCCCATGTGCGGCCCGGCTGGATGGAGAAGCCCAAGCCCGTCACGCAGGCCGCCAAAGCCGTGGCCCTCATCGCGGTCGTGCTGCTGGTCTGTGTGCCGTTCCTCGTGATCGTGTCGACCTCGCTTGCCTCCCAGCGCGAGGTGGTGGCCAACGGCGGCTGGGTGCTGTGGCCCGAGAACCCGACCCTCAAGGCCTACCGGGACATCCTCGACGGCGGCATCGTCACCCACGCACTCGGCGTCAGCGCGGGCGTCACCCTCGTCGGCACCCTGCTCAGCCTCGTCTGCACGGTGACCCTCGCCTACGCCCTGTCCCGCCCCGGCGTGTTCGGCGGCAGGCCCGTACTCCTGCTCGTCCTGTTCACCTTCCTCTTCCCGCCCGGCATGATCCCGAACTTCCTGCTCGTCAAGGAGCTCGGACTGCTCGACTCCTACGCCTCGCTGATCCTCCCGGTGCTGATCAGCGTGTTCAACCTCGTCGTCCTGCGCGGCTTCTTCCAGGCAATCCCCGAGGAGCTGTACGACGCGGCCCGCCTGGACGGCGCCGGAGACCTGCGTGTCCTGTGGTCGGTCGTGCTGCCCCTGTCGAAGGCCGCGCTGGCCGTCGTCGGGCTGTTCTACGCCGTTGCCTACTGGAACTCCTGGTTCTACGCCTCGCTCTACCTCGAGAGCGACCACTGGCCGCTCCAACAGGTGCTGCGCACCTATGTCGTGACCGGGTCGGGGCTCACGGACACCACCACCGGCGAGGCCACGGTGAACGCGCCGCAGACGATCCAGATGGCAATCCTGGTCATCGCCACCGTGCCGATCCTGCTCGTCTACCCCTTCCTCCAGAAGTACTTCACCAAGGGCGTACTCACCGGCGCCATCAAGAGCTGAGAACCAGCGAGAGCTGAGAACCAGCGAGAGCTGAGAACCAGCGAGAGCTGAGAACCAGCGAGAGCTGAGATCCAGCCAGAGCCGAGAACCACCAGCAAGAGCCGCACCCAGAAAGGTCATTCGCCCATGCCCAGCATGTCCCGACGCACTCTGCTGCGTTCCATGGCCACCGGTGGCGCCGCGGTCTGCGTCCCCGGTCTGCTGACCGCCTGCTCCACCGGTTCGGACGACGGCGACGTCAGCAACGCGGGCAAGAAGCTCGCCGCGTGGCCCGCCTACCAGCCGGCCCCGGGGGCCAAGCCGGACCTGGCCGCCACCGAGGCGGGGGTCCAGGCCGGCTACACCGCCTACCCCTCCGATCTGGCCACCTCGGTCGCGCGCACCCCGGGCGACGGCTCCACGGTCAAGGTCATGTCCATCACCTTCGGCACACCGCCCAAGGGGCGCGGGCAGAACCAGTACTGGCGGGCCGTCGAGAAGGCCCTCGGCGTCAAGATCGAGTACACCATCATCTCGCAGGCCGACTACCAGAAGAAGATGGCCACGGTGATGGCCGGCGACCCCGATTCGCTGCCGGACATCATCAATGTCTTCTCCGGGTTCGTCCTGCCCCGCGAGGCGCAGTTCGTGCAGCGCAGGGCCGAGGACCTGACGCCCTTCCTGTCGGGCGAGGCCATCAGGAAATACCCCAACCTGGCGGGTATCCCCACCCACGCCTGGCGCGACATGGGCCGCATCGGGGGCCGCCTCTACGGCATCCCCCTCGAACGCCCGCTGCCCGGCTCCACGCTGTGGCTCAACCAGGGCATGTTCACCGACGCCGGTATGAAACAGGGCTGGACTTCCCAGGACTTCGCCGCCGTCGCCAAGAAGGCCACCCACGGCAAGACGTACGCGCTGGGCGCCGCCACCGGCTCGCTGTTCGGCAACGGGGTGCACTCCGCCGCCCACAACGCCCCGCAGGGCTGGGCCGTGGACAAGAAGGGCACCTTCCACCCGAACTACACCGACGAGCGCTACAAGGCGGCGATCGCCTTCCAGGCGCAGCTGCGCAAGAACGGCTCCTACCACCCCGACGCCACCTCGCTGTCACAGGTGGACCTGTCCACGCTGTTCCTCAACGGCACGGTCGGCTCCCAGCAGAACGGCTTCGGTGCCTACCAGACCCTCTACCCCGACTCCAAGGGCCTGCTCACCCCCGCCCCCGCCACCCCCTACAGCGTGGACGGCACCCCCGGCGGGATCGTCGCCGCCCGCCGCTCCTTCGGCTACACCATCGTGAAGAAGGCCAAGAAGGAACGCGTCGAACTGCTGCTGCGCCTTCTCGACTATCTGGCCGCCCCCTTCGGCACCAAGGAGTGGGAACTGATCCACTACGGCGTGGAGGGTGTGCACTTCACCCGCGACAAGGACGGCGCGCCCAAGACCACCAAGCTCGGTCAGGTGGAGAACGTCAGCAACCTCCCCTTCAGGTATCTGGCCGAGGGACCGCAGGTGCTCTTCGTGCCGGGCAGGCCGGAGGCCGTGCGCGCCCTGCACGCCTGGCAGCAGAAGGTGGTCCCGGTCGCCATCCGCAACGCGTCGTACGGGCTCCAGTCCCGCACCGAAACCGCCCAGGGCGCCACGCTCAGGGCGCTGATGGACGACACCATCACGGGGGTCATCGCCGGCCGGGTCCCGATGTCCGAATACGACGACGCCGTCAAGCGGTGGCGCTCCCGCGGTGGCGACAGGCTGGCCGAGGAGTACGCCAAGGAACACGCCGCCAACAGCTGAGCGGGCACCGACGACCAGGTGGCCACGAGAGGCACAAGGAGCACGAGGAGATGGGAGACGGCATGGCGGCGACGGGGCGGGGGCGGATCACGATCCGCGATGTGGCGGGGCGGGCGGGCGTGTCCGCGGCCACCGTCTCCCGTGTGCTCAGCGGAAAGTACCCGGTGCCGCCGGCCACCCGTACCCGAGTGCTCCGTGCCGCGCGCGCCCTGGACTACGTCGCCAACCCCCATGCCCGCGCCCTGGTCGGCGGCGGCCGCAAGATGGTCGCCGTCGTCGTGCGCCAGGTCACCAACCCGTTCTACGCCCAGGTCGCCGAGGGCGTCGAGGCGGAGGCGACGGCCCACGGCCTGCTGTGCCTGGTCGGCAGCACCGGCGGCGATCCGCAGCGGGAGATGGAGTTCGTACAGCTGATGCGGGAGGAGGGCGCCAGTGTGGTCATCCTGGCGGGCGGTGTCGTCGAGGACGACGCCTACCGGGAACGGGTGGCCCACTACGCCCACGCCCTGGACGCCGCCGGCTCCCGGCTGGTGCTGTGCGGCCGCCCCTCGCCCGACCCCGGCCTGCCGGCGCTGGTCGTCGTCTTCGACAACGAGGCCGGCGCCAAGGCCATCACCAGCCATCTGATCTCGACGGGACACCGGCGGATCGTGTTCCTGGGCGGACTGCCCGGCAACACGGCCCTGGACGCCCGCGTCCTGGGCTACCGGGCCGCGCTCGCCGCACACGGCCTGCCGGCCGAGTCCGCGCATATCGTCGACTGCGGCCTGGGCCGCGCCGCCGGACACCGCGCCATGACCGAACTCCTCGAAACCACCCGGGAGTTCACCGCGGTCTTCGCCGGGGACGACATGGTCGCCGCGGGCGCCCTGCGCGCCATCTCCGACGCGGGCCTGCGCGTCCCCGGCGACATCTCCCTCGTCGGCTACAACGACATCCCCCTCGCCCAGGACTTCAACCCCCCGCTCACCACCGTCCACACCCCCGCCGAGGAACTGGGGCGGGCCGCCGTACGCCTGGCCCTGCGCGATCCCGAGGAGACCGCGGAGACCCGGCATGTGCTCGGCACCCACATCGTCGTACGCGACAGCGTGAGCCCGCCCCCGTCCGCACGCGCACAGTGACATACGGAGGACCCGACCCGGCATGACCGCGCCGCATCGTATCGTCGACACCGACCACCTGCCGCCCCCCGACCCCCGACGGTCGCCGTATACGGGCTATACCCGGGCCCACTGGGAGGCCACCGCCGACCACCTGCTGACCGCGCTCGTCCCGTACGCCTCACCCGGCCTCGCCCAGTACCGGCTCCCAGGCCCCGCCAGCTACGCCGGCGCCTGGTCGGACGGGCTCGAGGGCTACGCCCGCTCCTTCCTGCTCGCCGCCTTCCGTATCGCCGGGGCCGGTGGAGCCGACACTCCCGGGAGCACCGTGGTCCAGGCGCTCATCGAGCGCTACGCCACCGGCCTCGCCACCGGCACCGACCCCCGCCACCCCGAGCGGTGGCCGCCCATCACCGACCGCGGCCAGCCCATGGTGGAGGCCGCGTCCATCGCGATCGCCCTGCACGAGACGCGCCCGTGGCTGTGGGACCGACTGCCCGACCCCGTACGCCGGCGGACCGCCGCATGGCTCGGCGGATTCGTGGGGGCCACCGCCAACGACTCCAACTGGCGTCTCTTCCAGGTCATCACCGAAGAATTCCTCGCCTCCATCGACGCGCCCCACAGCCGCGCCGAGATCGACGCGGGCCTGGCGCGCCTGGACGACTGGTACCGGGGCGGTGGCTGGTACACGGACGGCGACGGACGGAAATTCGACTACTACAACGCCTGGGCGCTGCATCTGTACCCCGTTCTGTGGGCGCGCATCGCCGGGCCCCGCGCCGACGCCGCCCTGGTCGCCGAACACCGAGCCCGACTGCACACCTTCCTGGACACCCACCAGTACTTCTTCGGCTCCGACGGCGCACCCGTCCACCAGGGCCGCTCCCTCACCTACCGCTATGCCACCACCGCGCCCCTGTGGGCGGGCGCCCTCACCGACGCCACCCCGCTGCCGCCCGGCCGCACCCGCCGACTGGCCTCCGGCGCCCTGAAACACTTCGCCGGCCACGGCGCACCCGATGCCAACGGCCTGCTGAGCCTGGGCTGGTACCGCCCCTTCCGCCCGGTCACCCAGCCCTACTCCGGCCCCGCCTCCCCCTACTGGGCGAGCAAGGCATTCCTCGGTCTGCTGCTCCCCGCCGACCACCCGGTGTGGACGGCGACCGAGGAACCCGGCCCCGTGGAGACCGCCGACAACTGCCTGGCCCTGCCCGCCCCGGGCTGGCTGCTGCACTCCACCGCGGCCGACGGGATCGTACGCCTGGTCAACCACGGCAGCGACCGGCTGCCACCCCCGCCCGCCGCCCCGCAGGACAGCCCGCACTACACACGGTTCGCCTACTCCACCGCCACCGCGCCGGAGACCCCGCCCGGCGACGAACCGCCCGGCCCGGACAACCACATCGCGTTGCTGACCCCCTCGGGCCCGTCACGCCGGGGCCGTATCCACCCGCTGTACGCCGAAGGCCACCGCGCCGCCTCATGGCACACCCCGCTCGTCCCGGAGGGCGAGGAACACGCGGACTGCGCCTCGCGCATCGCCACGGCCGGCCTCGTGCACGGCCCCTGGGAGGTGCGGGTGCACCATGTCCAGGCCCCGCGCGGCACCTCCGTACGCGAAGGCGGCTGGGCCGTGGCCGGCGACACCGCCCCGCCCACCGTGGACACCGGCCCCGGCTGGGCACTGGCCCGCCGCCACGACGGCCTGACCACCGCGCTCGTGGGCCTGCTCGGCTGGGACAGCGAGGACGGGCCGCCGCGCGGAACGGTGGCGCAGGCGCGGGACCACAACGCCTACGGCCGCCACTCGGCGACCCCCCTGCTCACCCTGGACCGGCACCCCGGCGGCACCCGGTTGCTGGTGACGCTGGTCCTGCTCACGGCCGACCCCGACGTGTGCCGCGATATCGATGCCGTGCGTTCGGGCGCCCGCGCCGGTGTGACACCGGACGGCTCCGTGGAGATCCGCTTCCCGGACGGGGTGGTCGAACACGTACGAGCGGACGCCCTCGCGACATCCGAGGGTCGTTAGCCGGTGGCGCAGGAGCTGCCGCTGAGTGTGAAGGCGGTCGGCGCGGAGTTGGTGCTGCCCCTGTTGGCGGTGAAGCCGACGGTGACCGAGCCGCCGACGGGGATGGTGGAGGTGTAGGCGGCGGGCGTGACGGTCACCGCGGCACCGGACTGCTGCGGCGTGCCGCCCCACATGTTGGTGATGGTCTGGCCGTTGGCGAACGAGAACCCAAGAGTCCAGCCGCTGATGGCGGCGGAGCCGGTGTTACGGATGGAGATCTCGCCCTGGAAGCCGCTGTCCCAGTCGCCCACGACACGGTAGCCGACCGAGCAGCCCGCCCCGGAGCCGCCGCCCGCCTCGGTGGTGACGCCGACCGTGGCCGAGCGGGCCGAGCGGTTGCCGGCCGCGTCCCGGGCGTAGACGGCGAAGGTGTACGAGGTGGCGGCGGTCAGGCCGGTGATGCTCGCGCTGGTGCCGGTCGAGGTGGCGACCCTCGTCTCGGTGCCGCCGCTGACGCGGACGATGTCATAGGCGGCGACGCCGACGTTGTCGGTGGCGGCGGACCAGGAGAGCGTGGCGGAGGTGGCCGTCACGGCCGAGGCGATCGGGGTGCCGGGGGCGGTCGGGGCCTGGGTGTCGCCGCCGGAGCCACCGCCGTAGACGGTGGCCTCGCGGGAGGTCTCGGCGATGCCGTTGGGACCGTTGAAGACGCGCTTGCCCCAGTCGGTGAGCTTGTTGGGGTCGAAGTCGGTGGTCATGTCCAGGATCGGATCGGTGTTTCCGCTCCAGGACCAGGCCAGATAACCGAGCTTCAGCTGCTGGGCGGCGGCCATCATGGTGTTTTCGTCAGGGTCGCCGTATTGGTCGGGGGGTCCGCCGAACTCGCCGATGAGGATGGGCAGACGGGCGCTGACGAAGGCGTTGAGATAGTCGGTGATCTCCTGCGCCGTGTCGTAGACGCTGTACATGTGGATCGAGAAGATCAGGTTGCCGGTGGTGTCGGCCTGGTAGACGCTCTGCGCGTTGTCGCGCATGACGTTCTGCCAGTCCTGGCCCCAGTTGGGGGCGTCGACCATGATCGTGTGCTGGAATCCGGCGCTGCGCAGCTTCTGGATGGCGGCGGTGGTGGGTGCGGTCCAGCCGGCGGGGTTGGTGTTGCCCCAGGGCTCATTGCCGATGTTGATGACGATGTAGTTCTCTTCGCCGGTGAGCACGCTCTTGAGGCCGATCCAGTAGTCGGCCGCCTGGTCGAGCGAGGCGGCCGCGGACTCCTCGCCGTAGCCGGTGGTGTCATGCACCTCCAGTACGCAGATCAGCCGGTTGGCCTTGCACTGGGCGACGATGGCGGCCACGTCCTCGGGGCTGTTCTTGGTCCAGCGGTGGCCGTTGGAGAGCACGACGCGGACGGTGTTGGCGCCGAGCGCCTTGATGTCGGCCAGCGACTGGGTCTCGCCCGGGTACCAGGTGTGGGCGTGGTTGACACCGCGCATGATGAAATCGTTGCCGTTGCCCTCCAACAGGCGCCCGTCGCTGATGTGGAGGCCGGTGGCCAGTGCGGCGCGCGACTCGGCTGCCTGGGGAGCGGCTTGGGCGGTCGGGCCGAGGCCCACGATCCCGAGGAGGCAGGCCAGTAGGGCCAGCAGAATGGCCGGCGGTCTCGTTCGTCTCATCGCGACTCCAAGGAGTGGGTACCTGACGGCTGACGCGGGCGAGGAACTGGGAGCGCTCCCATCAATGCATCGCGCCCGGGACACGTCAAGGTCTCCGACGGGAGCCGGGCCGCGGGCAGGGGCCATCCGCCGTACCAGATCAGGACATTGGGCCCTGCTGAGGACGCGAGGGACTGTTCACTTTTAATCACCACATACGGCACCGCTTTGGTGTTCACTTGGCGAGAAGGACTGGTTCTACGCCGCCTTGACCAGCGCGCGGATGACCAGTCACAGGCGTGCCCGCTACGGGCACAGGCCGTATCGCGGATGCGCGGGCCCTGATGACGAGGGCACAGACCCTGTGGAACCTCCCCGGCCCGCTGCGCGACGAGGCCATCGCCCGGGCGGCCGACGGACTCGCCATCGCCCGTGAGGTCGTGGCGCAGGACCCCGGCTACCGCGCGACGCTCGCGTCATGGCTGGTGTTCCCCGTGGGCAACTATCTGCTGGCCGCCGGTCACTATGACGAGGCCGTCGCCCGTATGCAGGAGGCGCTGGGCCTGTACGACGCATTGCTCCAGGAGCAGCCCGACTCCGACGACCTCGCGTACAAGAAATCCTGGACGCTGATCAATCTGGCGCAGGCCCTGTGGGGCAAGCCGGACCATGTGCAGGGCGCCCAGCGCGCCGTCCAGGCGACCGATCTGCTCCGCAAGCTCGCCGCCGAGGACCCCAAGTACCGTTCCGGTCTTGGCGACTGGCTGATGTGGCCGACGATTCCGTATCTGCGCCAGTCCGGCCAGCGGGACCAGGCTCTCGCTCGGGCGCAGGAGGCCGTGGACATCTTCACCGCGCTCAATGCCACCGATCCCGCGGCCTATGGGCCGAAGCTGGCGGAAGCGAAGAAACTTCTCGCCGATATCCAGGCCGGCTAGCGGACCCGCTGGCCAGAAGGCCCGCTGGGACCGGCCCCGCGCCGGTCCCAGCGGTACGCCGCCACCACCTTGAGCGAACCTGGGGACTCCGCCACCGCAGAGGTGGATCTGCTGTGATAATCCTTCTCACAGTCAACGGTGAGCAGGGGAGCGGGCGGTGGTGCTGGAGCCGTGGAGGCCCGGAAGATGAACCTGGCGCAGCTGCATTACACCTCGGCACCGCTGGGGCCCGATGGATCCGGACTACGGTTCACCGCGGTCAGCGCCGCGGTGCCGGCATCGCTGCTCGGGGAGGTCGAGCAGCTGATCGGATACGAGCCGCCAGCTGACGCGCCCCCGCGTCCCTCCGGTTCCGAACGTGCCTCGTCTCCGGAGACGTTCAGCTACAGCAGGCTCTCCGACGGCAGCGGGCTTCTGGCCCGTACGGTCCATACGGGGGCCGACCACAGCGGGCGCCGGGGCACCTTCCATGGCCATGCCGTGTATCTGCCCACGGGTGCGTCGCTGCCGGGCGGCGCGCTGCCCATCACCGCCTGGGGCTCCCCGCAGTGGGCGGCTCGCACGCCGGAGGGCGGGGTCCCGGAGCCGCTGGAGGCGCTGACCGCCTCGGGGCGCCTGAACCGGGACGGCCTGGTCGCCTTCGCGGGCTCCCGGGCGCCGTGGCTCGCGCGCTTCTTCGCGGATCTGCGCAGGCTGAGCGAGGACGAATCCGCGCCACGGATCATCCTGGTGGAGCGGGACAGCGCCGATGTGGCCCGGTGGATCGCCGTGGCCTGCGCCGCATTGCCGCGCGACTTCGGCCACCGGCTGACGTTCACCACCTATGCGCCGCGGCCGGAGCTCTCCCGGCAGCAGATCATCGGCGTACGGCCGGAAGACGGCCGGGAGCCGGCCGGCCACGGCCACCGCTACCGCGTATACGACGTGGCCGGCCGGAGGACCGGGGAGCCGGTGTCCGACGCCTGGGCGGAGGTGGCCGCGGGCATCTGGCTGGGCGGCGCCCCCGAGTTGTTCAAGGAGGCCGACGCGCTCCCGGGTGGCCCCTTCGCCCCCGGTGCGCTCGCCGTCGCCGCGCTGTGCGCGGGGCTCGACCTCGGCACCACCGGCCGCACCGAGGCGGCGGACTGGGCGCGCCACCACCCGGAGGCTTTGGGCGATGAGCGGCTGCACCGGCTGCTGGCGGCGCTGTGCGTGCCGGACGGGGGCCGGTCGGATGCCGAAAAGGCGGCCCTGACAGGGCTGTTCACCTGTCTGGACGGCAGGGTGCCGACCGCCGTCAGCACGCCGCTCGCCGCGCTGGTGCTGGCCGAGGCCGTCCGTGCGCCCGTGGCCGGCCCGGGCCTCGAAGCCCTGCGGCCCGACGCGCTCACGGAAGAGGTCCGGCTGCGCCTCGCGGGTGAGCTCGCGGCCGATCTGCGCGTCGGCGTATCCGACGTATCCGACACCGAACTGGGCATCGCACGGCCCTTGGAGCTGCTGCGTATCGCCGATCTGCTGGGCGTGGACTGCGCGGATCTGCTGCCCAAGGTGGCACACGGGCTCGCCCATGCGCTGCTGGCCGATCCGGAGGCGACACACACCCCCGCGGTGCGGCTGGCGTTGGACGAGCACTTCGCGTTGCGCACCGCGCTGCTCGGCGAGCTCGACACCCTGGCCGCGGGCGATCCGCTCGCCGCGGCCCGGCTGCTGGCCCTGGTGCCGCTGCGGTTCGCGGAGAGCAAGGCCCTCCCCCATCTGCGGATGTGCGCCGAGGCGCCGCGGCTGACGGCGGGCGGAGGCGACCGCGCCACGGTGCTGAACGCCGTGCTGCGCTCCGGCGGAGTCTCGGTGTTCGCCGATCCGCTCGTTCTGCGCACCGCGGTCGGGCTGGTGTGGGAGGGCGGCACACCGACCGCCCACGAGGCCCGGCTGATGCTCGGCGAGATCGGATCCGACGCCCACCGCGCGGCCGGCACCTCGGCCACGCTGCTCAAGGCCGCGCTCGAAGGGCCCGCGGACGATGCCGACGTACCCGATCTCGCCCATGACCTGCTGCGCTGTTTCGCCGAGGTGCTGACGCCGCGCGACCGCGCGTCGCTGCTGCTCCTGGAGTTCGCCCGCGATCTGCGGAGCCGTCACGCCGAGCCCGGCTGGGCGGAGCGGGCGCTGTCGCTTCGGGCCACGGCGGAACCGGTGGAGCCGACGGTTCTGGAGCATGCCTTCGGGGCGCTCGCGGACCGTGTGCTGTCCGAGGACGCCCCGGACGGAGAGCTGTACGCGCTGATCCACAGCGAGGACCCGGGCCTCGTCGCCGCCTACGGCCGGGCCGCGCGGTCCGAGCGGGTGCAGGACCGGCTCCGCGCCGAGCCCTCGTATGTGGCCGAGTGCTTCACCGCGTGGAGCTCGCATCCCCAGGCGGGTGGCGCCTGGCAGGAGACGCGGACGGCGCTGCTGGACTCGGTGCTCCGTCCGGTGGTGCGGGAGCTGCCCGCCGCGGATATCGCCTCCGTCGAGCGCTGTCTGGAGCGTACGAGCGTCCGCTGGGCCGATGAGTTCCGGGCGTGGAGCCGTCCCGGCGCGTTCGGCCGGCTCGGTCGGCGCCTGGCCGGCCGGCGGCGCAAGGGGACGTCGGAAGGGCAGTGACCTGGAAGGGCAGTGACGTCAGACCGGTTTTAGGCTTCCGTGTCACCCTGCTGCCGCAGGTCCCTTTCGCGCGCTACGCCGCGCTTTGGGCCTGCCGAGCCGAAATTCGAGCAAGGGGACAGGGCGTTGGAATTATCACGCAGATCACTCATCCAGCAGAGCGGCAAGGTGGCGGTCGGGGCCGGTGCCCTGTGGCTGGGCGGACCCTTGGCCGGCCTCGCCACCGAGACGGCCGCGGCCCAGGGCAAGGCGGCTGAGGGCGACACCCGGCAGATCACCGTCGGCCAGGCCACCAACGCGTCCGCCGCCCTCTCCCCCGATGGCCGCACCATCGTCATGGACCTGTTCAACCTGCTGTGGACCCTCCCGGCGCAGGGCGGCGAGGCCACCCGGCTGACCGATATCGACCAGGAGGCGAGCGAACCCGACTTCTCGCCCGACGGCCGCCACCTGGTCTACCAGTCGTACGCCGACGGCAACTTCCACCTCTGGCTCGCCCGGGCGGACGGCTCCGAGGCCCGGCGGCTCACCGAGGGCGACATCGACCACCACGAGCCCCGCTTCTCGCCTGACGGCAAGCGGATCGCGTACGCGCGAGACGGACGGGCACTACGCGATCCACGTCCTCGACCTCGACACCGGCGAGAGCAAGCGCTGGACCTCCGGTACGGACGCCACCGTCCAGGAGGCGCAGCCCTTCTGGCGCCCCGACGGCAAGGCCATCGTCTTCACCAGCGGCAAGGTCGACGCCCCGCAGTCCGTGGTCCAGGTCGACGCCGACGGCAAGCGCAACACGCTCGTCACCGTCACCGAGGGGCGGGTGGCGGGGCCGTCCCTGTCCCCCGACGGTACAAAGCTGGCGTATGTCCACCTCACCTCCTCGTCCGCCGGCCTCGTCGTCGACGGGAAGGTCGTCTCCGGCGACGGTGAGGAGGTCTTCCCGTTCGCCGCGCGCTGGCCCTCCGACGGCGAGGTGTTCTACACGGCCGACGGAAAGATCCGCCGGCGGCCGGTCACCGGTGGCTCGGTCAAGGACATCCCCTTCACCGTCCATCTCACCGTGCCGCGCGTCTCCGAGCGGCCCGCCGCCCGGGACTTCGACTCCACCGCGCCGCGCGAGGTCAGGGGCATCGTCGGGCCGAGTCTGTCGCCCGACGGCGAACAGGTCGCCTTCGCCGCGCTCGGCGACATCTGGGTCGGCCGCATCGGTTCCACGCCCAAGGCCGTGGTGTCCGACGGAAACATCAACAGCGACCCCGCCTGGCACCCCGACGGATCCACCCTGGTGTATGTCAGCGACCGGGGCGGCCATGCGGCCGATCTGTAGCTCCACGACCTCGACAGCGGCCAGAACCGGAGGCTGACGAGCCTTCAGGGTCAGCTCTCCGGGCCCGTTTTCGCCCCCGACGGCAAGACCGTCGCGTTCTCCTTCTGGGCCAGCATCGTGCAGACCGTGGACGTCGCCTCCGGCACCGTACGCACGGTCACGCCCGTCGGGGCCAACAGAGCCACCTTCTCCGCCGACGGCACCAAGCTGTCGTGCGCCGCGCTGGTGCCCGCCACGCCCCGCTACCGCGAGGGCTCCAACCGCATTCTGACCATCGACCTCACCAGCGGCGAGACCCACTACGACGAGCCGGTGCCGGGAAAGTCCCTCGCGAACCGCATCGACGCCGGGCCCGTCCACTCGCCCGACGGTACGTACACCGCCTATGTGCTCGGCGGCACGGTGCACCTCAGCACCCTCGACTCCGCCGGACGGCCGACCGGCACCGCCCGCGAGCTGAACGGCGAGACCGCCGACTGCCCCAGTTGGAGCGCCGACGGGCAATCGCTGCTCTATCTCTCCAACGGCCGGCTGCGCCTCGCCGATGTGCGCACGGGCCGCGCCACCACCGTCCCCACCGGGCTGACCTGGCGCCAGGCCAAACAGTCCGGCCGCACGGTGGTGCAGGTGGGGGCGCTCTGGGACGGCACGGCCGAGACCCTGCGGCGCGACGTGGACATCGTCATCAAGGACAACCGCATCGAGCGGGTCGTGGCGCGCGGGGCCGTGACCGGGGACCGCACCGTCGACGCCCGCGAGCTGACCGCGATGCCCGGCCTGATCGCCCTCCACGAGCACGCGCCCTGGCCACTGGCCGCCACCCTGAAGCTGTGGCTGTCCTTCGGCGTCACCACGCTGCGCTCACCCGGCGGCGCGCACTACACATCGGTCGAGACCAAGGAGGCCATCGACTCCGGGCGCCGCATCGGGCCACGCCTCTTCGCGGCCGGTGACGCGCTCGAAGGCACCCGCACCTACTACGGCGTCGGCCGCCCCACCACGAGCCAGGAGGAGGTGGCGCGGGAGGTGGCCAAGGCCGAGGCGCTGGGCCACGACCTGCTCAAGACGTATGTGCGGTGGCCGTACGCGCTCCAGCGCGCCACCGTACAGGGGAGCCACCGCCTCGGTCTGCCCCTCACCTCCCACTACCTGTTCGGCCCGCTCTGCTTCGGCGCCGACGGCGTCGAACACATCGGCGGCACCAGCCGCTACGGCCGCCGGCAGAAGGAGACCCACCTCGGCCACACCTACCAGGACGTGACCGAGCCGCTGATCGCCTCCGGCATGGTGTTCACTCCGACGCTGGGACTGTCCGGCGCGGGTCTGTCCGCCACCCGTGCCGCGCTGTACCGGTACGCCCAGTGGGCGGTCGGCGACCGGCGGCTGACGTCGCTGATGTTGGAGTACGAGGACTTCCGTAAGGGCGTGGCCGACGCGCAGCAGAACGAGCCGACCGACGAGCTGGCCTTCACCGCCCGGCACGGGGCGACACTGCGCGGGCTGCTGGAGCGGGGGGCACATGTGGGCGTCGGCACCGACAGCCCGCTGGTGCCCCCGGCCATCTATTACCACCTGAATGTGCAGACCATGGTGCGCTACGGCGCCAGCCCGTACCAGGCGCTGCGCTCCGCCACCGTGACGGGCGCGCGGGTGCTGGGCATGAGCGCCCACCTGGGCACGGTCGAGCCGGGGAAGCTGGCCGACCTGGCACTGGTGGAGGGCAACCCGCTGAACGACATCACGGCGGCCGCGGCGGTGCGGCAGGTGGTGGTCGGCGGCGTGGTGCACACGGTGGACGAGCTGGTGGCCGAGGGGCCGGGGGCGGCTCGTAACGCCGCCGCCAAGGGGAACGCCTCCGACAAGGGGAAGGCCGCCGCCAAGGCCACACCGAGGGCCGAGGACGTGCCCCAGGGCCCGGCCCGGGAGCGGTATTGGTGGCACCGCGAGGAGCACGCACCCGGCCCCTGCTGCTGAGCCGCCTCCCCGTCCCGGCCCCCGCGTGTGCGGCGTGCGCGATCGACACCTGGTGTCCGCGCACGCCGCACACCCGCTCTCCGGCCCGCCAGGCCACCCCGGCTGAAATGGCCGTCGGTGAGAGATTCGCTCAGCCTGCCAAGTGGATGGGCACTGCTCCGGGATCCCCTGGGCAGGAGGTCGGATCGGATGGCCGTTCACCATCGCTACGCCACCGTACGGGGGCAGCGGCTGTTCTACCGGGAGGCCGGACCGGCCGACGCCCCGACCCTTGTGCTTCTGCACGGCTACCCGACCAGCTCGTTCATGTTCCGCCATCTCATCCCGGCCCTCGCCGATCGCTACCACCTCATCGCCCCCGACCACCTCGGATTCGGCCTGTCCGACGCTCCTGAAGTCGACGCCTTCGACTACACCTTCGACGCGCTGACGGAGTTGACCGCCGGTCTGCTCGCCCAACTCGGCGTCGACCGGTACGCGCTCTACGTCCAGGACTACGGCGCGCCCATCGGCTGGCGACTCGCGCTCGACAATCCGGACGCCGTCACCGCGATCGTCAGCCAGAACGGCAACGGCTACGAGGCCGGCTTCGTCGAGGAATTCTGGACCCCTGTCTGGGCTTACGCCAAGGATCCGAATCCGCAGACCGAGGCCGCGCTCCGGCCCGCGCTCGGCCTTGAGGCCATCAAGTGGCAGTATCTGCACGGCGTCCCGGACCCCAGCCTGGTCAGCCCCGACGCCTGGCACCACGATGCCGCGCTCGTCCAGCGCCCGGGAAACGACCTGGTCCAGCTCAAGCTGTTCCGCGACTACATCACCAACCTCGAGGTCTACCCGCGGTTGCACGCCTATCTCAGGGCCGGCCGGGTCCCGCTGCTCGCCGTCTGGGGCCGCAATGACGAGATCTTCGGGCCGGCCGGAGCGACGGCCTTCAGAGACGATGTGCCCGACGCCGAGGTCCACCTCGTGGACGGCGGCCACTTCCTGCTCGAAAGCCATCTCGAGGAGGTCGCCGACCACGTCCGGGCCTTTCTCGGCAAAGCACCCGGACGGTGAGGCCGGGTCGGCAGGGCTCTCTAGTGTTGCGGGTCCTGCTGCTCGGGGTCCTGCTGCTCGGGGTCCTGCTGGAGCATGGCGAGGGTCAGGACGTTGCCGCCGATGCCCCAGCCGCCGTCGGTGACCTCCTCGACCAGGACCAGGGTGGTGGCGCGGGCACGTTCCCCGTAGATCTCGACGTACAGCTCGGTGGCGCGGGTGACGATCGTCGCCTTCTGCTTCTCGTCGAGGGATCCGGCGGGGACCTTGAAGTTCGCGAACGGCACGGTGGCTCTCTTTCGGGTTGTTCGGGTGGTGATGACGTAGATGGCGTACGGGGGTGAAACGTTCGTACGGGGCGGCGTGGCCGTCAGATGATGCCGCCGTTGGCGCGGACGACCTGGCCGTTGA
The DNA here is from genome assembly GCF_044334165.1 of Streptomyces sp. NPDC020845. Lineage (NCBI taxonomy): Bacteria > Bacillati > Actinomycetota > Actinomycetes > Kitasatosporales > Streptomycetaceae > Streptomyces > Streptomyces sp. NPDC020845. Next base: position 8,969 of record NZ_JBIRSJ010000019.1, on the reverse strand, counting down.
CCCAGTGGCCGGCCGGTGAGGCGAGGAAGGCGACGACTTCGGCGATGTCGGTGGCGGTGCCGAGGCGTTCCAGCGGGGGCTGGGCGGCCAGCCGGGCAACGGTCTCCTCGTCCTTGCCGTCGAAGAACATCTCCGTGGCGGTGGGTCCGGGGGCGACGGTGTTGACCGTGATGTCCCGGCCGCGCAGCTCGCGCGCCAGGACCATGGTCAGTGCCTCGACCGCGCCCTTGCTGGCGCTGTAGGCGCCGTAGCGGGGGAAGGCCAGGCCCACCACGGAGGTGGAGAAGGTGATGAGCGCACCGCCGCCGCGGATCCTCCGGGCGGACTGCTGGGCGACGACGAAGGTGCCGCGGATGTTGGTGCGGTGCAGCGCGTCCAGCTCCGCCAGGTCCAGCTCGGCGATCGGGGCCAGATACGTGCGGCCTGCCGCGTGGACGACGACGTCTACGCCGCCGTACTCGGCCTCCGCGGTGTCGAAGAGCTCGGCCACCTGCCGCTCGTCGGCGACGTCGGCCCGGACGGCGACCGCCCTGCCTCCGGCGGCGATGACCTCCTTGACGGCGGCCTCGGCCTGATCGCGGTTGCCCGCGTAGCCGACCACGACGGCGTATCCGTCGGCGGCCAGCCGGGTCACCGCCCCGCGGCCGATGCCACGGGAACCGCCCGTGACGATGGCGACGCGGTTCGTCGGGGTTTCTTGGGTGGACATGCAGACTCCTGCAAGGTGATGACGGGGATGGAACGTCGGATGGTTCATGGCGCAAGGCGTAGGGGTGTCGGTGCCGGTGTCCCGTGTCAGCGGGCCGACGAGCCGACGGCGCCCTGCCGGTGTGCTCCAGCGTGGCCCGGCGTTCCTGGGTCAGCCAGGGCTGTCTCCACCCTGGGGTTCTCAACCCCTGGCTCAGCCCGCCGGTACGCGCGACGATGGGGGCGTGAAGCATGCCGAACTCGCCGCGTTCCTCAAATCCAGGCGCGACCGGATCCGCCCGTCCGACGTCGGTCTGCCCGGCGGACCCCGGCGCCGGGTGCCGGGCCTGCGGCGCGAGGAGGTCGCCCAGCTGGCCGGGCTGTCCGCGGACTACTACACCGAGCTGGAGCGCGGGCGCGGCGCGCAGCCCTCGGCGCAGGTGCTGGCCGCGCTCGCCCGGGCGCTACGGCTGGACGGCGACGAGCGCGACCATCTGTTCCACCTCGCCGACCGGCCGGTCCCGCCCGCGACACACGGCCCGAACGCGCATGTCCAGCCCGGCCTGCTCGGTCTGCTGGACCGGCTCGCCACCACCCCCGCCCAGGTGATCACCGATCTGCACCAGACCCTCGTGCAGAACCCCCTGGCCGCCGCGCTCATCGGCCGGCCCCCGGCGGTACGCGGCCCCGCGACAAGCCTCGTCTACCGCTGGTTCACCGACCCCGAGGCCCGTACGATCTACCCGCCCGAGGACCACCCCCACCACTCCCGGGTCTTCGTCGCCGACCTCCAGGCGGTCGCCGCCCGGCGCGGCAGCGACACCGAGGTGGCCCGGCTGGTGGCCGCGCTGCGCCGGCGCAGCGCGGAGTTCGCCGCCCTCTGGGACACTCATGACGTCGCCCTGCGGCGGGCCGACCACAAGCGCATCATCCACCCGGCGCTGGGCCTGATCGAGCTGGACTGTCACAGCCTGTTCAGCGAGGACGGCCGCCAGCGCCTGCTGTGGTTCAGCGCCCAGCCCGGCACCGAGGGCGCGGCCCAGCTGGAACTGCTCTCCGTCATCGGCACGCAGGAGATGACGACCACGACGGCCGGCGCGGACGGACTCGAGCGGCTGAAGCCCTGACCCAGCCGCTCATCGTCGGAACGTACCGCCGCTCCGGGTGTGTTGACAGCAGACATCCGATGAATTGAGTCTTGTGTCCATGGACCGCAGACATTTCTTCGCCCTGTCCACAGCGACCGCGGCCGGTGCGGCCGGCCTCCCGTCCGGCGTTGCCCACGCCGCCGAGCAGACCGGCGCCACATCGGACACCTCGACCGACGCCACGCCGGACGACACGGCCGAGGGTACGACGCTCCCCGGTGAGCTCACCCTCTGGTATCCGCGGCCCGCTTCCGAGTGGCTGGAGGCGCTGCCCATCGGCAACGGACGGCTCGGCGCCATGGTGTTCGGCGGCACCGAAACCGAGAGGCTCCAGCTCAACGAGGACACGGTGTGGGCCGGTGGCCCGTACGACCCGGCCAATCCTCAGGGGCTGAGCAACCTTCCCGAGATCCGCAGAAGGGTCTTCGCCGGTGAATGGGCCGACGCCCAGGCCCTGATCGACAGCACTTTCATGGGCAACCCCCTCTCCGAGCTGCCCTATCAGACGGTCGGCGATCTCCGGCTGACCTTCTCTGCCCAGGGCGAGGTCAGCGGCTACCGCCGTGAGCTCGACATCGACTCCGCCATCACCTCGGTCCGCTACACGCAGGGCGGCGTCACCTACCGTCGCGAGGTCATCGCCAGCCATCCCGACCAGGTCATCGCCTTACGGCTGACCGCGGACACTCCCGGCTCCATCTCCTTCACCGCCGCCTTCGACAGCCCTCAGAGCGTGACCGGCTCCTCGCCGGACCGGATCACGGTCGCGATCGACGGCACGGGGCAGACCCGGAGCGGTATCACCGGTCAGGTACGGTTCCGGGCGCTGGCCCGCGCCTGTGCGGAGGGGGGCACGGTCGGCAGTGAGGGCGGAAAGCTCACGGTGGCCGGCGCCGACTCCATCACCCTGCTGGTGTCCATCGGAACCAGCTATACGGACTTCGGCAACCCGACCGGCGACCACACCGCCCGCGCCGCCGCCCCGCTCAACGCCGCCTCCGACGTCCCGTTCACGACGCTGCGCAAGCGCCACATCGACGACTACCGGCGGCTGTTCCGCCGGGTGACGCTCGATCTGGGGTCGACCGATGCGGCGAAGCTGCCCACCGATGAGCGGGTGAAGAACTTCTCCTCCGCCTTCGATCCACAACTGGTCTCCCTGCACTACCAGTTCGGGCGGTATCTGCTGATCTCCTGCTCGCGGCCGGGCGCCCAGCCGGCCACCCTTCAGGGCATCTGGAACGATCTGCTCAGCCCGCCCTGGTCGTGCCGGTACACCATCAACATCAACACCGAGATGAACTACTGGCCGGCCCCCGTCACCAACCTTCTGGAGTGCTGGGAGCCGGTTTTCGACATGCTCGCCGACCTGTCGGTGTCGGGCGCGAGGACCGCCCGGACGCAGTACGGGGCACGCGGCTGGGTCGCCCACCACAACGTCGACGGCTGGCGTGGCACCGCCCCCTGCGACCAGGCCTTCTACGGCACCTGGCCCACCGGAGGGGCCTGGCTGGCCACCGGTATCTGGGACCACTATCTGTTCACGGGCGACAAGGAGGCGCTGCGCGAGCGCTATCCGGTGCTCAGGGGTGCGGTGTTGTTCTTCCTGGACACCCTGGTCACCGATCCGTCCAGCGGCCACCTCGTCACCTGCCCGTCGATGTCCCCCGAACACGCCCACCACCCGGATGTGTCGCTCTGCGCGGGGCCGACGATGGACAACCAGATTCTGCGCGATCTGTTCGACGGTTTCGTCAACGCCTCCGAACTGCTCGGCGAGGACACGGACATGCGGGCCGAGGCGAAGACCGTGCGCGGGAAGTTGCCACCCATGAAGATCGGCGCCCAGGGCCAGCTGCAGGAGTGGCAGGAGGACTGGGACGCCATCGCCCCGGAGCAGAACCACCGCCACATCTCGCATCTGTACGGTCTGCATCCCAGCAACCAGATCACCAAGCGCGGGACGCCCGAACTGTTCGCGGCGGCCCGTAGGACCATGGAGCAGCGCGGCGACGCGGGAACCGGCTGGTCACTGGCCTGGAAAATCAATTTCTGGGCGCGTCTCCTCGAAGGCGACCGCTCCTTCAAACTGCTGGGCGACCTGCTCACGCCCGAGCGCACCGCACCCAACCTCTTCGATCTGCACCCCCCGTTCCAGATCGACGGCAACTTCGGCGCCACGTCGGGGATCACGGAGTGGCTGCTGCAGTCCCACGCCGGTGAACTCCACCTCCTGCCCGCCCTGCCTCCCTCGCTCCCCAACGGGCGAATTCACGGGCTTATGGCCCGCGGTGGCTTCGAGGTGGATCTCACCTGGAGCAACGCCACCCCGGCCGACTGCCGGCTGCACTCCCGTATCGGCACCCGCGCCGTGGTCCGGGCGACGACCCGCCTGAAGGTCACCGCGCAGGGGCAGCCCGTACAGACGGACCACCCCGAGCCGGACCTCACCTCGTTCGACACCGAGCCCGGCGTGACGTACCGCCTCACCCCCGCCTGACGGCCCGGCCGGCCCGGGCTAGCCGACCCCCAGCGCACGGTGGAAGGTGCCCGGGGTCAGGCCGTAGGCGCGGTGGAACCAGCGGGTGAAGTGGGCCTGGTCGGCGAAGCCGGTGGCGGCTGCCGCGGCGGCGGGGCTGATCCCCGTGGCCATCAGGTCGCGGGCGCGGCGCAGACGGAGCTGGCGCTGGTAGGCGCTGGGGGCCAGGCCGTATTCGGTGCGGAAGGAGCGGTAGAGGGTGTAGCGGCTGCAGCCGATCGCCTCGGCCAGAGCGGCGGCGGGCAGTGGCGTGAGGGATGGTTCGAGGCAGGACTCGCGGAGGAGGGCGACGGCCCGGCGGGCGATCTGACGCTGGGCGCTCGCCGACTCCGCGCGGAGGCGGGGGGCGCGGGTGGCGCCGCGGCGGGCCGCCGCGAGCACGGCCGCGGTCAGGCATTCGTCCCGTACGCCGGGGTCCGCGGGTCCGCTGAGCACGGCGTGGAGGCGGGCCAGCGCGCCGGTGAGCGTGGTGTCGTGAAGGACGGGCTGCCCGAACAAGGGCATGGCCGCGGCGCCTTTGCCGGTCGCGTCGGTGAGCACGTCGCGCACCAGCTCGGGGCCGATGTGCACGATGCGGTACTGGTAGCCCAGTTCCGCGGCGGCCCGGCCGTCGTGCACATCGTCCGGGTTGAAGGCCATCACCATCCCGGCGCCGCTGGTGTGAGCCGCACCGCGGCAGTGGAATCGCTGGGCGCCGACGTCAGTGATGCCGAAGGAGTACGTGTCGTGGCTGTGCGGCGCGTACACATGGTCGAAGAAGTGGGCCTGCATCGCCTCCAACGGAGACGAGCCGTCCCGCCAGTAGCGCACCCAGCTCTGTTCCGTTCCCATGGCCTCATTGTGCTGCACATGGTGGGCGCACAAGCGTTCAAGACAGGCGCGGGGCGGGTGGCCAGGGTGGGGGCATGGCATCGAAACAGGGCCTGAGCGGTCCTTATGCGCTCCTCGGCGTCACCATGGTGTTGTGGGGCAGCGCCTTCTCCAGCTCCAAGTCGGTGGTGGACCATATGCCGCACACCGTTGCCGCGCTGATGCGTTTCGGCGGTGGGGCCCTCGCGCTGCTGCTGGCCCTACAGGTGTCCGGGGGCCGACGGGTGTCCGGGGGCCGACGGCGGACGGAGGTGGCGGCGCGCCACGGGTGGCGCGCGGCGCTGGCGGGGGTGCTGGGCGTATTCGCGTACAACGCGTTCTTCTTCTGGGGGCTGTCGCTGGCGCCCTCCTTGGACGCCGGCATTCTCATCCCGGTCATGAGCCCGGTGCTCACCAGCGCCTTTCTGCTGGCGGTACGGCGTGAGCGGGCCTCGGCGGCGCGTATCGCCGGGCTCGGGACGGGGCTGGCCGGGGCCGTGGTCTTCTTTCTGGGGGCGGGCGGCACCTCGTCCGGGGGCGGTGACTCGACACGGCTCGCGGGGGACGCGCTGTTCCTCCTCAGTGCGGTGTGCTGGGCCGCGTACACCCTGGCCGGGCCGCGGGTGCTGGCCGGTATCGAGCCGCTGCGGGCCACGACCTACGCCACATGTGCGGGCGCCGTCCTCCTGGGGGTGATCGCCGTGCCCGATCTGCCGGACGTGCGCTGGGGCGACTTGCCGACCGGGGTGTGGCTGAACGCCGCGTATCTCGCCGTGTGCGCCGCCGCCGTCGCCAACCTGCTGTATTACCGGGGCATCGCGGCCGTGGGGCCCGCATCGGCTTCTCTCATGATGTTCCTGGTCCCGGTCGTCAACACCGTGTGCGCCACGCTCTTCATGGGCGAGTCGTTCGACGGAGTGCAGGGCACGGGGGCGCTGCTGCTGATGGCGGGTGCCGTGCTGAGCCTGCACACCCGCAGGTCGACCACGTGAGCACGCGCCGGGGCGCCCCGCATGGCCGAGAACGACCCCTCGACACTCCATCAACGACCTGGACGCGAGCGCGCTGGCCCTGGGCGGCGATGGCCGGGTTCTGTCGGATCAGCACTTCGTCTTCTTCAACGACCGGGCCACACCGGAGGGTTCGGTCCGCCACACCGGCGACAACAAGACCGGTGAGGGCGAGGGTGACGACGAGCAGATCGCCGTGGACTTCAACCTGCTTCCGGCGCATGCCGAGTCCGTGGTGTTCATGGTGTCGGTCCACAACCAGGGCGGGGCGGCCATCACCTTCGGCCGGATCCGTGACGCGTACATTCGCGTGGTCCACCAGGCGACGGGCGTGGAGATGTGCCGCTACGAGCTGACCGAGGACGCATACGACCAAACCGCGATGGTGTTCGGCCAGCTCTACCGGCGCGGCGGCGAGTGGAAGTTCCGCGCCATCGGCCAGGGCTACGCGACGGGACTCGCCGGGATCGCCAAGGACTACGGCGTCAACGTCTGGCCACGCCCGCACAGTCGGCTTCTGCCCAGCGGTGTTCCCTCGGAACATCGCTGGTTTCGTCGGCGCGGCATGGTGCCGCAGTGCCAGATGGTGCGAGAGGTATTGACGCCTCCGGCAAGTCACCTATCATCCTCAACGTCCGGATAACCGGCCGCCATTCGACATGCCGAACGACGTGCCGCCAGACCGGGGCGTACAGCGCGAACCGAGTAAGGCAGCACCAACACCCCCCATACCGGCAAAGCCTTCCCGCCGCCCCGCACCCTTCCGTGGGAGCGGTCCCACAGCGCAAGGGAGTGCGTCATATGTCATGGACCCATCACCCTCACAGTCGTCGGAGAGCGCTGACGACGGCCACCGGCCTGATCGCCGCGACCGCAGTCCCCATGACCACCGCCCCGCGCGCCACGGCGTCGGCCCGCGCGGCCGAGACGCAGGGCCCGTCCGCCGCTGCCGCGTCGTACACCAACCCGGTGATCTGGCAGGACTTCGCCGATATCGACATCATCCGCGTCGGGGACACCTACTACTACTCGGCCTCCACGATGCACTATTCGCCGGGGGCGCCCATCCTGCGCTCGTACGACCTGGTCAACTGGGAGTTCGCCGGACACTCGGTGCCGGTCCTGGACTTCGGCGCCAAGTACGACCTCAACGGGGCGCGCGGCTATGTCCGGGGCATCTGGGCCTCGTCGCTGGCCTACCGCCCGAGCAACAGGACATTTTACTGGCTCGGCCAGATCGACTTCGCCAAGACGTACATCTACACCGCCACCGCCGTCGAAGGGCCCTGGTCCAGGCTCACCACGATCGACAACGCGTACTACGACGCGGGTCTGCTCGTCGACAGCGACGACACCCTGTACGTGGCATACGGGAACACCACCATCAGCGTGGCCCAGCTCTCCGCCGACGGACGCACCCAGGTGCGCACACAGCAGGTGTTCTCCACGCCCTCCAGCATCGGCACCCTGGAGGGCTCCCGCTTCTACAAGATCAACGGGAACTACTACATCTTCCTCACCCGCCCCGCCAACGGCCAGTACATCCTGAAGTCGACCAGCGGCCCCTTCGGGCCCTATACGCTGCGGCAGGTCCTCCTCGACCTGCGCGGCCCGGTCTCCGGCGGCGGGGTGCCTCACCAGGGCGGACTGGTGCAGACGCAGAACGGCGCCTGGCACTACATGGCCTTCGTCGACGCCTACCCCGGCGGCCGGATCCCCGTCCTGGCCCCGATCACCTGGACCTCGGACGGCTGGCCCACCATCCAGCTCGTGGGCGGCGCCTGGGGCGCCTCGTACCCCAGCCCTGCCGTCCCGGCCCCGCCCCGCCAGGTCACCCCGCTCATCGGCGTCGACACCTTCGACGGCACCACCCTCAAGCCCAAGTGGGAGTGGAACCACAACCCCGACAACAGCAAGTGGTCGGTCAACAACAGTCTGACGCTCCAGACCGCGACGGTCACGGGCGATCTGTACTGGGCGCGCAACACCCTCACCCACCGGATCCAGGGGCCCACCTCCACCGCCACCATCCAGCTCGACTACTCCGCGATGAGGGACGGAGACCGGGCGGGCCTCGCGCTCCTGCGCGACTCCTCCGCATGGATCGGCGTCAAACGTGACGGCGGCGCGACCAGGGTGGTGATGGTGAACGGCCTGACCATGGACACCAACTGGAACACCACCGGCACCGGCACCGAGGCCGCGAGCGCGGCCGTCTCCGGCGGCCGCATCTGGCTACGGGCCACCGCCGACATCCGCCCCGGCGCCGCCCGGCCCGGCACCTTCTCGTACAGCACGGACGGCACCACCTTCACCCGCCTTGGGCCCTCTTTCACGATGGGCAACGACTGGCGGTTCTTCATGGGATATCGCTACGCCCTCTTCAACTACGCCACCCAGGCGCTCGGCGGCTCGGTGCGAATCGCACGCTTCGAACTGAGCACGCCCTGACCCTCGAGGAGAGACATGACCCCTCTGATCAGATCCGGCCGACGCCGAGCCTCGGCGTTAGGGCTGCTGGCCGCCGGCGTGATGGCGGTGGCCGGGACCGCGACGGCCACACCCGCCACCGCGACGCCTGCCGGCTCCGCCACTGCCACTGCCGCTGGCTCCGCCGCTGCCGCTGACTCCGGCGCTGCCTCTGACTCCGTTCAGGCGTCCACCCTGGGCGCTCAGGCGGCCCAGTCCGGGCGGTACTTCGGGGCCGCCGTGGCCGCCGGAAAGCTCGGCGACGGT